>NZ_CP060395.1:2400000-2700000 GCF_015840335.1 Synechococcus sp. CBW1108
TGCGCAGCGGGCCGCTGGTGCGCAGCAGCTACCACGCCGCCGGCAGCACGATGACCGCCTCCTGAAGCCAAACTGATCGAGTCCATGACGGACATCGTGTTCGCCAAGGACTGCGACTTCAATGTCTAACGGCCTAGATGGCGCGAACCCTTCTGTCTTATTTTGGGGTTGCCTCGATTAGATCAACTGAGCCACAGGGCTATGCAAAAGCGGGGCATCCCCTAGGTGTTGTCTCCACGAGTGCAGAGCAGCGAGGAAATCATGAAATCCTTCTGGAGCGCCTAGCTCGGCAGTAGAACTAGTATGTGAGAGGGCCTACGCTTGATTGTGATGGGCCTGAAAGTGACCATTCTTGGAAGAAGCGATCGTTCGGGCTAAACCGGGCTAAGCAGCGAAAGGAAACTCGTTACCAACACCACCCCATGAGCCAATACAGCACCCCCCATTTCGTGGCCGCCCAGCTTGAGGACGGCTGGATGCTTCAATCTGAGCACGTGACGAAACTTCAAAACGGTGATTGGATCTTGGATCGCGAAGAGTTGGAGGAACTATCAGAACTGCTGCAAACGTTGCTCAGTCAGAGTTAAGGAAACTCTGATCAAGCTCTGATCAAACTTCCCATTTCATGGGATACCTGTCTCATTCTTGAGCCTGGCCTTCAGGTCTGGGGGTGCAATGAGCCTATTGTTTTTGCGGTTGTTGACTTCGCCCCGTCCAGGGCCATTGTTCCCATGGCCTCGTCACTACGGCGCAGACCTCCTTGCCTGACCAATCGTTCCTGCGATTGTCATCGCCGCTGCATCCAGTAATACTGACCGCCAGTGCTGGCCCCCCCCACACCAGGGATCCTGTTCTGAAGGGCTCAAACGGGTACCAATCGTGTTGAGTCCCACCGGACTGCTGATTCTCCTGGTCAGGGTTCTGTTGGTGTTGGGAGCCGGTGGACTCACCCCGGCCGTCCAGGCCGAGTCCGATCCCCCCAGCCTCAACCGGCTGCTGAATGTTCCTGGCTGGATCGACCTCGACCTCAACCTGCAGGCCCAGCCCCTGGGAAACCCGAGCGGCGGAATCGAGCAGAGCGCCAGCTGGATGCAGCAGCTCACCCTGGGGGCAGCGTTCAGCAGTGGCCTGGCCAAGCCCGCCGACCAGTGGCACGAAGGCGACCACTGGCGGGCCAACCTGCAACTGATGCTGTTAAGAGTTTGCGGAAAAACTGCCTGAAAGGCCGCGTTTTTCCCTCCAGAGAGCTGATTGTGCTCCGTTCGGGCTGAAATGATGCGTTTCAGCGGTTCAGAACGCCCGATTTCAGGCGTTTTGCCCCGTTGGGGCTTCCTGGAGGCCGCCTCATTGGCACACCTCTGGGCAACCACCTGTTCATGCCGCCGCCATCGCCGGTTTGAGCAGGTTGCCCAGCCGGATCAGGTTGTAGGCGATTACGTGCAGGCCAAACACCGCACTCACCTTGTCGGTGCCGCGCAGTTTGAATTGGCGCAGACCGCCCCACTGTTTGATCCAACCAAACACCTTCTCGATACCGCGGCGGGCATTGATCGACTTGGCGTAGCCCTCGTGGCGCGTGGTGCGGCCATCAATGGCGGAGCCACCAGAGCGGGCGGTGTTCTGAGCGACGTGCGGCGTCACGGCGATGCGACGCATCTCGGCGACAAAGCCCTTGGTGTCGTAGTTCTTGTCGGCACCGATGGTTTTTTGGTGGGCACCGGGGATGTCAGCCGCCATCGCTTTGGCGGCATCCCGCTCCCCGGTACCCACTGCTTGGGTAACGCGGCAATCGACGATCAGGGCATGGCGGTTGTCCATGAGCACGTGGCCCCGGTAGCTGGGTTGGGCCGGGTGGGAATTGGACTTGCGGGCCAGCAAGGCGTCTGGATCGACGCTGGAGCGGTGGGTCTTGTTGCTGAGCTTGATGCCGCGGAAGTCACCCTTGGCCCGCTTCTTACCGGGCTTTGGAGCGCCAAAGCCCTCGCCAGGGCCTGACGACGGGGCGGTGGGTCCTGCTGACCATCGGTCCGCTCCAGTGAGGCATGGGACGCCCAGGCCTGCAGCAGGGTGCCATCCACTGAGAAGTGTTCGTCGCTGAGCAGCGGCTTGACCTCCGGGGCAGCCATCAGTTTCTCCAGGAAGCGCCCCATGACCTGCTCGTTCAGCAACCGCTCCCGATTTTTGGTGAATGTGGTGGGGTGCCAGATCGGATCATCCGGGCTCAGGCCCACAAACCAGCGGTACAGCAGGTTGTAGTGCAGCTGCTCCAGCAACAGCCGCTCCGAGCGAATCCCGTAGAACGCCTGCAGCAACGAGGCCAGCAGCAGCTGTTCTGGCGGCACCGAGGGCCGGCCTTCTGCGGCGTAGAGCGCGCAAAAGGTGGGATTGAGCCGATCGAGGGCCTGATCCGCCAGTTTCCGGATCCGCCGCAGCGGATGACTGGCCGGGATCCGCTCCTCAATCGACACGTAGGAGAACAGGGAGCCGCTGCGCTCCCGGTGACCTCGCATCTGGGCTGGGCGGTTAATCCATTTTCGCGCAGGCTTGGTTTTTCAGCAAACTCTTAAACGGCGATCCCAAGCTCAACGCCGCAATCGGAGCCGCCTACCCCCTGCAAAACGCGGCCCATCCGACTGGCCTGTGGCTTACGGAGGCGACCATTGAGCGCCGGGCTGGCCTGGGGGAACTGGCGCTGAAAGCTGGGGTGTTCTCCCTCAATCCGGGTCTTGTGAGGGCGCCGGTGCTCGATCAATACGTGCACTCCGCCCTCAATGACACGCTCAACTTCGCAATCGATGGCCTGCCGATCAATCCCTACGTGGCCCCGGGGCTACAGCTGAGCTGGACCCCCGGTCGCCAGGGTCCCCAGGGTCGCTATGGCGAATGGCGCTATGGCGCCTTTTGGCTCGATTCCCAAGTCGCCCTGGCGGGTCTGTTCGGGGTCAATCCCGACCTGAGCTCAAGCGAGGGCAGCCTGCACCTTCTGCAGTGGACCTTCACCCAGCTCCCCGGAGCCAGCGCCCTGGCCGCACCGATCCGGCGGCAGGGTCAGACCATCTCCCGCCAGCTTCCTTCCCCCCAGGTTCAGCTGGGCGGGGTCTATTTGGCCAAGTGCAGCTTGGGCGAGTCCGATGGGTCCCTTTATGGCACGATCACGCTGGCGTCCCCCCTGTCGCTGGGGCCTCGATAACCGCTTCTGGCTCGGTGTCAAAACTGCGGTGAGCGGAGACACCAACCCTCTGCCCCTGTTTCTGGCCGGCGGCTGGCTGGGCCAGGGGCTGTTACCCGGCCGCCCCCTCGATGTGCTGGCCCTAGGCTACGGCCGCAGCAGCTTCAACAGCCAGCTGACCCCAGGCCTGACAGCCGAAGCCATGCTGGAGCTTAACTACACCTTCAACCTGAATGCAAACCTGTCGCTGCAACCGGTGCTGCAGTTGGTGCTCAACCCGGGTGGATCGGGCCAGGTCGATGACATCCTGGCCGCCGGCCTGCAACTACAGCTGCAGTTCTGAATCAGTCCATGTGAATCAGTCCATCAGCAACCGATAGGCCGCCTCCAGCCGGTGAAAGGCCTGGGGATCGCCGCCCAGATCGGGGTGGTGGGCCTTGGCCAAGCGCCGATAGGCCCGCTTGACCATCTGCGGGCTCGCCCCGGCCTCTAGCCCCAGCTCCCGCAGGGCCTCGCCGCGGGGGTCTGGGGCCCAGCTCTGGGAGGAGTTCTGGGCTGAGCTCTGGGAGGTGGTCGGGCCCCGGGAGTGGTTCTCGGTGCGGGTGCCGCGGCGGCGCTGGCCCAGTTGGGCTTGGCGGCGCCCCAACTCCACCACCACCTGGAGCGGCGCTTCAGTGAGCCACTCCGGCGCTCGGGGGCCATAGAGGGCAAAGGCCGCCCGCACGGCCCAGCGGGCCCGACTGTGGGGGCCCCGGAGCGCTTCGGCCAGTGCGGTGCCCAGGCCAGGGGAGCGGCGGTCGAGCTCCTCCTCCAGGCTGAGCGCCGGGTTGACCCAGTGGCGTCGCAGCTCCTCGATTACCCCCCGCAATCCGCCCGGTGGACCGATCCGCAGCGCCTGCCACTGGGGGTGGGCGGCCATCGCCTGACCCCAGCGCTCCAGCTGATCCGGGCTGAGGCCATGGCCATAGGTCTGGCTACCCGTGGGGCTATCGGCGCCAGGCTGGGGGGCCTGCGCCGAAAATTGCTCCAGCCGGCGGCGCAGGGTCTGCACTTCGCGGCGCAGGGCATCATTTTCGGCCAGCAGGGCATCGACGTTGCTGGTGACCGGCGGGCTGCCCGGGGCTGGCCGCCAGCGGCGGGGATCAAAGCCCATCCAGCCCACCCAGGCGGCGGGCGCTGCGCCGCAGCACCTCGGCGCAGTCCGCCCGCATCAACAGGCCCGAGCCACCCCAGAGCAAGCGGGGAGCCAGATCGGCGGGGCCCGCAGCGAGCTCCCGCAGGGGCGCAAAGCCCAGGGCGCGGAAATAGCGCACCAGGCGGGGGTGCTGGGCGTCGCTGTCGCGGATCGCCAGGATCGTGGCCTGGCGGCAGGGGGTGGCTTCCAGGGCCCAGGCAAAGGTGGCCGCCCAGATCAGCGGGCCGATGGCGGCCGAGTCCCCAGCCTGCACTCGCATCGTGTCGAGCCGCAGGCCGCTGGCGCTCGGCAGGGCCCAGCCCTTGAGCTCGCCCAGCAGCAGCAGCCTCTCCCCATCCCGCCGCGCCACCCCTACCCGCAGCCCCCAGGCCAGCCCCGCCGGCCGGCTCACTTGCAGGCGCAGCAACAGGCCCCGCACTCGGGCCTCCTGCTCCAGCTGCTCCAAGCTGGGGTTGGGGCAGGTAGGTGCCTCGGGGGAAGAGCTGGACATCCACAACCGCAAGGGCCAGGGCCAGTCTCAACCGTTGGCGGCCGCGCGATCCGTGGCCTTTAAATCTCTGCCCGCACCCCAGGCGTGCGTAACGGTATTAGCCGGGATGCATTGCGGGCCAGAATGGGGGAATGGTCATGGTTACCCCAGTTCCGCTCGTCACCCGTGAGGCGCTCCAAGCCTTCACGCAGCAGCTGGCGGAGCGGTTTGCCCCGGAGAAAGTAATCCTGTACTCCTTCGGAGAAGCCTTCGGCTACTTGTGCCACGAGTCAAACGTTCACCATGAACACTGACGCAACTACACCAGGGATGGGAGTGTGGCCTCCCGGAGCCGGCCTGCAGGGGCAGGCTCCAAACCACCCCATGCTGCTGCGTTCAAAAGGCGCGGTGGGTGAGCGATGGGGAAAAGGCGGACGTGATCCGTCAGGTGAGTGATGGAAAGATGAGCGCAAGCGAATCGCCGCTGACGCAACCGCTGCGCGGAAGCCCAAGGGCTACGAAAAGGCTTTCAGTCGCTGTCAAAACGGGTGGAGGTAGCCGACACCCGGAACAGTGTGGACGTCACCTGCTTACGGTCCACATGGCAGCCGGTGTACCGCTTCGCGCAAGCCTTCGGCTACAGGCGACATGAGTCCATCACAGGCCTCGGTGTGGAACGTGGGAACCTGCCATGGGGTGTAAAGGGAAAGTCTCAAGTGGCCACAACCACGAGGGCGACTACCAAGACCCATGGCAGGGGCGGAGCAGCTCGTAGTAGTGATGAAGGGGCTGTAATGGCCCTGGAGCGAAGGGGCTGCGTCATTCGGTTCGAACACTCTCCACAACTGCCCCCGGCAGGAGGACGGAGGTGAGTTCGGACAAGTCGCTACCGATCACCAAAGCGATGGTCTGGAAGGCCTATCAGCTTGTGAAGCGGAACGGGAAGGCGGCTGGTGTGGATGGCCAGAGTCTCGATGACTTTGCCCAAGACCTGGAGAATAATCTCTATAAGCTCTGGAACCGGATGGCATCTGGGAGTTACTTCCCGCCAGCGGTTCGGCGTGTGGAGATTCCCAAGTCTGGAGGCGGTTCAAGGCCTCTGGGCATTCCCACGGTGGCTGATCGCGTTGCTCAGATGGTGGTCAAGCAGGTGCTGGAGCCCCAGTTGGAGCCGATCTTTGATCAGGACTCCTATGGCTACAGACCGGGAAAGTCGGCCCACCAGGCCGTGGAGAGCTGCCGTAAGCGCTGTTGGAAGTATGACTGGGTAGTGGATCTCGATATCAAGGGGTTTTTCGACTCGATCGATCATGACCTCCTGATGCGGGCCCTCCGGTTTCATACCTCCGAGCGCTGGGTGCTGCTGTATCTGCGGCGATGGTTGGAGGCACCGGTGGAATTGCCGGATGGGTCTCTCCAGGAACGGACCAGTGGCACGCCCCAGGGTGGTGTCATCAGTCCATTGCTTGCCAATCTGTATCTGCATTATGCGTTTGACTCCTGGATGCGTGGAGTTTTCCGCACATCCCGTTTGAGCGCTATGCAGACGATGTGATCTGCCACTGCCACAGCCTCTCCGAGTGCGAACGGCTCATGGCGGCCTTGCAGGAGCGATTCGCATCCTGCGGGCTCACGCTGCATCCGCAGAAGACCCAGGTGGTCTATTGCAAGGACAGCAGCCGTCGTGGTCAGTTTCCTCGGATTCAGTTCACGTTTCTGGGCTATTGCTTCCGGCCGCGTATGGCCAAGAACCGGCATGGGGAGATCTTTACGAGCTTCCTGCCGGCGGTGAGTCCGCAGGCGCTTAAGCGCATGCGGGACAGGATCCGGCAGATTGATCTGCGTCGACAGACCTATCTGCCGTTGGAGGAGCTTGCCAGACGACTGAATCCGATCCTGCGGGGCTGGATCCAGTACTACGGCAGGTTCTATCCAACGGAGCTGAGGGCCAAGTTGTTCAGCTACCTAAATCAGGAGCTGAGCGCCTGGCTGCGGCAGAAGCACCAACGACTGCGGCGTAAGCATCGCCGCAGCCGTGAGCTCCTGACGCGGATTGGCCAACAGCGCCCTGGCCTGTTTGCCCATTGGCACGGTGAGCGGGCAGTGGCTGGATGACAGGAGCCGTATGACGCGAGAGTGTCACGTACGGATCTGTGGGGGCCTCGGGGGGAAGTTCCCCGGGGCTACCCGGCAAGCTCTCCACCGATCCGTTCTTTGTCGAGAAGGTCACGGGCATCGTCGGCCTGTATCTCAATCCACCCGAGATCGCTGTCGTGCTCTGCGTAGACGAGAAGACGCAGATTCAGGCTCTGGACAGGACGCAGCCGCTGCTGCCCATGGGATTGGGCTACGTGGAAGGTGTGACGCATGACTACATCCGCCACGGCACCACCACCCTGTTTGCAGCCCTGGATGTGGCCACCGGTGCGGTGATCGCCGAGTGCTAGCCGAGGCACCGGCACCAGGAGTTCCTGAGCTTCCTGCGGCGGATCGACAAGGAGGTGCCCAAGGATCTGGAGCTGCACCTGATCGTCGACAACTACTGCACCCACAAGCACGCAAAAGTGAAGGCCTGGCTGGTGCAGCGACCGCGCTTTCACGTCCACTACACACCCACCTATGCCTCCTGGCTTAACCAGGTGGAGCGCTGGTTTGGACTGATAACCCAGAAGGCCATCCGACGTGGCAGTTTCTCCAGCGTTCAAGAGCTGATCAACAAAATTGAGCTGTTCGTGGCGGCCTACGACAAGACCAAGGCGCCGTTCAAGTGGACCGCCACCGCGGACTCAATCCTGGAGAAGCTCCAGAGACTTTGCTCGCAAATCTCCGGGACGGCACACTAGTTCCTATTTCAGATTGTCTGCGACATAAAAGACATTCCCGCGCTGGAGAGCAAGCGAGTCGTATGTCTAAATTTTACCTTAAGAGTTTGCTGAAAAACCCTACCTGCGCAAAAATTGCGCAACCGCCCAGTCCAGATTCGAGGTCACCGGGAGAGCAGCGGCTCCCTGTTCTCCTACGTGGCGATCGAGGCGCGGATCCCGGCCAGTCATCCGCTGCGGTGGATCCGGAAACTGGCGGATCAGGCCCTTGATCGATTGAACCCCACCTTTTTCGCGCTGTATGCCGCAGAAGGCCGGCCATCGGTGCCGCCGGAGCAGCTGTTGCTGGCCTCGCTGCTGCAGGCGTTCTACGGAACCCGCTCCGAGCGGTTGTTGCTAGAGCAGCTCCACTACTACCTGCTGTACCGCTGGTTTGTGGGCCCCCCGGTTTCAGGAAAGATGTCACCCCTTTGATCCATCCATCCGGGGGCTTGAGGACATGACCAATGCGCCGATACAGCGAGGCCGTTAAGGCTGATGTGAGGAGACGGATGCACCCGCCCCACAGGCAGAGCGTGGCCCGGATTTCAGAGGAGCTGGGCATTCACGTGATGACCCTCTACAAATGGAGGAAGGCCTGGCGGTTGCAGGGAGAGGTGGTGCCGGCATCCGAGAAGGAACCAGAGGGCTGGAACGCCGCCGACAAGTTCACGGTGGTGCTGGAAAGCGCCGGGCTCAATGCCACCGAACTCAGCGCCTACTGCCGCGAGCGGGGCCTGTTCCCTGAGCAGGTGAGCCGTTGGCGGCAGGCGGCCCAGGATGCCAACGCCAAGCCGGTGCTGACGATGGCCGAACAGAAGGAGCTCGAGAAGCTCCGCGCCCAGGACCAGCGGGAGATCAAAGCCCTCAGAAAGGAGCTGCAGCGCAAGGAGAAGGCCATGGCGGAGATGGCGGCTTTGCTGGTGCTGCAAAAAAAGTGGGATGCCTTCTGTTCGGAGGAAGAGGAAGGCTGACCAGCGCCGTGCACCGGCGGAAGGTGATCGAGCTGATCGGGGAGGCCAATGCTGCGGGCGCCGGCCTGGTGAGGGCCTGTGGTGTGATCGGCATCTGCCTGCGCACCCTCAAACGCTGGCGGAAGGCCTTCCTGGGTGATGGGGACGGCGTGGATCGCCGTAAAGGCAGTGCTCGGCTGGTGGGTCACCGCCTGAGCGAGGAAGAGCGCCAGCGAATCCTGCTGACGTGCAACCAGCCGGAGTACGCCGCGCTGCCGCCAGGGCAGATCGTGCCGGCACTGTCCGATCAAAAGCTCTTTATTGGTTCAGAGAGCAGCTTCTATCGGGTGCTGCACCAGGCGGGTCAGTGCCACCGCCGGGGGAGGGCCAGGCTGCCTCAAGAACCGCGCTCGGTGCCGCGCCTCAGGGCGGATGGCCCGAACCAGGTTTGGAGCTGGGACATCAGCTTCCTGCCGACCACGGTGCGGGGTGTGTGGCTCTACCTCTACCTGGTGATCGACGTCTGGAGCCGCAAAGTGGTGGCCTGGGATGTGGCCGAGGTGGAGTCGGCTCAGATCGCCGCGGATCTGGTGCAGCGGGCCTGCCTCAAGGAGCGCTACCACCGCCCCAACGGCTTTGGCCGCCGCCAGTGCCAGCAGCAGCCACTAATCCTCCACGCCGACAACGGCAATGCAATGCGCGGGGCGACGCTGGAATCACGGCTCGAGGAGATGGGCGTGCTCAGATCCTTCTCCAGGCCAAGGGTCTCAAACGACAACCCATACTCGGAATCCCTTTTCCGTACGGTCAAATACCGCCCCGACTACCCCAGCCGGCCATTCGCCAACAAAGAGGAGGCCTGTGAATGGGTGGCAGCATTTGTGGATTGGTACAACCACCGGCACCACCACAGCGCGATCAAATTCGTGACGCCCCACCAGCGCCACAGTGGAGCTGCCAAGGCCATTTGCCAGCAGCGCACTGATGTCTACGAGGCCGCCCGCCGTGCCAATCCAACGCGCTGGAGCGGTGCCACCCGCTGCTGGAGTCAACCGGCAGAAGTGTGGATAAACAAGCCAACAGAAGAGCCCGATCCGGTCCTGGCGCTACCCTTAATCAAGGCCGCCTGAATGGCAGCCAAGGAGTGACAACTTTCCTGAAAGTCACCGGGCCTGAGCCCCGACGATCCCATTTGGCACCCCACCACCTTTACCAAGAACCGCGAGCGGCTGCTCAATGACCAGGTCATGGGCAGCTTTCTGGAGAAGCTGATGGGCGCGCCGGAAGTCAAGCCGTTGCTCAGCGATGAGCACTTCTCTTTGGATGGCACCCTGCTGCAGGCCTGGGCGTCGCATGCCTCCCTGGAGCGGACCGATGGTCAGCAGGATCCACCACCGCCGCCATCAGGGCCTGGACAGGGCTTTGGGGCTCCAAAGCCCGGCAAGAAGCGGGCCAAGGGTGACTTCCGCGGCATCAAGCTCTGCAACAAGACCCACCGCTCAAAGACTGACCCAGAAGACTTACTGGCGCGCAAGTCCAACGCCCACCAGGCTCTTCCGAGCTACCGAGTCAGTGAGCGCACCTCTCGGTGCGACGCCATGTGCTCATGGACAACCGCCATGCGCTGATCGTGGACTGCACGATCACGCAAGCGACGGGCACCGGGGAACGGGATGCTGCCCAAGCAATGGCGGCTGATCGTCCCGGTGCCCACCAGAAAACCCTCTGTGCCGATAAGGGGATAAGGGTTATGACACCAAGGGTTTCGTGGCTGAGATGCGATGCATCGGTGTCACGCCGCACGTGGCACAAAACACCAGCCGTCCAGGCGGCTCTGCGATTGATGGCCGCACTACCCGCCATGAGGGCTATGCCAAGTTGATCAATGCCCGCTGGGGCATCGAGAAGGTATTTGCCTGGATCAAACAGTGGGTCGGACTGCGTCAGTTCAAACTGCGCGGCACCGAAAAGGTCGATGCGGTGTTTGGTCTGCACATGATCGACTACAACCTGATCCGCCTTGGCAATCTGCTCCGTCCCGCGGCGCTGGCGGCGGCATGAGCGGCGCATTGCCCAGAGGTGTGGCCAGACGGACGGCCAAAACCCTCAGAAACAGCCCAAAAAGGCCTCATCCAACCGTCTGAGCTGCGCTGAGGGCTGAAATCAGCAAGAAATCAGCTTTTGCCTGGGGAAAACGCGCTTCCCGCAGGGGTTTTCCGCAAACTCTTAAGGCAGTCCTGACAGGGCCGTTATTCGATCAGAGCCTCCCAACCTATTGCCGGATACCAATGAACTTAATGGTAGTTAATTTTGACAGTTTAGTCGGTTGCTTGGCTTCAACAGCGGACGAAGTTTATCGCGCCAGAAGAGATAAAGTCGGACGATTGGATCTAGGGAGAATCGACGGCGATCTTGTTTTCCTACAACCAACAGACCTCGGTCTGTGTTCTCTTCTGGTTTTGATTTCGAGTTAAAATGGAAGTTGTCGAATCCAAGCTGCCGACAACGCTTGGGTAGGCGAGCTAGGAGTCGGAAAATTTCGCTTGATGTGTCGTGGAAAACCAGCACGCTGCCAGGGGCGGCCGTGCGAAAGAGATCGGGTGCCGTCTGGTATCCACGAGTGTGGTCTCCATCAGAAATAATGAAGGTAAAAGCCTCTGACGGAGAACGTTGCAAAAAAATACTTTCATCTTCTACTATCAAGTTCCAATCGGGATTATTTTCTTGCAAGTATGTAATATGAAAAGGCTTCTTTCCATTCCAGTCGAAAAAGTTGTCTACGGAGGTCAAGCGCCCACGACCGTTTTCGCGCAATGCTTCCAAGACGACGGATGTCAGGTAAGCTGAGCCAACGCCAAGTTCCAACACCTCGAGAGGTTTGTGAGCCAACACAAGCCCAGCAATTAAATGGGCATGAGCATAATCAAGAGCTTGTGAGTTCTGCGAAGGAAATTGAGCTAGGGCTGCTGTGAGCCTGGCTCCCACTGGCTGCTTGTCATTATCAGAGTTCATGGATTTAAGAAAATGCAAAGTAGAGGAGGCTGCGTGATTTAAGCGATGGAACTAATTAAATTCAAATTCACTGACCATGGGGATTTGCAAAATATAGACTCTAGGTCAAAACAACCTTCCTGTCAAGGTTTTGTCAATTAGTGCTTCTGGTGTGAGCTTACGGGGGTCACTATCGTCAAGAGGACAAAACGCATGGGGGGCCCTTTTCTGTACTACTCAGGCGCTGGAGATTAGCAGGCCTCGGATGTCTTTTAGTTCTGAGGTGGCCGCCACGCCCCAGCCATCGGGTCCGCAGCGGCGGCGGCCCTTCACCTCCACCAGCAGCAGCCGGCCGGCTTTTTCCAGCACCAGATCCAGCTCGCCCCAGCGGCAGGTCCACTGGCGCGCCAGCAGGCGCCAGCCCCGCTGCTGCAACAGGCGCAGAACCCGCTGCTCAGCCCAGTCCCCCTGGCGGCGCTCAGCGGTGCGGGGCATGGGCAGGCTCCGGGCGAATTGGTGTTGATGTCCTTCAGCTTTCCCACCGGGGCCTGGCGGCAACGGGGATGGGTCAGCCGATTGCAGCTAGAAAATCGGCAACGGTCTGAATCAAGATGCCGCTGGCAAGTTTTGGGGCATTCATCAGGAAGCCAAAATCACGAAGATCGCCTGTGAGCAATACATCCGCCTTACAGCCATAGGCAGCTCTAAAAATGGACCTATCTTTTTCTGCAAGCCGCTCCGGGCAAGGCAGGGATAGGTTTTCAGGCACAATGCAAATTGTAGCAACCAACCGCTTGAACTCAGGCAATACTTCAGGAAATTTGCACTCAAGGTTGCGACGAACTTCCTCCCTGGCATAAGTGCTTGTAGTGAGCTTGAATATGCCCCCATTGCCCAGAGTGATCAAGAATGCAGCCTTACCCCTGGGATTATGAGCAGCGGTGAACAAAACATTGGCGTCGAGGAGGATAAGCATCAAGCCTGTTAATGCGCCCAAGCCTGTTGAAGGCGAGTAAGGATCTGACCTCGCTACTTTGGGGCAATAACATCAGCCCGATCCCAGGCAGCAATCTGATCGTCGCTGTAGGTTTCCACCTCGATTAAGGCAACTGGCTTGATGAGCAGTTTACCCTCGCACTCCTGCACGATCACAGCACCGCCAGGCTCAATGCCTAGATGTCTGCGCATCTCGGCAGGCAGGGTTACCTGGCCGCGGCTGGAATCCATGAGCACTTCCCGCAAACCATCGGGACGCATGGGTGACATACTTCGGAATATCGGTGTTTCAGCTTAGTTCGCCGCTGGGTGGTTCTATCTTGGGGTCGAGGGGCAACTGGTTCCTAGGCTTGCTTCACCTGCCCCGCCGACATGCCCTTGTACTGGCGTTCCTTCGCCAAGCTGGCGCTGGCCCTGCTGCTGAGCCTGGCTGCGAGCTGGTTCATCCCCGCTGCTCCGGCCCTGGCCGCCATGGATGTGGCCAAGCAGGTGCTGATCGGCGCCGACTTCTCCGCCCAGGACCTGCGGGGAGCCACCTTCAACCTCACCAACCTGCGCGATGCCAGCTTCGCTGGCTCCGATCTGCAGGGAGCGAGCCTGTTCGCCGCCAAGCTGCAGGATGCCGACCTGAGCAACACCAACCTGCGCGAGGCCACCCTCGATTCGGCGATCTTCGATGGCACCAACCTCACCAATGCGGTGCTCGAGGATGCCTTTGCCTTCAATACCAAGTTCACCAACGTGGTGATTGAGGGGGCCGACTTCACCAACGTGCCCCTGCGCGGCGATGCCCTCAAAACCCTCTGCGGCTTGGCCACCGGCACCAATCCGGTGACAGGCCGCGATACCCGCGCCAGCCTGGGCTGTGGCTAAACCCCTCTGGATCGATGAGCTTTGACGCCCACAGCCGCGAACGCCTCGAGGCCCTTGGTCGCACCCTGCCCCTACCCCAGCCCCAACCAGCAGCTGGCGCTGGCTCCTCGCCTAGAGCAACGGAGAAGCGCCACCGGGTGGAAGTAGAGGAAAACCCCGAGGCCCTGTTCCGCGAGCTGATGCAGGTGAGCCCCGATGGCAGTGTGCCGCCCCACCTGCTGGATCGCTTGAAGCAGCTCGAAGGGCGCCGGCAGCCAGCCGCCCAGGTTCCCGCCAAGGGTGCCGCCAAGGGTCCTGCCCAGGCTCCCGCCCAGCCATCGCCCGGCCGAGGTGGCCCTCGCAGGGGGCCCGGCATAGACCACGGCGACCTCTATACGGCCTTCCAGCAGCTGCTGCTGGAAGACGAGTCCCTCGAGTGAGAGGGCAGGTTTGGCCGCGTGCTGGGCTAGGGGTGGGGGATGGCTAATCCCCTCAGCGCAGATCCCGGCCTGGCGGCCTTCGGCTCCAGCCTCGCCGCCATCTCCCTGGCGGAGCTGGGGGACAAGACCTTCTTCATGGCGCTGATCCTGGCGGTGCGCCACCGGGCCCGCTGGGTGTTTGTGGGGGCCTTCTCCGCCCTGACAGCCGTCACCCTGATCTCCCTGGCCCTGGGCTACGGCCTGCGGAAATTGCTACCCCAGACCGTGGTGCCCTGGCTGGCGGCCGCCCTGTTTCTGGGCTTCGGCCTCAAGCTGCTGATCGATGCCCAGGCCATGGCGGCGAATGCGGCCAGCGCCGAAGCCGAGCAGGCGGAGGAGGCGATCAACGCGGCCGAAACCAACGGGGTGGGCGTCACCGCCTGGGCGGTGATCTGGGAAGCCTTTGTACTGGTGTTTGTGGCCGAGCTGGGTGACCGCACCCAGTTCGCCACGATTTTCCTGGCCACCGCACCGGCCCAGGTGTTCAGCTTTGCCGGCCTGCTGGCCGGCACCCTGCTGGGCCATGCCCTGGTGACCTGGCTGGCGGTGGGGGCCGGCAAGTGGATTGGCCAGCGGGTTGATGAGCGGCTGCTCTACCGGCTCAGTGGCGGCCTGTTTCTGGTGTTTGGCTTAGCAGCCCTGAAGCAGGCCCTGGGCTGACGGGCCCCGTAAGGTGACCAGCAACCATTCGCCCCAGGGTTTCAGGAGCACCGCGATGACACTCCAATCATGACTATCCGCATCGGCATCAATGGTTTCGGCCGCATCGGCCGGCTGGCCTTCCGCCGGGCGGTCACCCTGGCGGATGTGGAGGTGGTGGGTATCAACGACCTGATTGATCGCGACTACCTCGCCTACATGCTTCGCTACGACTCCAGCCACGGCCGCTTCCAAGGGGATGTGCGGGTGGAGAACGACCAGTTGATGGTCAATGGCCGGCCAATCCGGATCAGTGCCGAAAGGGACCCCAACAACCTCAACTGGGGCGATGTGGGGGCCAACTACGTGCTGGAGAGCACCGGCTTCTTCCTCACCGACGCCTCCGCCCGCGCCCACATCAACGCCGGTGCCAGGCGGGTGGTGATGAGTGCCCCCTCCCAGGACGACACGCCGATGTTTGTGATGGGCGTTAACCACAGCACCTATGCCGGCCAAGACGTGGTTTCCAACGCCAGCTGCACCACCAACTGCCTGGCGCCGATGGCCAAGGTGGTGCACGACAACTTCGGCATCGTCAGTGGCTTGATGACCACGGTGCACGCCACCACTGCCACCCAGAAAACCGTCGATAGCCCTTCGGTGAAGGACTGGCGCGGCGGCCGCGGCGCAGCCCAGAACATCATCCCCAGTTCCACCGGTGCGGCCAGGGCCGTGGGCCGGGTTATTCCCGAGCTCAACGGCAAGCTCACCGGCATGGCCTTCCGGGTGCCCACGCCGGATGTATCGGTGGTGGACCTGACCGTGAACCTGGCCACTGCGGCCAGCTATGACCAGATCAAGGCCGCCATGAAGGCCGCCTCCGTGGGGGCCATGGCCGGCATCCTGGGCTACACCGAAGACCAGCTGGTGAGCACTGATTTCGTTGGCGAAAGCTGCACCTCCGTATTTGATGCCCATGCGGGTATCGCCCTGAGCGACACCTTCGTGAAGCTGGTGGCCTGGTATGACAACGAGTGGGCCTACAGCTGCAAGTGTCTCGACCTGATGCGCCACATGGAGACCACCGTCTGAGACGGATGGAGACCCGCGAGTGAGACAGGCCGGGCACTGGAGAAGGGCCAACCCCTTCCCTGCCCATGGCCTGCAGCGCCCTGATCTCCCTGCTCGACACCCAGCACAGCCGCCAGGGCAACTGGTGGCTCCCCGATGGGGGCTTCCCCCAGCACCTGGCCAGCTTGCTGGGCTCACCGCTGCGGGCCAGCGGCCGGCCGCCCAGGAGCTGGCACGACCTCCAGGCAGTGTTCGAGCCCCTGGGGCCCCTGGCCAGCCCCGATGCCCCTGCCGCCAGCTATCGCTACCTGCTCTGCCTAGACCGGCGCGGCAGCCGCATCTCCTGCTGGCGGCGCTATCCGGAAGGGCTGGGCTGGCAGCGGCGCTGCGGGCCCATGCCCCTGGCCCAGTTCATCCGCCGCTTCCAGCAGCCCGCCGCCGCTCGCCGTGCATCCAGCTGATCCAATCGGCGGAAATCTGCTTGGGGCACACCGCCTCACACTCAAGCTGGCTGCTGCAGCTGCCGAAGCCTTCGCGCCCCATCTGCTGCTGCATCGCTTCTGCCCTGGCGGCCCGCTCGGGCTGGCCCTGGGGCAGCTGGGCCAGATGGGCGAGTTTGGCGGCCACAAACAAACTGGCCGAGGCGTTGCGGCAACTGGCCACGCAGGCGCCGCAGCCGATGCAGGTGGCGGTCTCAAAGGCTGAAGCCGCCTGGTCGCGGCCGACCAAAATGGCATTGGCATCCGGGGCATTGCCGGTGTTCACCGAGCAGAAGCCCCCCGCTTCGATCAGGCGATCAAGGGCACTGCGATCCACGACCAGATCCTGAATCGGGGGAAAGGCTTTCGCCTGCCAGGGCGCGAGCACCAGGGTGTCGCCATCGTTGAAGCGGCGCAGATACAGCTGGCACACCGTGGTGGCTGCCTGGGGGCCGTGGGCCTGACCGTTGACCAGAAAGCCACAGCTGCCGCATATCCCTTCGCGGCAATCGTGCTCAAAGCCCACCGGCCTCTCCCCGGCGCTGATCAGCTGTTCATTGAGCAGATCCAGCGCCTCGAGCAGGGAGAGATCGGCTGAAACCCGCTCCAGCCGGTAGCTTGCGTAGGCACCGGGCGATTCGGGGCTGCGCTGGCGCCAGATCCGCAGGGTCAGGGAAATCAGACCACTCATTGGTAGTTGCGGGTGCTCGGCTGGAGCAGGCTGAAGCTCAGGGGTTCTTGGTGCCGGATCGGAGCAGCGCCCGGCCGGTGTTCCCAGGCTGCGATGTGGGCGAAGTGTTGATCGTCGCGGACGGCCTCGCCCCCGGAGCTCTGGTGCTCCTCGCGGAAATGGGCCCCGCAGGATTCCTCCCGGGCCAGGGCATCGCGCAGCATCAGCTGGGCCAGGCCGAAGAAATCACTGAGCCTCAGGGCCTTCTCCAGTTCCCCATTGGGCTCATGGGCGCCGCCTGGCACCCGCAGGTCGCGCTGGAACTGGGCTTCCAGCTCGGCCACCGCTGCCAGGCCGGCCTGCAGGCCGGCGGCACTGCGAATGATGCCGCAGTGCTCCAGCATCAGCTGGCCCAGTGCCCGATGGAAGCTGTCCACCGGCCTGGTGCCAGCCACCGCCAGCAGGGCCTCGATCCGCCCTTGGGCCCGCTGGCCCGCTTCCAGGCAGGCCTCCCGGACAGCGGGATCATCTGGGCCAATCGCCGTGGCCCCCTGCTCGGCGAGCCAGGCTGTCACGGTGGCTGGAGCAATGAAGTAGCCATCAGCCAGGCCCTGCATCAGGGCACTGGCACCGAGCCGGTTGGCCCCATGCTCGGAGAAGTTGGCCTCACCGAGCACAAACAGGCCCGGGATCGAACTCATCAGGTGATAGTCCACCCACAGACCGCCCATGGTGTAATGCGGCGCGGGGTAGATGCGCATCGGTGCGGCCATCGGATCTACCCCGGTAATCCGCTGATACATCTCAAACAAATTGCCGTAGCGGGTTTCAATGATTTCGGAGCCCTGGCTGGCAATGGCGTCATGGAAATCGAGATAGACCGAGCGGCCGCCCTGCCCCACCCCATGGCCTCCATCGCAGAGCTCCCGGGCCCGTCTGGAGGCCACATCCCTAGGCACCATGTTGCCGTAGCTGGGATATTGGCGCTCGAGGAAATAATCGCGCTCGGCTTCCGGAATCTGATCCGGCGGGCGGCGGTCGCCAGCTTTGAGCGGTAACCAGACCCGGCCGTCGTTGCGCAGGCTCTCGCTCATCAAGGTGAGCTTGCTCTGGTAGGCATCGCCGCTGGGAATGCAGGTGGGATGGATCTGGGTGAAACAGGGGTTGGCAAACAACGCCCCCTCCAGGTGGGCTCGCCAGATCGCACTCGCATTCGATTTGAGGGCGTTGGTGGAGAGGTAGTAGACGTTGGTGTAGCCCCCACTGGCCAGCACCACGGCATTGGCGGTGTAGGTCTCGAGCTCGCCGCTGAGCAGGTTGCGGCACACCACCCCGCGGGCCACCCCATCCAGGGTGACCAGCTCCAACATCTCGCGCCGGGTGAGCAACTCGACCCGCCCCGCCGCCACCTGGCGCATCAGGGCCTGGTAGGCGCCATAGAGCAGCTGCTGGCCGGTCTGGCCGCGGGCGTAGAAGGTGCGGCTCACCTGGGAGCCGCCGAAATTGCGGTTGGCCAGGGTGCCGCCATATTCCCGGGCAAAGGGCACCCCCTGGGCGACGCACTGGTCGATGATCGCGCCACTGATTTCGGCCAGGCGGTAACAACCGGCCTCCCGGGCCCGAAAGTCTCCCCCCTTGAGCGTGTCGGCAAACAGGCGCTCGACGCTGTCACCGTCGTTGGCGTAGTTCTTGGCGGCATTGATACCCCCCTGGGCGGCCACCGAATGGGCCCGCCGCGGGCTGTCGTGGAAGGTGACCAGCTGCACCTGGTAGCCCTGCTCCGCCAGGCTGGCCGCCGCGGCCGATCCGGCCAGCCCGCTGCCCACCACCACGATCCGCAATTGGCGCTTGCGCAGCGGGCTGATCAGGGGCAACCCGTCTCTAGTGCGGCGCCAGGCCGTGGCCAGGGGCCCGGTGGGCAGGCGCGGATCGGGCAGGCAGCTCATGCCAGCCACCCCACAGCCCGCCCGTTCAGCAGCAGCGCCACCAGCAGAAAGCCGCTGCCCAGCAGCAGTGCCACCGCCCGCCCAGCCGTGCGGATGGCCCCGCCATTGGCTCGATTCAGCAGGCCCAGGCTGCGATGGGCAGCCTCCGCTCCATGCAGCAGGTGCAGGCCCGCCGCCAGGCCTGCTGCCCCATAGAGCAGGGCCCACCAAGGCTGGCCCAGCACTTCTAGCAGTCGGGCCAGCTCCAGCCCAGCCGGGGGCCGGGGCCAGCGCAACTGCGCCAGGTGCACCGCCAGGAACAGCAGCAGGATTGCGGCGCTGAGGGGCAGGCTGCGGGCCGCCCAGGCCCCCCAGCGATCGGCCCGCCGCGAGACCAACGCCGATCGATTGCCCGCCTGGCGATTGGCCACCAGCTTCCAGGCGGTCAGCCCCAGGTGACCCACCAGGGTCGCACCGAGCAGCCCTTCAGCCGGAAGCAACCAGGGGCTTTGGTGCAGGGCGGTGGCATAGGCTTCAAACGCCGGCGGTTGCAGCAGGACCAGGCTTACCCCGGCCAGGTGCAGCAGTAGAAATAACACCAGCAGCGAGCCTGATCCGGCGATCCAAGCTGCAACGGCGGACGGGGGCACTGCGGATCAAGCCATCAGGCTGGGGCCAGAAGGCCAGTATCGCCCTTGGCATCTGCCGGCCGCGAGAGGCTGGTACGCGTGAACTAAAATAATCGCCTTTGCGGCGTTCCCTTGGCCCCCGGCAGCCCAGCCGCCAGCTTCACCGCCCAGCTGATCCGCTGTCCGGCCAGCACCGTCTTGCTGCGGGTGAGTGGTGAGTCGATGCAGGGGGCCGGCATCAGCCACGGCGACCTGCTGATCGTGGATCGGGGCCTGGAGGCCCGGGCGGGCCAGGTGGTGGTGGCCTGGCTTGAGGGAGGCTTCACCCTCAAGCGCCTGGTGCGGCACCGGGGCCGGTGGCGCCTGGAGGCCGCCCATCCCGCCTATCCGCCCCTGGAGCTGGCCCCCTCTGGCCGCCCGCATATCTGGGGGGTGGCCCTGCATGTGATCCGCACCCATGGGGCGTGACGCGATCGTGCTGATCGACGGCAACAATTTCTACGCCTCCTGCGAGGCGTTGCTGGATCCGGCCGTGCTCGGCCGGCCCCTGGTGGTGCTCTCCAACAACGACGGCTGCGTCGTGTCGCGCAGCGCCGAAGCCCGGGCCCTGGGGATTCGCATGGGCCAGCCCTACTTCCAGGTGCGGCGGGAACTGGAACGCCAGGGCGTGGTGGTGCGCAGCTCCAATTACGCCCTCTATGCCGACCTGAGCCAGCGGCTGATGGCCGTGCTGGAGGAGTGGGTGGAGGTGCTGGAGATCTATTCAATCGATGAGGCCTTCGGCCGCCTGAAGCGGCCGGCGGGCAATGCTGACCTGGGCGACTGGGGCCGGCAGCTGCGCCTCGACGTGCAACGCCGGCTGGGGCTGCCGGTGGCGGTGGGCATCGCCCCCACCAAGGTGCTGGCCAAGCTGGCCAACAAAATCGCCAAAACCAGCCCAGCGGAAGGGGGCGTCTTCGACTTCAGCAGCAGCGCCGATCCAGATCGCCAGCTCGAAGCGATCGCCATCGAAGACGTCTGGGGCATCGGCCGCCAGCTCTCCCGCTGGTGCCGGCTGCGGGGCATCAGCCATGCCCGCGCCCTGCGCGACATGCCCAGCGGCGAACTGCGGCGCCGCTGCGGCGTTGTGGGTGTGCGCCTGCAGCAGGAGTTGCGCGGCCACGCCTGTTTGCCCCTGGAGCTGGTGCCGCCCGCCAAGCGGGAAACCTGCGTGAGCCGCAGCTTCAGCCAGCCGATCACCAGCCAGGCCCAGCTAAAGGAGGCGATCGCCACCTACCTGAGCCGGGCGGCGGAGAAGTTACGACGCCAGCGGCAACGGACTGGGGCCGTCACGGTGTTCGTGCGCAGCAGCCCCTTCAACGGCACCAGTCTCTACAGCAACGGCGCCACCGTGATCCTGCCGGTTGCCAGCAACGACACGACCGTGCTGCTGCAGGCGGCCCTGCCCTTGGTGCAGCAGCTGTTCCGGCCCCATAAACCGCTGCAGAAAGCCGGCGTGCTGATGCAGGAGCTGCAGGATGAAGCGACCCTGCAACACCACCTGCTGGTGCCGTTGCCGCCAGAGCAGCAGCGGCGGCGCGCGGCCCTGATGGCCACCATCGACCGCCTCAATCGGCATTACGGCAGCGGCACGATCCAATGGGCCGCTGCCGGCCTGCACACCCCCTGGCAAATGCGGCGTTCCCAGCTGTCGGGGGCCGCCACCACGCGGCTGGAGGCCATCCCGGTGGTCCATGCCTGAGCGACCTGCAGGGTGAAAAGTCCAAAATGGGGGCTCAGGCGAGCTCATGCAGCGCCGCCTCGATCATGACGGCAGTCACCGTAATGGTTTCCAGTTCGTCGGCATTGTCGAGATAGGCCTCAAAGGAGGCGTAACGCCGCATGCAGGGCTGGGCTTGGGCGTCAGCACAGGCAGCGGCCCAGCTGCCCTCCTCCGGCTTAACGGAGAGATAGGCGGTGAGGGCTTCATCGAGATCGCTGCCATCGCCGATGGCTTCGCCGTGCCAGAACACTTCGAAAAACCCCATGGCCCCAGGCGTCAGCAGAGCAGCAAGGCCAGCGTATCGGGGCTGGCCAGGGGCCCCAGGGGCTCTCAAGGGGGGAGTAGGAACGGGAGAGGCGTGGATGTGCCATGGGATCTAAAGCCCAACCCGCAGGTAAGACCTGGTGGGAGCAGCAGCGCACCGGACTGTCGCGATTGATAGCGGTGCTGGCCTTTCTGGTGGTGGCACTGACCGAGAGCCGCTGGGAGCTCCATCAGGAGCCCGTTGCCATATTTTTCTTCAGCCTCGGTCTGGCCCTGGCTGCCGTCGGAGCCGCAGGCAGGATCTGGTGCTCCTTCTTCATCTCGGGCCGCAAGGACGGTCAGCTGGTGAGCGAAGGCCCATACTCGATCAGCCGCAATCCCCTCTACGTGTTCAGCTGCATCGGCCTGCTGGGGGTGGGACTCACCACCGAAACGCTCACCTACCCGCTGCTGTTTCTGGCGATTTTCGGGCTCTATTACCCGGGGATCATGGGCAGGGAAGAGCGTCGGCTCGAGGAGCTGTTTGGTGAGGCCTACCGGCAATACCGGCAAAGGGTGCCGCGGTTCTGGCCGCGGCTGGAGCTCTACAGCGAGCCGACCAGCTGGAGCAGCAATCCACGCCTATTTAGGCGCCATATCATGAGCGACATCTGGTTTATCTGGATTGCAGCGATCATTGAGCTGATGGAGGGTTTCCGCAGTGCGGGCATGCTGCCCCACCTGCTGGAGCTCTGGTGAGCTCACCACCAGCCACCCCCAAAAGGCCCGCCGAAACCATCACCGAAGCCGTCATCAAAGCCCGGTTCCACGTTCCAGGTGGGCTCGGGGCCACCTGCCTTGGGGGGCTTGGGTGGCCCGGCCAGGGTTTCCTCGCTGATGCCTGGAATCGGCACTGAGGCGCAGGAACACTGACACAGGCCATCGGGACCGATCAGCCCCAGGCTCGGCTGGGCGCAACTGCAGGGGCAGGTCTGGGCCTGAAGCTGGGTCTGGCTCTGGGCGAGGGCCGGTTGGGGGAGCGGCAACAGGCAACCCACCAGGCTCAGCAAGCTGAACCAGGAGAGGCTGCCCCAGGAGAAAGTGGCGAGGCGGGACGGCAGCGGAGGCACGGACATCAGGGCAAAGCTGGGGGGAAGGGGATTGAGTAGGGGAACGACATGTTGGGCAGAACGCCGGATTAGGCCGCCGGCTGGGCCAGCACCTCCCCGTAGGCGGCCCGGCGCTGGAAATCAAGGTGCTCCAGGTGTTTGCGCTCGTTGTAATAGAGCTCCTGGAAGCGCAGGGCATCGCCATTGAGCTCGGCGAAGAGGGCCTCGATTCGCACTTCCATGTCGCTGATCGGCGCCAAACCTGAGGCGGCCGCCTGGGCCTCCTGCCGTTCCTCCTCCAGCAGGCGGGAGATGCAGCGCTCGAGGGTTTCGAGCCGCTGGCTGCTCCAGGCATCGAGCAGATGGCGACACCGCTTGAGGCTCTTCTGCCGTTCCAGGGCAGCAGCGGCGCCGCGCAGTTGCAGCAGGGGCTGGCCCAGGGCCATGCGCTGCAGTTCATTGGGCTCCAGCAGCGGGGTCAGCCGACCAAGCAGGGCGCTCTGCTCCACCACCAGCTGATCGGCCAACAGCCGGGGCAGGTCCAGATCCCCCAGGTCGAGGCCGGGATCCTTGCCCCGGTTGATCGCCTCGAGGCGGCCGGCGCCGAGGTTGTCCTCCTCCAGGGAGCTGATCGCAGCCCAGAGCAGGCGGTGGGGTTGGAGGGCAAAGTCGTCGAGTTCCCGCTGGCGCAGTTCCACCCGGATGGCGGAGCGGTGACTGGGGCAATGCAGATAGAGCCGCAACAACTCGGCTTCGGCCCGTTCCCGCAGGCCCGCCTCGCCGGGTTGCTCCCATTTCTGGGAGCGGCCGTGCCAGCGCTGGCCCTTCACCTGCTGGCGCAGGTCGTCCTCCAGCTGGATCGCCAGGCGGGCCTGGCCGCCACTGAGCCGCTCGGCCACCCGCTGCAGGTAGTGGCTGCGCACGGCGCTCTGGGGCAACTTGCCCAGCAGGGCCACCAGGGCCGACACCGCCTGCTGGAACTGGTCAGGGCGAGCCAGGTCGCGGCCCTCCAGCACCTGCTCGATCTGCCAGTCGAGCCAGAGGGGAGCCTGATCCAGCAGGGCGCGGTAGTCGCCGGCCCCCTGGGTTTTGAGGAATTCGTCGGGGTCCTTGCCGGCCGGCAGGTGCAGCACCCGCAGCTCCAGCTGGCCCTGCAGGGCCAGCTGCTCCACCTCGCCGATGGCCCGCTGGGCGGCCCGCACGCCGGCGCCATCGCTGTCGAAATTGAGGATCAGGCGGCGGCTCTCACAGCAGCGGCAGAGCTGGGTGATCTGCTGGCTGCTCAGGGCCGTGCCCAGGGCTGCCACCGCGTTGGTGATGCCGGCGGCATGGAGGGCAATCACATCGAAGTAGCCCTCTACCACCACCGCCCGGTCGTCCTTGCGGATGGCGGTGCTGGCTTTATCAAGGCCAAAGAGGTGCTTGCCCTTCTCGAACAGCTCCGTTTCGGGGGAGTTGAGGTATTTGGGCTCGCCGCCATCGAGGCTGCGGCCACCGAAACCGATCACCCGCCCCTGGCGGTCCTTGATCGGCACCATCACCCGATGGCGGAAGCGGTCGTAGAAACCATCCCCCCCCTTGCGGGGCACCACCAGCCCGGCGGCTTCCAGCAGCTCCGGGCCCAGCCCCTCCACCTGCTGCAGGTGGCCCAGCAGGCCATCCCACTGCTCGGGGGCGTAGCCGAGCTCAAAGGCCTCCAGGGTGGCTTCACTCAGGCCCCGGCCATCGCGCAGGTAGGCCAGGGCAGCGGCGCCAGCGGGGCTGCGCAGCTGGCTGCGAAACCAGCCGGCCGCCAGGGTGAGCACCTTGTGGAGCTGCTCGCGGCGGGAGAGCTGCTTGCGCAGGCGCTCCTGCTGGGGCCCATCGAGGGTTTCGATCGGCAGCTGGTACTTGCGCGCCAGCTCCAGCACCACATCGCTGAAACTCTGGCGCTGGTGTTCCATCAGGAACTTGATCGCATTGCCACCGGCCCCGCAGGAGAAGCAGTAGTAGAACTGCTTGGCGGGGGAAACCGTCATCGACGGCGATTTGTCGTCGTGAAAGGGACAGATGCCGACGTATTCCCTGCCCTTCTTCTTGAGCACCACGTGCTCGCCGACCACATCGACGATGTCGGCCCGTTCCTTGACGGCCTCAATCGTGCGGGGGTGGAGACGGGGAAGGCTCAAGCAGCAAAGGGGGAGCGATGGGATCTGATGCAGGGCCCGATTCTGACCGGAGCCGGCAAGCCGTGCTGGGGATGGTGGCCAGCGCCCTGAGTTTTTCCTTGATGGGCGTGTGCGTGAAGCAGGTGGGGGGCCGGATCCCCGCCGCCGAGGTGGTGCTGGCTCGCAGCCTGATCAGCCTGGGGCTGAGCTGGTTGCTGCTGCGGCGGGCCGGGGTATACCCCTGGGGGCGACGGCGGGGCCTGCTGATCTGGCGCGGAGCTATCGGCACCGCTGCCCTGCTCTGCGTCTACGCAGCCCTGGCCGCCCTGCCGCTGGCCTCGGCCACGGTGCTGCAATACCTCTACCCCCCCTTCACGGCGCTGCTGGCCTGGCTGGTGCTGGGTGAGCGGATCGGCAAGAGGGTGTTGGCCGCCATGGCGCTGGGCTGGCTGGGGGTGCTGCTGGTGGCCCAGCCAGGCGGCAGCTTGGCCCTGGCCTGGCAGCCGGTGCTGGTGGCCGTGGCCGGCGCCCTGTTCACGGCCCTGGCCTATGTGAGCGTGCGTTCCCTGGGCCAGAGCGAGCACCCGCTGGTGATCATCTTTTATTTCCCCCTGGTGGCCCTGCCCCTGAGCCTGCCGCTGGTGGCCCTCAATCCCGTGCTGCCCACCTCCACCGAGCTGCTGTGGCTGGTGGGGGTGGGGCTGTTCACCCAGCTGGGCCAGGTGTATCTGACCCGCAGCCTGATGGCCCTGCCGGCGGCGCGGGCCACGGCGATCAGCTACGTGCAGGTGGGCTTCGCCGCGGGCTGGGGCTGGTTGCTGTTTGGGGAGCAGATCGATGCCGCCACGATCAGCGGAGCCCTGCTGGTGCTGGCGGCCACCCTGGTCAGCCTCAGCCAGCCGGTAGGGGGTCGGTGATCCACAGCTGCCCCCCGTTCTCGCCGGCCGCTCCGCTGGGTCGGGCCAGCCGCCAGCTCTGGCCCTTTTCCCCGCGCTGCAGGTAGAGCTCAAAGGGGCTGTCAACCCGAATTGGATCGCCGGCTAAGCGCCAATCAAACTGGCCCACGATGCGCAGACCTTTGGCCTCACCGATGGACAGCGACTCCTGCTCCGCCACCCGTACCCGACTCACCTCCGGAGCCCCGCCGGCCTCCAGGGCCAGGGCCTCGGCGATGGCACCCTGGGTCAGCTGGATCTGCAGCTCAAGGGCCCCGAGCAAGGCGGAGCGCGGCGGCTGGCCGACCCCACTGCAGCCCGTCAGCGCTAGGGGCAGCAGCAGCAGCAGCAGGGGGAGCAGCAAGCCCCACCACCTGCGCAACGGCGGGCCGGACTGGGCAGAAATGGGCAGGGCGGGCACGATGGGGAACCTTCTAGTGATCCCATGATCGGCTGGCTGCAAGGGCAACTCACCCATCCCTGGCAGCAGGAGAAGCGCTTCGGCCTGATGCTGGTGTGTCAAGGCGTGGGCTACGACGTGCAGGTGAGCCAGCGGCAGTGGCAGCAACTGCCGGAGGCGGGCAGTGCCATGGCCCTGCACATCCACCACGCCATCCGAGATGACGCCTGGCTGCTCTACGGCTTCGCCGAGCGGCCTGAACGGGATCTGTTTCGCGAACTGGTGGCCGTCAGTGGCATCGGCCCCCAGATGGCGCTGGGCCTGCTGGGCGCCATGGATACGGCCGAATTGGTGCAGGCGATCGTGCAGACCGACCTGCGCCGCCTCTGCCAGGCGCCTGGGGTGGGCAAGCGCACGGCCGAACGGCTGGCCGTAGAACTGCGTACCCGGCTGCAGCAAAGATTCCTGGGCCAATTAGAAGCAAGCAGCGACCCCGACTCCCTGGCAGAAGGGGTCATGCTTCCCGCCGCAGGACGGGATGAGGTGCAGCTCACCCTGGCGGCCCTGGGCTATGAGGCCCTGGAGATCCACCGGGCCCTGCGGGCCGTGGCCGCCGGCGGGCTGGCGGAAGGGGCAGGTGCCGAAGACTGGATCCGTGAGAGCCTGCGCTGGCTCTCCCGCCAGGTGGCCTGAAGCGCCCAGGCCCTCTACCCCCAGATCCCCGACCCCCAGACGGTATGGTGGGACCTTGCATACCAGCTCTGGCCCAGCCTGCGCTCCACTCCCCAGCCCATGCCGCTCACCACCACCAAAAAGCAGGAACTGATCAACGGTCACCAGACCCACGGCACCGATACCGGATCGGTGGAAGTGCAGGTAGCCATGCTCAGTGAGCGGATCACCCAGCTGACCGGACACCTGCAGAAAAACAAGCACGACTTCTCCTCCCGCCAGGGGCTGCTGAAGATGATCGGCCGCCGCAAGCGCCTGCTCAGCTATCTCAAGGGGCTCAGCCAGGAGCGCTACAGCCAGCTGATTGCCAAGCTGGGCATCCGCGGCTGATAGGGGCTTACTGAAATGGCCAGCAAGGGCAGGCAGGGGGTTCCCGATGTGGTCGCCAACCGCATGGCCCGGCGGATCGCCATCGGCACAGGCATCCCCACCCTGATGGGCATGGGGGTCTTTGTGGGGAGCTATCTGCTGGTCAGCCGGCAGATTCTCGACATCGCCCCGAGCACCACCCTGGCGGCGTCCGGGGCCTGCTTCTTTCTGGGGGTCTTGGGCCTGAGTTTCGGAGTGCTCTCGGCCAGTTGGGAGGAGCAGCCGGGCAGCCTGCTGGGCACCGAGCAGATCGGCCTGAACATCAGCCGTCTGCGTAGCTCAATGAAAAGCACTCCTACAAGTAGCCCCCCTAAATCAAGCCCCCCTAAATCAAGGTCTCCAAAATCAAGTCCCCCAAAATCAACAAGCAAGAAGCGGTGAGCTGATCGTGGCCTGGAAGTCGGCGGCGGTCAGGGTAAGTAGGGCGGCCTGCACATCATCCACGCAGAACTGGAGACCCAACCGCACAAAGCGGGTCTGATCCTCTTGGCGCACCAAGGCTACCACCGGCACCCGCAGACCCGCCTCATCCTGGGGGGGGCGGTGGCGGTGCAGGCACTCCCGCAGCCGGTGCTGGATGGCGATGTCACTGGCCTGCTCGGCCGGCAGGTCCACCATCAACAGCTGGAGATCGTCGATGCAGCGGCAATCGTCCACGATCAGCTGCACCCGATCATCGCGGCGATCCACCGTGGCCCACACCAGCAGGCGGGCATCCACCATCAAATGGTCGGCGAGGCGGGCGTAGCTCTTGGGAAACACCACGGCCTCGCAGCTGCCGGTGAGATCCTCCAGCTGCAGCACCGCCATCCGATCACCCTTGCGGGTTGTCACCTGGCGGATTTCGGGCACCATCACCACGGCACTCACCTTGGCCTTGTCGGCCAGCTCTTCGAGGTTGGCCAGGGCAATGGGGGAGAGCAGCTTCACTGGTCGGGCCAGCTGCTTGAGGGGGTGATCGGAGAGGTAGAAGCCCACCAGTTCCTTCTCCAACCTCAGTTTCTCGGTGGGTGGGTAGTCGGCCACCGGGGCCGCCTTGGGGGCCACCTCAGCGCCGCTAGCAGCACTAGCTCCAGCTCCGGCCAGTAGATCAAACAAGTTGCCCTGGCCGCTGGCCCGGTCCTTGGCCCGAGAGCTGGCCCAGTCGATCAGCAGATCCAGATCGGCCATCAGCTGGGCGCGGTTGGCCCCGGGCTCGAGGGCATCGAGGCTGCCGGAGTGGATCAATGCTTCGAGGGCCCGGCGGTTGAGCTGGTGGCCCGGGATGCGATCGCAGAGCTCGGCCAGGTTGGCGAAGGCCCCCTCACTGCTGCGGGCCTCAAGCAATTGACGAATTGCCCCATCTCCCAGATTCCGCACCGCCGAGAGCCCAAACAGAATGCGATTGCCGACGGGCGTGAAGTCGATGCCGGAGGCATTCACATCGGGGGCCATCACCTCGATGCCCATGGCGCTGCAGTTGGCGATGTAGCGCTGCACCTTGGCGCTGTCGCCGGCATTCACCGTGAGCAGGGCAGCCATATAGGCCACCGGATAGTGGGCCTTGAGGTAGGCGGTCTGATAGGTCACCGCGCCGTAGGCGGTGGAATGGCTCTTGTTGAAGCAATACTCGGCGAACAGCACCATCTGCTCGAACAGAGCTTCGGCGATCCTGGCCTCCACGCCTCGCTCGGTGGCGCCCTGAACAAAAAGGCCCTGGTGCTTCTCCATCTCACTCTTCTTCTTTTTGCCCATGGCCCGCCGCAGCAGGTCGGCCTCGCCGAGGGAATAGCCGGCCAGGTCTTGGGCGATCTTCATGATCTGCTCCTGATACACCATGATCCCGTAGGTCTCATTGAGGATCGGCCGCAGCTTTTCGTGGGCGAATTCAATCGCTTCGCGGCCATGCTTGCGGTTGATGAACTTGGGGATCAGGCCGGCGTCCAGCGGCCCAGGCCGGTATAGGGCCAAGATCGAGGAGATGTCCTCCAGGGAGGAGGGCTTGAGGTCGCGCACGATCTGGCGCATGCCGCTCGATTCGAGCTGGAAGATGCCCTCCAGATCACCGCGGGCCAGCAGGGCGTAGGTGCCCGGATCATCCAGGGGCAGGGCATCGGGATCGACCCGCTCGCCAGTGCTCTGCTGCACCAGATCGACCGTCTTGTCGATCATGGTGAGGTTTTTCAGACCCAGGAAGTCCATCTTCAGCAGGCCCATCGACTCCACATCTTCCATGAAGTATTGGGTGATCACCTGGCCGTCGTTGTTGCGCTGCAGCGGCACCAACTCATCGAGCGGCTCGGCGGCGATCACCACCCCGGCGGCATGCACACCGAAGGTCTTGTTGGTGCCCTCGATGCGCATGGCCATGTCCACCCAGCGCTGCACGACGGGGTCTTTCTGATACTTCTCACGAAACTCAGGTGCTGGCGACTCGGCGCCGATCATCTCCTTGAGCTTGGCGGGCTTGCCGCGCACCACCGGGATCAATTTGGCCAGCCGGTCGGCGTCGCCATAGGGAATATCCAGCACCCGGGCCACGTCCTTGAGCACCGCCTTGGAGGTCATGCGGTTGAAGGTGATGATCTGGGCCACCTTGTCTTCGCCGTAGCGCTTTGTGACGTAATCGATCACCTCGCCGCGGCGCTCGATGCAGAAGTCGGTGTCAATATCCGGCATCGACTTGCGCTCGGGGTTGAGGAAGCGCTCAAACAGCAGCCCATGGATCACCGGATCGATGTTGGTGATCCCCAGGGCGTAGGCCACCAGGGAGCCGGCGGCTGAGCCGCGGCCGGGACCCACCGGAATGCCGCTGTCGCGGGCGAAGCGGATGTAATCCCACACCACCAGGAAGTAGGTGGGAAAACCCATCTGCTCCATCACCTGCAGCTCGAAGGCCAGCCGCTCGCCATAGAGCGGCTCAAACGGCCGATCGACTTCAAGCTGGAGCCGTTCCCTGAGGCCCTGCTCGGCCACCTCGGTGAGATAGCTCACCGAGGTGTGACCTTCGGGGATGGGGAAGCGGGGCATCTGGTAGCGGCCGAGGATGTCGTAGTCCTCCACCTTCTCGGCCACCCGGGCGGTGTTGGCTACGGCCCGCTCTATTACATCCTGGGACAGGTGGTCGGCGAAGAGGGCGAGCATCTCCGCTTCGCCCTTGATGTATTCGGTGCCGGTGTAGCGCAGCCGTTTCTCATCGCTGATCAACTTGCCGGTGAGCACACACAGCAGGGCATCGTGGGCCTCCACATCGTTGGCACTGAGGTAGTGGGCGTCGTTGGTTGCGACCAGCTCGATGCCCAGCTCGGCGCCGATGCGGGCGATGCCGGTGTTGACGATGCGATCTTCAATGCCGCCGTGGTCCTGGATCTCCAGGTAGAAGTCGCCGGCGAAGACACCCTGATACCAGCTGGCCACCTCCCGGGCCACCTCGGGGCGCCCCTGCAGGATCGCCTGGGGAATCTCCCCGCCCAGGCAGGCGGTGGCCACGATCAGCCCCTCGCTGTGGGCCGCCAGGGTGGCCTTGTCGATGCAGGCGCGGGCAAAGATGCCGCGGCCGCGCATGCCTCGCAGGTGGCTGATGCTGGTGAGCTTGACCAGGTTGCGATAGCCGACGGCATTTTTGGCCAGCACCACCAGGTGGTATCGCTTCTCCTTTTTCTGCTGGGGGTCATCAATGGAGCCATTGATGACATACATCTCATTGCCGATGATCGGCTTGATGCCCGCCTTGGTGCAGAGCTTCAGCAGCTCGATGGCGCCATACATGACGCCGTGGTCGGTCAGCGCCAGGGCCGGCATGTCCAGCTCCAGGGCCCGCTCCACCATCGCCGGCAGCTGGCTGGCCCCATCCAGGAGGCTGTAGTCGCTGTGGTTATGGAGCGGTACGAAGGCCAAGTGCTGGGACGGCCGGGGGCCCGAGAACGGAGCTCAGGTTAGGCGACAACGCAAGATCCAGCGTGGCTCACCGCCCTATTGGGGCATAGGCCACCAGATCTGGAGTCGGGTGGTTGTGCAGCACCCGGGCCGCCAGCTCGTATTGGTGGGCTACCTGCAGCAGGCGCGGCTCCTCGAGCACGCCGGTGATCAATTGCAGACCGATCGGCAGACCCTGGGCGTCGAAGCCACAGGGCACGGAGATGGCCGGCAGACCCGCCATGTTGGCGGGGATGGTCAGCAGGTCGGCCAGATACATGGCCAGGGGGTCGTTGCTGTGGGCGCCGAAGCCGAAGGCGGTGGTGGGCGAGGTGGGGGTGAGCAGCACGTCAACGGTCTCGAAAGCCCGGTCGAAGTCGCGGCGGATCAGGGTGCGCACCTGCTGGGCCTTCCTGTAGTAGGCATCCACGTAGCCGGCCGAGAGGGCATAGGTGCCGATCAGGATGCGGCGCTGCACCTCGTCGCCGAAGCCCTCGGCCCGGCTGCGGGCGGTCATCTCCGCCAGGCTGGTGGCAGCGGGGCTGCGGTAACCGTATTTGACCCCGTCGTAGCGGGCCAGGTTGGCCGATGCCTCCGACGGGGCGATCACGTAGTAGGTGGCGATGCCGTCGTTGAAGCGGGGGCAGCTCACCTCCACCAGCTCACAGCCCAGGGCCTCGAGCTGGGCGGCGGCGGCCAGCACCGAGGCCTTCACGGCGGGGTCGAGCCCCTCCGCCGCAAAGCATTCGCGCACGATGCCCACCCGCAACCCCTTGACGGGTTGGTCAAGGGCGGCGACGTAGTCGGGCACCGGGGCTTTGAGGCAGGTGGCATCGCGGGGATCGGCGCCGGCTATTACCTGCAGCAGTTCGGCCGCATCGGCCACGCTGGTGCTGAAGGGGCCCACCTGGTCGAGGGAGCTGGCGAAGGCCACCAGCCCGTAGCGGCTGACCCGCCCGTAGGTGGGCTTGAGACCCACCACACCGCAGAAAGCGGCGGGTTGGCGGATCGAGCCGCCGGTATCTGACCCCAGGGCCGCCAGACATTCACCGGCGGCCACGGCCGCCGCACTGCCACCGGAACTGCCGCCGGGTACGCGCTCGGGGTTCCAGGGGTTGCGGCTCGGCCCGAAGGCGGAGGTTTCGGTCGAGCTGCCCATGGCGAACTCGTCGAGATTGGTTTTGCCCAGCAGCACCGCGCCGGCCTGCCAGAGCCGTTCGGTGACGGTGCTCTCGTAGGGGGGCACGAAGTGCTCCAGCATTCGGCTGGAGCAGGTGGTGGGAATGCCCTGGGTGCAGAGGTTGTCCTTGATCCCCAGGGGGATGCCGGCCAGGGGAGGCAGGGCTTCGCCAGCAGCGCGCCGGGCATCGATGCGATCGGCGTCGTCCCTGGCCCGCTCGGCCGTGACCTCAAGAAAGGCGTGGATGCTGGCATCTACCGCGGCGATGCGGGCCAGGTGGTGATCCGTGAGCTCCCGGGCCGAGACCTCGCCCTTGCTCAGTTGCTCACGCCATGCGGCGATCCCCATCCACCTAGTTGCCAGTTGAACTGGACGCTATCAGCCGATCTCCGTTAGCTGATCTCCGTCAGGGGCTCGCCCCTGCGGGTGCGCAGCAACCTGTGCTCGAGGGAGGCGGGCGCTTCGGCCTGCAGATCCGAGAGGAATTCGGGCAGGCGGGCTTCGAGGGTGTGCCGGCGCACGAAGGGGCCAAACCAGTAAATCGCGTCGGGGCCATGGGTTTCGACCCGTGCCCACCAAGCCAGGCCCAGACCATTAGCGCAGCTGCGCAGGGGCCACAGCAGGGGATTCATGGGGCAGGGGCGGGAATGGTTCCATTCTGCCCGGCGCCGGGTCCCCCCAGCCCGGCCTTAATCACAACTAGAGATCACAACCGGAAATCAAACCAGTGATCACAACTGGATATCACCGCTGAATCCAGCTGGCGGGGCCGGCGTCAGCCCTAGCTCCACCACAGGAGCCTCGCCGGGCGCCTCTGCGGCAGGGGCCTCGGGCTGGGCTTCTTCGGCAAGAGCCTCGGGTTCGGGCAGAGGCCCAGGCTGGAGCTCGGGCTCAGGCGGGGCCTCGGGCAGAAGCTCGGGCTCGGGTACTGCTGCTGCGACGGGCAGCTGGGGGCGTACCAGGCGCGGGGCGGGCTGGCTGCCCCGCAAGCCCTTCATCCAGCCCCGCCGGGCAACCTCGTAGAGCAGCAGGGCCGTGGCCACCGAGGCATTGAGGCTGGGGGTTACCCCCCGCAGGGGAATGCGCACCAGCTGGTCACAGTTGCGGCGGGTGAGCATCGAGAGACCGTCGCCCTCCGAGCCGGTCACAACCACCAGGGGACCCTCCAGATCCACCTCCTCCAGGCTGAGGGCGCCTTCGCTGGCCAGTCCCACCACCCGGTAGCCCTCCTGCTTGAGGGCGTCGAGGGCCCGGTTGAGATTCACCACCCGGGCGATGGGGAGGTGCTCCAGGGCGCCCGCCGCAACCTTGGCCACTGAGCCGGTGAGGCCGGCACTGCGCCGCTGGGGCAAAACCAACCCGTGGGCGCCGAGGGCTTCGGCACTGCGCACGATGGCCCCCAGGTTTTGGGGATCGGTGAGGCCATCGAGGGCAATCAGCAGGGGTGGCTCGCCGATGGCGGCGCAGCCCTCGATCAGGCTGGTCAGATCGAGGGTGTCGGCGGCGGCGGTCTGCAGGGTGATGCCCTGGTGCACCGCTCCGCCGGTGAGCTGGCCCAGCCGGGCCCAGGTGACCTCCTCCACCAGCACACCCGAGGCCTTGGCCTCGCGCAAGAGCTGCAGAAACTTGGTGCTGGTGCGCACCTCAGGCGTGCACCAGATGCGGTGGATCGGCCGGCCGCCCTCGAGCGCCGCCTGGGCGGGATGGCGACCCCAAATCAGATCGGTGCTGGGGTCGATGCTGTGGCGTTCGGCCTCGCCGGCAGCCAGCGGCGGAGCGGCGTCAACGATCAGGGGCCTGGCGGCGGAGCGCAGTGGCGCCCCGGCCCGGCGCGGACCAAAACGGCCCTCGATGCGGGCGCCGGGTCTGCGGTCATAGGGCTTCCTGTCACCAATGGGTCGCCTCTCACCAAGGGGCCGCCTGTCTCCTAGGGACCTTCTTTCGCCAAAGGGTTTTCTCTCCCCGTAGGAGCGCTCGTATGGTTTTTCGTAGGGTTTTTCATAGGGCTTCTCATAGGGTTTTTCAGCCCTGCTGGCGGGACGATCTAAACTTCCCTCCCGGCGGGGTTGGCGACGCAGATCACGGGGCCCAGTTCCTCGGCCCTCCCGACCCTCACGAGCTTCCCGACCCTCCCGACCCTCGCCGGCCCCTTTGAAACGGGTTGGGCGACCAGTGCCGCGACGGGGTTCAAAGCGTGGACTCATGGCGGCGTTCGCTGGTTATGGATCGTTTTCCTGCAAGTGATCTAGCAGCTCGGCCAACCGGCCTGGATCGTGGAGAAACAGCCAGCCCAAGAGGGTCTCGAAGCCGGTGGCCTGGCCATAGGCCGCCGCATCGCCCAGGCGCGGCCCCCGCCCGGCCCGGTTGCGGCCGCGACGCACCAGATCCAGCTCTGACTCGCTGAGCAGGCCATCGAGGCACTCCAGGCATCGGGCCTGGGCACCGGCGCGCACCACCTGCACCACCTGCTGATGCAGCGTCTGGGAGCGGGCCGGCCGGCGGCAGCGTTGCAGCCGGTGGTGCAGTTCCCACACCGCATCCCCCAGCCAGGCCAGCTGCAGGGGGCCCAGCTCAACCTTGGGGGGCTGGGGCGTCAACCCAGCCAGCCAGCTCCCTGGCGTCGCCGAATCGGGCTCGCCCCGATCAGGCGGCGAGGCTGCCAAGGGCGGTTTCCAGGTTTGGTTGCAGATGCAAAAACTCTTCCAGGCGCACGAGCTTCACGGTCTGCACCACCCGGGCGTTGCCCACCACCAGAAACTTCTGCTTGCCCGTATTGCACTGCTTGGCCAGCTGAACCAGGGCCCCGAGGCCGGAGGAATCGATGAAGTCGATCGCACTCAGGTCAATAACAAGGGGTTGGCCGCTGCCGCGGTGGGAGGCGATGAAATCGCCAAACTGCTTATCGGAATAGGCATCGAGCTGGCCGGTGAAGCGGAACAGCTGGCAGTGGGCCTGCTGCTCGAAGCCCCCGCGTAGGGACACCGTCAATCGCTGCAGGTCGTTGATGGCTCCAATCCCCGATCAGTTCTGCCGGGAGTGTAGGGAGTTGATTTGACTGTGCGGAAGTCGCAACAAAACTGCGCCAGACCTCAGCGTCGCGCAGCCATCAGGGCGACAAAGCGGGCGAAGTGGTGGTCGGCGTCATGGGGGCCAGGGCTGGCTTCCGGGTGGTATTGGATGCCAAACACCGGGGCATCGACCATTTCCAGGCCCGCCACGGTGTGGTCGTTGAGGTTGAAGTGACTCACCCGCACCCTTCCCGCCGGCAGGGAGCTGGCATCGAGGGCAAAGCCGTGATTCTGGCTGGTGATCTCTACTTGACTTGTGATTTCCACCTGACCGGGGCTGCCGCAGGGGTGGTTCAAGCCGCGGTGGCCGTAGCCGAGCTTGTAGGTGCGTCCGCCCAGGGCCAGGCCGAGGATCTGGTGGCCCAGGCAGATGCCGAACAGGGGCAGATCGGCCTGGGCGATCAGGCCCCGGGCCAGCTCAATGCCGCCGCTGACGGCAGCAGGATCGCCCGGCCCATTCGAGAGAAACACCCCCTTGGGCTGGTGGCTGAGCACCTGGTCGAGCCGGGCATCGGCCGGCAGCACGGTGACTTCGCAGCCGTGGGCCACCAGCCGCTCCAGGATGGCTCGCTTGATGCCGAAGTCGATCGCCACCACGCGGTAGGGGCGCTCTGGGGCAGGTTGCAGGCGAGCATCGAAGGGCACCCCACACGCCTGGTGCCACTGGTAGGACTGCTGGGTGGAAACCTGGGCCGCCAGGTTGAGGCCCTGCATCGACGGGGCTCTGCGCACCTGCTCCAGTAACTCCAGGGCTGGGGTGCCATCGCTGCTGATCGCCCCATTGATCGCTCCGCCCTCGCGCAGGTGGCGAACCAGGGCGCGGGTGTCGACAGCCCGGATTCCCACCACCCCATGGCCGGCCAGCCAGGGTTCCAGCTCCTCCTCGGAGCGCCAGTTGCTGGCCCGGGGTGCCAGCTGGCGGGCAATCACGCCGCGCACGTGGGGGCGGTCCGCCTCCTGATCGGCGCCGTTGACGCCGATGTTGCCCAGCTCGGGGTAGGTGAAGGTCACCAGCTGGCCGCTATAGCTGGGGTCGGTGATCACCTCCTGATAGCCGGTCATGCCGGTGTTGAACACCACCTCACCGATGGCCGTGCCCCGGGCGGCAAAGGCCTCACCGCGCAGCAAAGTGCCATCGGCCAGCACCAACAGGGCAGGGGCCTGGCTCAAGGGTTCGATGCAAGTGAAGTGATCATCCCGCAGCCGGCGCGGGCAGGGCCTTGCGCAACCGCTCCAGGGTCTGCCAGCCGCCGCCCGAGGCGAGGGCCGCCTGGGCCTGCTCCAGCCCCTCCGCCACGCTGGCGGCCTGCCCGGCGGCCCAGAGCACCAGGGCAGTATTCAGGGCCACGACATCGCTCTGGGCCCGGCTGCCCCGACCCTGCAGCACAGCTTCGAGAATGGCCCGGTTGGTGGCCAGATCGCCCCCGGCCAGGGCAGCCAGGGGGGCCCGCTGCAGGCCCAGCTGCTCTGGATCGAGCTGGTCGCTGCGCACCGCACCGGTCTCCACCAGCCGCAGCTCATTGACGCCGGCCAGGGAGGCCTCATCCAATCCCCCCTGGCCGTACACCACCACCGCCCGCTGCAGGCCGAGCCGGGCCAGGGCATCGGCCATGGGATCGAGCAGGTCGGCACGGGCCACGCCCAGCACCTGGGCATCGGGCCGCAGCGGGTTTACCAGGGGACCGAGCAGGTTGAACACCGTGCGCACGCCCAGGCTGCGGCGCAGGGGTGCCAGACCCACCAGGGCCGGATGCCAGCCAGGGGCAAACAGAAAGGTGAGGCCGGCCTGGGCCAAGGCGCCAATCACCTGGGCCTGGGGAGCCTGCAGGTGGATGCCGGCGGCTTCGAGCACATCGGCCGAGCCCACCCGGCCGCTGGCGCTGCGGTTGCCGTGTTTGGCCACATGGGCGCCGCAGGCGGCCGCCACAAAGGCCACGGCCGTGGAAATGTTGAAACTGTCCGCCCCGTCGCCGCCGGTGCCGCAGGTATCGACCAGGGGCAGGGCCGGGCGGGCCGCCGGGAGGTCACAGGCCTGCCGCAACACCTGGGCCATGGCGGCCAGTTCCTCGCCGCTGGCCCCCTTGGCCCGCAGGGCCGCCAGCAGGGCGCCGGTGAGCACCGGATCGATCTGCTCGGCCAGCCAGCCCTGCATCAGGCCGGTGGCCTCGGCGGAGCTGAGCGACTGCCCATCTAGCAATTTTTCCAGAAGGACTGGCCAGGGTTGGGCGGGTGCCATCGGGTGCGGCCAGAAAAAAGCCCGGGTGCAATGCACGCCGGGCCGGGTGATGGGGACCCTCCCACTATCACCCGAAGAGGGGGGAATTGGCGATGCCCCAGGGCAATTTCATCTAGGTCTGCTCCTGGTCTGCGGTGTCGAAACTCGAACCAACCGCCGCACTGGCGCCGGGAGTAGCCGTGGCTGCGGGCCGAAAACCCGCCTCCCAGATGGCCCTGGTGCGGCTGTGCAGCTGCTGGCGGCTGAGGCCCCAGAGCCGCAGGGCCTTGGCCAGATCGGCGCTGAGGTCATGGGCGCCGGGAAAATTCTCGTAGCGCATCAGCAAGCGCGCCGCATCCACCAGGTGGGCATCGGCGGGTTGCTCGGCCGCCAGCAGGCGATCCACCACATCCCTGTCGGTGGCATAGAGGGGATGGCTCTGGTCGTTGCTGCTGGGTTCCATCAGGGCAAAGCAGGCCCGCCCAGCCTGCCGCAAAAGCACATGCCTAGGTTGGGCCCACTTGTGCACCTGGCCCCTGATGGGAGCACTTCGGCTGGACCTGATCCGGCGCTACCTGCGCCCCCATCGCCGCCAGGTGCTGCAGGGCGCAGCGGCCCTGGTGGTGGTGAACCTGTTGAGCGTCTCGATTCCACTGCTAGTGCGGCGGGTGATCGATGACCTGCAGGACGGCTTCGCCCTGGGGGATGTGCTGGCCCAGGCGGCCCTGATCGTCGCCCTGGCCAGCGTGATGGGGGCGGTGCGCCTCTACTCGCGCATGCTGGTTTTCGGCGTGGGCCGGCAGGTAGAAGCAGACCTCAAGCAGCAGATCTTTGACCACCTGCTGCTGCAGGAGCCGGGCTGGGTGCAGACCACCGGCAGTGGCGAGCTGATCAGCCGGGCCACCAGTGATGTCGAAAACGTGCGCCGCCTGATGGGCTTTGCCGTGCTCAGCCTCACCAACACGGTGCTGGCCTATGCCCTCACCCTGCCGGCCATGCTCGCCATCGATCCCTGGCTGAGCCTGGCGGCGGTGGGCCTCTACCCGGTGATGCTCGTGGTGGTGCGCCTGTTCGGCGGCCGGATGATGCGCCAGCAACGCCGCCAGCAGGAGGCCCTAGCTTCGCTCAGCGACCTGATCCAGGAAGACCTCTCCGGCATCAGTGCCATCAAGATCTACGGGCAAGAGAGCACGGAGCAGGCCGCCTTCGCCGGCCGCAACCGCACCTATCGGGATGCGGCCCTGAACCTGGCCCGCACCCGCAGCACCCTGTTCCCCCTGCTGGAGGGGATCGCCTCCATCAGCCTGCTGCTGCTGCTGGCCCTCGGCAGCGGCCAGCTCGAGAGCGGACTGCTGACGATCGGCGACCTGGTCGCCCTGATCCTGTTTGTCGAGCGGCTGGTTTTCCCCACCGCCCTGCTCGGCTTCACCCTCAACACCTTCCAGACAGGCCAGGTGAGCCTCGAGCGGGTGGAGGAGCTGCTGCAGCGCAAGCCTCTGATCGTCTCGCCTGAGCGGCCCCAGGCCCCAGCCCTGCCAGGCCGCGGGGCGGTTCAGGCCCGCGGCCTCACCGTGCGCTACCCAGGGGCGCCCAGGCCAGCATTGGTTGACGTGAGTTTTAGCCTCAAGCCCGGTGAGCTGGTGGCGGTGGTCGGCCCGGTGGGCTGCGGCAAAACCACCCTGGCCCGGGCCCTGGGGCGGATGGTGGAGGTGGAGCCAGGCCAGCTCTGGCTTGATGGGGTCGATATCACCAGGCTGGAGCTCTCAGCCCTGCGCGATCGGGTGGGGCTGGTGCCCCAGGAGGGCTACCTGTTCACCGCCTCCCTGGCGGACAACCTGCGCTACGGCAAACCGGAAGCGCCGCTGGAGCAGGTGGAGGAGGCCGCCTGCCAGGCCCGGCTGGAGGGGGATATCAAGGGCTTCCCAGATGGGTACCAGACCCTGGTGGGGGAGCGGGGCATCACCCTCAGCGGCGGCCAAAGGCAACGCACGGCCCTGGGCCGGGCCCTGCTGGTGCAGACGCCCCTACTGGTGCTCGACGACGCCCTGGCCAGCGTTGACAACAACACGGCCGCCGCGATCCTCCACAGCCTGCGAGACCAGCAGGGGCGCACCATCTTGATGATCAGCCACCAGCTCTCGGCCGCCGCCGCCTGCGACCGGGTGCTCGTGCTGGAACAGGGACGGCTGGTGCAACAGGGCCCCCACCTCGAGCTACTGGCCGAAACCGGCGGCACCTACCGGCGCCTCTGGGACCGCCAGCAGGCCAGCGAGCAATTGCAGGCGGCGGGCTGATCTCAATACTTGTTGAGCAGCCCAGAAAAGATCCCAGGCTCAGGCTTAGGTGGGGAGAGAATTCCTCCACCTGCCAGGTCGCCATGGAGCCCGCTGCCCCCTTCCCCGGCCTGCCCTACCGGCTGCGCTGCACCCTGACCTTCGGCGACATCTATGGCCAGATCCTGATCTGGATGCTGGTGATCTTCGCCAGCCTGGCTGCCGGCCTGGCCCTGATGGGGGCCAGCAAGCCAATCTTTGCCCTGGTGGGGGTGGGGGTGATCCTGGTGCTGTCCTTGCCCTTCCTGCTCTTCGCCTTCACCACCACCCTGCTCAACCACATCGCCCTGGAGCCGGACGCAGACCCCAAAGGGGCTGCCTAGGCTGAACTGCGATCGCCCTATTGCAAGTGTTTGGCCTGTTTGAGACCGCAACCCCCACCCAAGCAGCCCATGCGGTGCTGGGCACTCCGATTGACGCCCAGCCGGGCCCAGGTCAGAACGTGGCTATCTTTGGCTGTGGCTGTTTCTGGGGGGCGGAGAAGGGGTTCTGGCGCCTGCCCGGGGTGGTGACAACGGCGGTGGGCTATGCCGGGGGCTCGGCTGATAAGCCCAGCTACAACCAGGTGTGTTCGGGCCGCAGCGGCCACAGCGAGGTGGTGCGGGTGGTGTGGGACACCGCTCTGGTGGATTTCAGCGACCTGCTAAAGCTCTTTTGGGAATGCCACGACCCCACCCAGGGAGATCGGCAGGGGAATGACCGCGGCAGCCAATACCGCTCGGTGATCTATCTGGATGATCCGGCGCTGATGGAGCTGGCCCAGGCCAGCCGCCAGGCCTACCAGCTCCTGTTGAGCGGGGCGGGCTTCGGGCCGATCACCACCGAACTGCGCAGCAACCAAACCTTCTGGTACGCCGAGCCCTACCACCAGCAGTATCTGGCCAAGCCCGGCAGCCGCCCCTACTGCTCCGCCCAGCCCAGCGGGCTGCGCTTGGGCGCCTTTGAGGGCGCCAGCTACAAGCTGAACCCCCGGGTGTGGAACTCCTACGACTGGTCGGTGGCCCACTGCGTGCTGCGGGGTGACAATGCCCCCATCCAGCTGGCCTAGATAATGCCGGTGCTGCCCATGCCCATGCTGCTCCTCTCGCTGCTGTCGATGGGTTCGCCCTGGTGGGAGGACTACGGCATCACTGAGAAGTTCCTCTGCCCCAATGAGCGCGCCGTGACCCTGGAGCGCAATGATGCCCAGGCCTCACTGATCGCCGGCCGGTTCCGCTCCACCCTGTTTAGGGAAGACTCAAACCTGCCTGGCCTGCGCTACCGCAATGAACAGATGACCGTGATTCTGCGGGGCGACGTGCTCACCATGGAACAGTCGTTCCAGAAACTGGAATGCCTGCGCACCCAGCAAGTTTGATGCAGGTGCAGCCATGACTCCCTGGCCCGATCGGGCAGTGATCCTCGCCCTGCTGATCACGCTGGGGCTGTGTTTTGCCCTGGTGTTTTGGAGTGTGAGGCTCAATCCCAGCCCCGAACCCCAGCTGCAATGGCGAGACCGCCAGGCGCCCCAGGCCATGGTGCAACCGCTGTGACCGGACCGGAGCAAACGCCACCCCGCCGGCTCCACCCCCTGCCACGGGGACTAGTGGAGCTCTATGGGCTACTGGCAGTGCTGTTTGTGCTGGTGCCGGAATGGATGGCCGGGGGCGCCCTGCTGGGCTTCCGGGCCAATCGCAGGGGATCCGACCTGCCGGCCGCAGCCACCGTGTGGCAGAAACTGCCGGAATTGCGCCTGGCTGCCATGGGCCTGGCCGACCTGCGCCTGCTGGCGCAGGAGCAGGGCATCGCTGGCTACGCCGGCCTAAGCCGAGACCGGCTCAGCGCCAGGTTGATCCGGCGGTTGAAGCCGCAACAAAAGCCCCAGCAGAAGCCCCGCAAAGCGCTGTGGTAATTTGCACTAGCCGGGGCGTAGCGCAGCTTGGTAGCGCACCACTTTGGGGTAGTGGGGGTCGCAGGTTCAAATCCTGTCGCTCCGATTCATTCAATATGTTTTCATTTACCCACTGAGCATCTTTCCCCAAAGATTCTCACTAACAAAGTTATGGGATTTATGGCATTGACTTTGACAATTCGGGATAGTGAAACTTAGCAATAACGACTGCCGTCCTAATACTCCAGTCGCTGGGTTCAAAAGCTCTTGGCTGATATATCTAAGTTGCTCGTGTTACAGCAACGATCCTTGCCTGTAACTGCGGTAATTCAAAAAATTCGAAGCGTGAGTTATCGTAACAATATTTGAATGTGTATATCCATCTTGCAAAATTGACAGCCTCCTCAGAACATAAAATATGCCACCCAAGTCTACGCAAATAATTAATACATTTCAAAAGTGAACCGAAAGTAAGCGTTGCACGATTCTCCCGATGTGGGTATAGGCTCGTCCTAATTTGCCTGGGTTAGTTAATTTAGGATCAACAGGCTCTTGCTCCTAAAAGGAAGACGCGCTAGGCTTTGCGTTTAGTGAATTCATTTGCCCTTCCCCCTGATCGGTCCCAATAATGCAATCTAGCTGCCCTGAACAAAAGGTCCATAACCATTCAAGCAGCCTGTATTTCTGACCACCCTCAGAAACTCACATGCCTGCCTCTTGCGCTAAGGCTCAACCCTTTCTAAGATAATTAGGTTCAGTTGGTGACGCTCGAGCGCTGCTCGCGTCTCAGTTGTTACCAGTGATTGTTTACTGCGCGCTTGCAGAGACCCAGCAATCCGCCTCGCGGTCATATGTTTTCCAACGCTGTACTTTTAGACTATCTACTTTGAGTTCACAAATTCATCTTGAATCGCATTATGCCTGTGGACTCTGGATTTTAGGGAATGCACTGGAATATTATCTACAAGGCGAACCTAGCTTCCATTGCTCACCGCTTTTCCATTATAGGATAGTTGCAGTTCATTCCCACTCAGAGTGAGCTGCTGATCAATAAAATCACGAAGGTAACGGCATCAGACTTTGGCGACCTAAGCTATTTGTTCTGTTCCAACTTATATTGCCCCTATGCCGGCCTTCAGAGATAGCTAAACTCAGCAAGTCTAAGCATATCCTGCCCATGTTCTCTGGAGCTCTAATGACGAGTGTCACAGACCAAAACAGTAACAATCTGCTCATCAACTTCTTGAGTTTAGATGTCGGGGTGTGGGCAGCTGCCGAGACGGTCAAATTGCTTGTATAAGTTGATTAGAGCGTTTAAGCATCGCCACTAATGTAGAGCTAGTGTAGTTGTCACCATACGACCTTCCCAATGTCATAAATATGATCAAAACCGTACAACCTCAATAGATAAATCATGGCCACACAAACGAGCACCGGGGTCTCACTTAAACAACTGGTAGAGTAAATGGGGTGTTTTTCTTAGGCTACACATTACCTGCTTAAAGTGTTCTGGTGCCTAGTGGGTGAATCGGCTTCTAATGTGGACTGCCCTGTAGAAGCCCAGTTGGCAGATATGGGTTCCAGAGTTCGAGTTTCCAGAGCCACGAGATTGGGTTGGTCTATAGCCGGCAGCTCAAGCGCTATCAGTGCCGTAGTGGCTGGCAATAGACCACTCTCACGGACTGCACGATCATGCAGACACCAAACTCCCACTGATCGCATGGCATCTAGCTCTCCATCTGATCGACCAGCCCCTAGCCGTAAGGCTTCCGCGCAGCGATAAACTGGAATCTTCTAGACGGAGCTCAGCCGTCAGCCTGGCGTCAACTACGACACCACCTGCTTGCTGCACAACCAGATACCGCATGCAATAACAAAGCAAGAGGGTGTTTACCTTCTGCGGAGAAAGATCCAGATCCATAATCCCTACCTTGGTTGAGAACGCCTAGGTGGCAAGCCAGCCTGAAATCAGAGAACAAGATCACCATTGTTGCGGCCTCCACCTTGAACGAGTCTGGCCATCAAATTCACGCCAGGATCACAACAGTGAAAGGCTTCAGCTCAGACGTGATCTCTGACTAGACCAAACTCCACCTCCCCTCCGGCAGCCATGTTCTCTTCGATGCACTGGCTAGTTTCCACGCCGTGATCACAGTCAACTGCCGCCCAAAGGTTGACGTCACCGGCACCGAACATCTAGATAACCTAACGCAAGTCCGGCGGATCACTATATTGCGGTTGCAAGACCATTCAGCGGTACCTCCCACGTCTTAAACTGTCGCTTTGTTGGCCTTCGGCTATGAAAAATAGGCCAAGGCTATCTTAGCGGCTAATGCTTTCGCTTAAATCATCGCTTCTAAATTGTTGGGGCGACAGACCGGATCACCAATCCAATGTGCTGCTGCATGCCGCTCACAGAAGAGGATCTCAGACTCGCTAAACTTATAGACAATTAAACTTATCCTTGATCCTTGGATGGAGTCTAGATCACCCAATCAAAAAAAAGTATAGGTTTTAATTTTTTCCCCTATTCCGTGTTCTAAGAAAAATATTACAAGCCATCTGCAATTAACTTCGGAAGCTTTTAAATAGACATGAAATTAGTAGTTTGGAAAGACTATGGCCAACTTGGCAACAGACTCCTTACTTTTAGCAGCCTAATTGCGTTAAGTTTACATAAAAACTGGTCTATTTATAATCCCTCATTTAAAATTTATTCGTCATACTTCGAGTATTTTGAACCTCAGTTTGTTCCCTGTTATAAAGCAAAAAAATCTACTAATATAGTTGATGTAATCTTTGATACTAAAATTTTTTGGTCAATCATTAACACACTCCTGACAAAAAAGCCGGTACTAAATTGCTTACGAAGAACTAACTTATTGTTTGAGGTGAATGATCTAAAAACATTAGACATGCATGATATTGAAAAACTGCTAATTGATTACAATAATTTTTTCTTAGTATGGGCTGCATGGGCATTAAATTGCGAAGAACTAAGATCTAAATATAGAGATGCTTTAGTTACTATATTTAGACCTCAAAAGTTCATTAGGGAGACTGTTGATAAAAATTTCAGTAGACTAGCATCCCAAAAGCTAACTATAGGCGTACATATCCGACGAGGTGATTACATTAGTTGGGAGAATGGTAAATATTTTTTTTCATATGAATTATATAATGAGTTAATGTTGCGCTTTGAAGATTTGTATGGTTCAAATAATGTCCAGTTCCTAATCTGTTCAAACGAACGTGTACCAAATAATTTGCTTGAGTTTAAATCCCGAGTATTCCTAAATGGATCTACAATGGATGATCTGTATACTTTAGCAAAATGTGATGTAATTGTCGGCCCCCCGAGTACTTTCTCGGAATGGGCTGCATTTTACGGGGCAAAAAAAAGGTTTGTTTTTAATGGTCTGCTTCCTGTAAAAAAACTATAAATTACTCCTTTGCAATCATATATAAATTTTTTTGTGCCAAGATTTTTTGGAAAATGACAACCCTTTATTCTTCATCCTTTTGTTGTTATACCTTACGCAATCCACTGAATTCCCCCCTTGGCAGATTGGAAAGTTATTTAACTCCTTTTACTGCAAAACCTTTTGAGTATCATGTTGTTAAATCAGGTCAACTTGTTTCTTTGAACTTGTATGGCCTAACACATCATTGGAGGCTGCTTCCTGATACGTATCCATTTTTCAATCCACGGCTTCGCGATCGACTAATAATCCGTTCACAATCACTTCTGCCTTCTACTCTAAATTTTGATGTTCCACTTTGTTCTCTTCTTGATGTAAATCAATGGCATTACTCATACTTTCATTGGTTTATTGATATTCTGCCTAGGCTTCTTTCGGTCTGTGACTATCAAGCAAAGAGCGGAAACTTCGTCTATTTACTTGTCCCTTTACACTTAAAGGAATGGCAAGTCTCGTCTCTTGGTTTATTGGGATTTACAAGTTCTAGTCTCATAAATCTTGACCAGAATATCGTAAGGACATCAATTTTAACCAGTAGCCTCATATCATCCCCTGCCGGCAGAGCACAAGGTTTACTTGGTGCGCCGTACGATTGTATGTCTCCAAATGTGATAACAAAACTAGCAGATAATCTTTCTTCTGGTACATTGTATTCGACAATTGAGTTAGAAACCCCAAAAAAATTGTATATTTCTAGAAAAGATGCCCTGTGTCGAAGAACTGTAAATGAAGATGAAGTAGTATGTTTTCTGGAACGTTATGGTTATGTTTCTGTAACTTTAGATGGGTTGCCCTTGCCCCAATTGATTGCTTTGTTTCAAAAAGCTAGTCACATTATTGCCGTTCATGGTGCTGGGTTAACGAATTTACTATTTTCGGAAAATGCAACTGTGGTTGAGTTACATGCAGAAGGTCATGGAATTCGAGCTGATTACTTTCAACTGGCCTCAATCAAGGGGCTTAAATATTTTTACTATGTCTTCCCTTCATTTAATACCGAAAATGATATAGTCGTCGATATTAAAGTACTTGAAACGTTGCTTTATTGCGTTACTTGATAACCCTTTCATTTATTCCTGTTATTGTAGTTCTCGCAATTGATTAATTTTAAGAAACCTCTGAGAAACCCGCTAAAATCAGTCCAGTTCTCGAACTGAGACTGGACCGGATGGCTGTCCCTCTCCAGCTGGGCTTCACGGACTACGAGCAGATCTACGCCAAAAAGAAGACGCGTCGCCAGCGCTTCTTGGAAGAGATGGAGATCACGATTCCATGGGAGGCATTTCTGGCCTTGATTGAACCCGTGTATCACAAGCCGTCCAGCAAAGGAGGTCGTCCGCCGATTCCTTTGGAGGTGATGCTCCGGATCCACCTGCTGCAGCAGTGGTTCACGCTTTCAGATCCCCTGATGGAGGAGATGCTGATCGATACGCCCTGCTTCCGCCGCTTCGCAGGGATCGAGACGATGGAAGGCCGGATCCCTGATGAGACCACGATCCTCAACTTCCGCCATCTGCTGGAAGAGCACCGCATCGCTGAGCAGATCCTCGAGGGTGTGAACCAGATGCTGCGCGAGAAGGGAGTGATGTTGAGGGAGGGCACGATCCTTGATGCCACGATCATCAATGCCCCCAGTTCCACCAGGAACAAGCTCAAGGAGAGAGATCCCGAAATGCACTCGGTGGCCAAGGGCAAGCAATGGTTCTTTGGAATGCGCTGCCACATTGGAGTTGATGCCGCATCTGGTCTTGTCCACTCCGTTGAGAGCACCGCTGCCAACGTGCATGAGCTGAACACAGCAGCAGAGCGGCTTCATGGGGATGAACGCCTCATCTACGGTGATGCAGGCCACATCGGCATCGAGAAACGTGACGATTTCCAGGACTGCCAAGCTGAGTTCAGAATTGCCATGAAACCCGGCCAACGCAGAGTGCTTCCAGAGACACCAGAGGGCAGGCTTCTGGATCTGATTGAGACGGCGAAAGCCCACTTCCGCGCCAAAGTGGAGCATCCCTTTCGGATCATCAAATGTCAATTCGGCTTCCGGAAGGTCTTCTACCGAGGCATCCGCAAGAACGACCTCAAGCTGAAGTTGCTCTTTGCCTTGGCAAACCTCTGGATGGTACGGGAACGGATACCTGACTCAGCGTAGTACTAGGGTTTACTATGACTTATGGTCGACTATCATCCAGAAAACAAGACAGAACGCGTTATGGAAACTGCCTGAACGACTTTGAAAGTACTGCTGTGAGCGAAAAAGGGCAAAATCTACTCAGTATGGTCTCATTCACTAGAATGAGACTAGGTTATTTTGGTTAAGCCGTCTTGATCAGAGCTTCCTTAAACGCGGCACTGAATACTAAAACTACCAATACGGGTAATTTCTTTCCAACTAAATTAGTCAGATTTAACCTAGAATCATTAGCTTTATAAAGTTCTCCTCCCATGATTGCTTTATAAGTAATTTGGCTTATATCTATCTCCGTTTTTTGTGAGCTCCTGAATTCTTTCATTTTGATGAGCTTCAACTCCTAAAGAAGATTAGCGCCGATGCGCACGAGCGTTTGTGTTGGCCAAATGAATCATTCTCCCCTCTTCATGACTCTTAAGTATTGAAATCCGGTATAATCATATGTTAAAAAGCTTGAAAAGTAGAAAAGGTATCCCGTTTTAGCTGATATCTAATTAAGGATTTGACAGATTTAATGCAGCGATATGCAGTTTCCCATGATGTGCTTTTACGCAGGCAATGTCTCATAGCCATTTTTAGGAGCCAGAGCTGTATGATTCTGTGTATACGGCCTGCTGACAAAGCGTGTCTGTATTGCCTTTGTTCAGCGGAAATTGCTCACCTTTTTGCCCCAAATCGTGCGTGGATGCTGAACAACTTGATTCCAGCGACTTAATCAGTTGTCTCAGAGCAATCCCAGATGGCCGCTATCGTTCCGGAAGTGGCTACACCCAGTTGTTCTTTTTTCATGATCCCGGTTCTTATCGTCTTGAATGAAGTTAAGAGTCCCCGTGATTTCGGCTCGTTCAATTATTCACTGGGACTAATACTCGAATGCTATTAGTCCAATATTATAGTGCGTTATCCACTTAAAGAAGCTAATTTGCAGCTCTTTAAAGTTGAATTTAAAGCCTAGTTGATCAGCATATTACTAGGCAGCCTATTTGGTTTTTTAGCTGCTTATTTGCGACTGAATCATGTTCAAAGGCTCAGCGGTCGAGACCAAGTTAGGTAGGTAGAGTTCAGGACTCTGTCATTTTAATTATTCCTTATTTAACGTTGTATTGCCGGCAATCAGTAGTATAAAATTAGTTAAGGCTACAACAAGAGCTAGATCAGTGAATAGGCTGCCCATTAGCCGCAGATGTCTGCGCAGCAGTAAGAGCATCTCAGCACCTTGGAGCTAAATAGCATCATGATCGAGACTCACCCCTCTCCGAAGGAGTTTCGCTCCTCAAGAGCCAATTTATTTTTCCTGGTGCTTTTCATGAGGAGTAAGTTGAATGTATAGCCATGGGGGCGAAGTCGCGCTAACGGTGATATTAGCAGTATTCACTGAAGGAGCAGAGAGTTGAATTGTCATGCTGTCTTGTAAGCCAGACCATCAAGCTAATCTGCACATCCATTAAAAACAAGTACAAACAGTCTCCACCGAACCACTACTTCCTCAGGTGCTTTAGACATAGCCAGCAGCTTTGACATAACATTGGTCATGTTGTCCTTGTACTGAATTTTATGATTATTAGCAAATTTCCTATTCGGGTCCAGCAAATGTATTTTGAAATCCCAGATCGGCAAGCGGCAGTGGTCAAGAACATGAGTCTATTGGCCAGCTGCCTCGATTCTTATTATCTGCCTTAGTGTCTATATGTAATATTTAGTAATGCTACATTTATGTTTTAGATTCTAGCCTTTGACATTCTTTTTGGATAATTAATATATGGTTATAGCTATTGCCCATAATGTAGCTTTTTAATAGGCCTAGTGAGGTGTAAATTGTAATTACTGCTGTATCCGTTCAGCGGGCGTGACAGCTCGCGGCGAACATCGCCCCTGCTTGAATCCTTGACGGCAGTTTGATTTCCGGTTGCATCTCAGGTAGAGGCCGCCTGTGATGAGCGCACTTCCGGCTGGAATTCCAGATGCGGACTGGCTGGAAACTTCCGCCAGCGTCAGAGCGCTGATCAACGCCCAGCAGCAGGAGATCGAGCTGTTGCGCGGCCAACTCACCTCCTTTGCCACCGAGTTGGCAAACCTGCGGGAGCGAATTGGCCGCAGTTCGCGCAACTCCTCCAAACCTCCCTCCAGTGATGGGCTGGGTTTACCGCTGCGCGGAAGCCCTTCGGGCTAGAAGCCGCCAGAGCGGCGCAAGGGCAGTGGCCGCAAGCGCGGCGGCGGCCAGCCGGGCCATCCCGGATCGGGGCCGGAGCTGCTGCCGATCGAGCGGGTGGATAAGGTGGTGGACCCCCGATGCCTGCCGCCGCTATGGTACCTTGCCCTTGGGAGAGGATCTCGATCCCCTGCGCCATCAGGTGATTGAGATACCACCGATCACACCGCTGGTGATCGAGCACCGGTTGCATCGCTTGGTGTGCCCCTGCTGCTCCACCAGCACCTGCGCGACGTTGCCGGCTGATGTGGAAGCCAGTCACTACGGCCCAAGGCTCAGTGCCCTGGTGGGCCTGCTGGGCAGTGCCTTCCCCTTGAGTTTCAGCAAGACCCAGGCCCTGCTCCAGCAGCTGGTGGGAGTGGAGATTAGCTGTGGGGCAATCGCACGGGTCCGCCAGCGCCTGAGCTCAGCATTGGCGGAACCGATGGCCCAGGCGCTTGCGGCCGCCCGTCAGCAACCGGTGGCTTACGTGGATGAGACCGGCGCCCCCACCGGCAACGCCGTAGACGCAGTCTTCCGCGAAGCGGTGGGCAACAATCCCACTGGAAAGCGGGGCTGGCAGTGGGTCATGGTCACCGCCGTGGTGACGGTATTCATCCAAGGCCTGAGTCGATCGACGGCCGCCGCCATCGAGCTGCTGGGGAACGCCTTTGGCGGGATTGTCGTGAGCGATCGTTTCTCCGCCTACAACCACCTGCCCACCAAGCAGCGCCAGCTGTGTTGGGCCCACTCAATCCGCGATCTGGTCGCCATCGCCGAACGCCCGGGCGCCAGTGCTGAATTTGGAGCGGAGCTGCTGGGCCTGCAGCAACAGCTGTTTGGCCACTGGCACAACTACAAGGAGGGAAAGATTGACTGGCCCGCCTTGCAGCAAAGCTGCCTGCCGATTCGCCAGACCTTTGAGGCCACGTTGCAGCGGGTAGTGGAGCTGGGCTACCAGCGCGGCGAGCGAACGCCTTGGGCCAGCACAGTGCGCACCTGCCAGCAGCTCCAGAAGGTGACAGGTGGGTTGTGGACCTTCCTGGAGAACGAGGGAATAGAGCCCACCAACAACGCCGCAGAACGTGCCCTGCGCCAGTCGGTGATTCAGCGCAAGATCAGTCACGGCGTCCAATCAGCCAGCGGTGCCATCTGCCGCAGCCGCCTGCTCACGGTCACCACCACCCTCAGGCAACAGGGCCGCGATGTCTGGGAGTTCCTCGAGCAGGCCTGGATCGCCCATCACCGCGGTGGGGTGATGCCGTCACTGCTGAGCGACCCCTGAGTGAAGAAGAACGAGCAAGGAAGAGTTTCTGATCGCTCAGCGGTGAGTGATCAGGCTTGCATTCGTGCGGCGGGGCGTCCCGACCCCTGGACGCATACTTACTGCTTTGGTGGTATGTTAAATCAAAATCAGCTTGAAGAATGACCTTGTGCTTCAGTCCGCTTCCTGTAAAGGCTCCTCAATAGGTGAATAACGTTGTATGGTATATTTGCAATGGAATAATTGATTTACTTAATTAAGTATCTATTCCCACCGCTTGGCATCTAGATGTCCATAACTGCACTGATTGCCGGCGTTACAGGTCAAGATGGCGCATACCTTGCCCACCATCTTTTGAGCTTGGGTTATAGAGTGGTGGGTACCAGTCGCGACGCCCACATGGCTGACAGTAGCCGGCTGGAAAGGTTGGGAATATTTGGTGATGTGGAGCTAATTTCACTTGCACCAAACGACTTCCGCAGCGTACTTAAAGTCGTGAGTAGCGTTCAACCTCAGGAGATTTATAATCTAGCAGGCCAAACCAGTGTTGGTCTTTCATTTGATCAGCCAGTTGAGTGTATTGAGTCGATCTCTGTAGCCGCACTTAACCTGTTGGAAGTAATTCGCTATCTAGGTTGCGGAATCCGATTTTTCACTGCGGGCAGCTCGGAGTGTTTCGGAGATACCGGCAAGACACCTGCATCTGAGGATACTCCGCTTAGACCTCGCAGCCCCTATGCAGTAGCTAAAGCAGCAGCATATTGGCAGGTGGCGACTTACCGAGACGCCTACGGGATGTATGCTTGCACCGGTATTCTTGCAAACCATGAATCTCCCTTGCGCCCGAGACGCTTTGTCACCCAGAAGATTATTGAAGGAGTTCAGAAAATAAAGGCTGGCGATGCTAGTCATATACGACTTGGAAATCTTGATGTTTGGCGCGATTGGGGCTGGGCTCCGGATTACGTGCAAGCTATGCACTTGATGCTACAACCGCAACATCCTAGCGATTATTTGATTGCATCAGGTACTACTACTTCCCTTCGTCAATTCGCCCAAGAAGCATTTAATATTGCTCAACTTGATATTAATGACCACCTTGAATCAGTAGATTCGCTCAAAAGACCTGCTGATCTGGCCTATTCGGCAATAAATCCCCGGAAAATTGAGATCGACCTGGGCTGGTCTTCAAAGCGCTCAATCCATGAAATTGTCACCAAGATGTACTTTAATAATTTATTCTGAGGTCCCTAGTTTGCGATCTAAAATTTATATTCTGGCATGCCTTTATCCGATGACGCTGGCATATTAACTTCTCGGTCGTGCTTTGTCAGCTTTTCTTGAATTGATAGTGACTATTTCTTTATCCAGTATACGCTAAAGCATGCGCTGCTTTGCATTTAAACCTACAGAGTTCGTCGCTTATATAGCCCTATCCCACTAGCCATAGCGAAATTTTTGATGAGCTCAAGAAACCAAGCTTGTTGTTTTGTGGCCTCTATCTATTCCATGTTTTCAATACCGACATTCTCGCCCGCGCTCACAGCAATTATTCCGTTGCTGCAACTGGAACCTATTGCTCTAACTGTGGTGGCTAACCATTTTTACTTTTAGATTACTGAGGCTAGATCAAGTTCTTGTGCTGTCAATTAATACGATTTCCGTTGTTTGCGGGATTTACCTATCCTTCTTTACTCCATTTAGTAGATAGTACCCAAACCCTGCGGTTAAATGATTTGACCGTTCACCAGTTGCATAATCAATCTGCGCTGGGTCTACGTTTTTGGATCTTTTATTGCCTCTGCACTTGCTGTCCATGCAGATCATGTTGTTTACTTTCCGGTGCGCTTCCATTTGTCGGTAATTCTTGTCCATACAGGCGTCAGTCGGTGGCTGTAAGTGCGTAAACTCCATGATCCGCGTAGACTTTGACATTTCTCTAACCGCAGTAGCGCAGGTCTTTTATCATCACATCCGGTAGATTGCCCACACTAAAGATGAATTGATCCGGCATGAGTAAGACGTGCTCAATGACCGGTTAGTGGTTTCAGCATGCCCGCTATGATCATTTGGAAGTTGCTATCGACAGCTACCTCTCCACTGTTACCATGCAAATAGGAGCCAACGGACTCCATTAGGTCAGTTCCTTTTAGAACTCTGCCCCAGTATCCTCACATGGTTACCGCACTTCCGTTGAGTTGAGCGGGAAGGGAAGCTAACCCTTGGACCCCATCCATGCCGGCACGTTTCTGTTGCAGGCAATTTGTTGAGCTTCCTCATTGTGCAGTCGTACTTCCAGATCAGGCGGCAATATGATTCACCAGTGTTTGATGCTGCCCGAGACGTTCTTTTCAATCCCGGCCTAAGACTTGCTGGTGGGCGTTGATCGCTTTTTCAATAGCTACCGATTGAGGCCATGCGAACAGCTAGGCATTGCTTTTGGCAAATCGCTATGGATTCAAGGTTACGGCTGTTGCCGGCTCAGTTGCGCGTACATGCGAAAAATTATTTTTTGGGGAACTGGTTGGCGGCTCTGCCCGGTGTTGCCGAGTAACTTGATACTCTAGTGTGGGACTGCAGGATTCTACGAGTTTCCATCACTGTTCTTACAGCGCGCTATGGCTACAGAGCTACTGCGTCTACATTGCCCTCGTTAGTCTCTATACCCTGAGCCTTTGCGTAGCCACTGCTCAGACCATCTTCGCCATCGATGCCAGTGGCGAGATCCAGGCACTTTGTCAGCTTGTGGAGAGAGTGGAGGTTGACTGTGTGCTGATGTAGGCCGTCACACTGCAAGTAACCGCCCTTTCTTCTACCTTGCCAAGCGCTGCGCCTGCCTCTTGTTTGCAGTCAAACATCGACGCCTCAAAAAGTCTAAGTGGAACACTGTTCGGGCCACCTGCGGCCGACGGTCCCCCCTTGCGCACCAGCACGCCGGAGATTAAGCGGTGCCATTACATCACTGGAGTATTTGCTTGGCAGCACCACCCTAATTACCTTCGAAGCTAAAGCATTCGAGAGGTCTAACCGCAAGACGTGCCATTCCATTGTCTCGAGTCTCCGCACTGAAGTATTGGCCCTAATCAAAGCCATTTGCCAGCTCTTGTCAATCGTGAAAAGCTAGCACCGGTAACTGATGTCCCTCTGTTTTGCGCAGCAATGCATGTGTCCAAAGCTGGTCAGTTAACCAAATATGGCAAAGTAGTTCCAGAAGAAGTCCTCAAAATTGTTTATTAGTAATTTATATATTCAGTTCATAATTCTAAAACTTGGAGATCTAGTATTTGCTTTTACTTAAGATGGCTATGTAAGACAAGTTGATCACTTGACTCACCTTGTACCATCTATGTCCTGTTTCAATTTGATGTCTCTAAACTCTCTTATCCACTACCTCAAGATCTAGTATTCCTCAAGCTCTTGGAAAATCTTTCTTGATATATCGAATATATATTTTACACTTGTTTAGTTTGCTACGCTTTAACCCCTCACATTGAACGCTTCTCAAGGGCACCTCGAAAAATACGACCAGCCCTTGCGTTGAGGCGACAATAGCTTATAATTTGGATAGTTAATTGCATACCTGGTATGGGCCAGAGAGGCTTCTGGGACGAGCAGCAGAGGGTTGAAAAGCTCAAAACTAAAAAACCTGTTCTTGAGCGACTTTCCCAGTCGATTCCTTGGGAATCATTTCGCCCACTGCTCGAAAGAGGTTATGCGCAAGAGCGGAAAAGCAATGCTGGTCGGCGGAGAATTGATCCTCTGATCCTCTTCAAAATGCTGGTGCTCCAACAGCTTTTCAATTTGAGCGATGATGACACTGAGTTCCAGGTAAATGATCGCCGTTCTTTTGAAGAGTTTGTTGGCTTAGGCGTAATGAACGATATTCCCGATGCTACTACTATCGCCTTTTTTAGAGAAAGGCTTCGTAAGGCTGGGGTAATCGAAGAGCTGTTTGAAAAGTTTGAGGCCTATCTCCGGTCCCAAGGCCTCGAAGCCCGTGGCGGGCAGATAATTGATGCAACGTTGGTTCCAGTGCCACGGCAGCGGAATAGCAGAGAAGACAACAAGGAGATTAAAGAGAATCGCATGCCTGAAGGATGGGACGAAAACCCAAATCGATTGCAGCAAAAGGACTTAGATGCGCGTGGGTTAAAAAGAACGGCATCAATCACTATGGCTACAAGAACAGTATCTGTATCGACGTTGAACATGGATTTATCAGACGCTATGCCGTGACACCGGCCAATATCCATGACAGTCAGATGCTGCCGATGCTCCTCGATCCTGAGAACACAGATGATTATGTTTGGGCAGATTCTGCCTTTGCAGGCGAGCGCTTTGAAGACCTACTGGATCTTGGCGGTTTTGAAAGTTGCATTCACGAAAAAGGCAGCCGCAATCACCCGCTAAGCGACGCAGCCAAAGAGCGAAACCGTATTAAATCAGCAATTAGAGCTTGTGTGGAACATGTTTTTGGCTGCATGACCATGTCTATGGGTGGCAAGATGACTAGAAAGATTGGGCTTGAGAAAAACAAAGCATGGTGGGGTCTCAAGAATCTGACATTTAACTTCTTGCGATATCTTCTAAGAGCAAATCGTGCATTTGCACTCGCATGAGTAATAATTTTCATGAGGCTGCCTGATTCAATTTAGTCGTTTTGTTGTGCAAATTATTAGATCGTTTGGCGCCGCAAGGCGTTTTTTTTGCAAGCGGCTGTAGGTGTGAAATTCTTGATTTTTCGAGGTCCCCTTAAGCTTGGTAAAAAGCTAGACCCTTTTCGCGTTTTCTTATTGTGAGTATCGTTCAGCCCACTTTGTACGCCCAACCTGCTGTAACTGCTGGTATTTAATTAACATGTTAAATATATCTTTTGCCAAGACTAAATTCTTCAAGGATTTATTGTCGCCTTGTTTTAGTAATCAACCTGCTGCCGCATTGATCAGGAAAACTGCGCGACAACAGTGGCGTCTAATTTCTACCAACCTTATAAGTTCTGTTTCTCAAGCTTTTTGTGAAGCATCCACATTAGGGGTTATTTTTTTGGCGGTTGAGGTTCTGTCGGCGCCTTCAAGCGGTTTCAATTGGAACGCAACCCCCTTGGTGGCTTGGCCGCCAGCAGTTTTTTTTCTGAATAAAATACCGGGAACATCTCTGTTTCTACTGCTTTTGGTGCTTGCAGTTCTTCTTAAGGCAATACAGGGTTTTTCTGAATATTTTAACAATATTAGTATTTCCTACTTTAGTGCAAGATGCAGAGCTTTGATTACCGGAGAGATTCATTCTCGTGTTTTATCTTTCGACTTTCCATGCGTCAGTAAATACAAGATAGGTGATCTTGCTGACTACACCAGAGAAGGCCCCGAGGCAATAAGGATTCAGATCGAGGTCATCAGTAACCTGATAGTTGGCATCCTTCTTGCATCGACATATCTCTTTGTATTGGTTAGATTGTCGCCATGGCTGTTATTAGCCGTTTTGGTGTTGGCAACTTGCATCTCTTTTATCCAAAGTCAATTATTGCCAAGGATCCGCGTAGGTTCTTCTAATCTCGTGCACACCCAAGTTGATGTTAGCAGCCGTCTCACTGAAGATTTTCAAGGGATTCGCCTACTTCATACCAGTGGCCAACTTGGTGTAGCAGTCAATCGCCTAAGAAGTAAAATGGCCTTGCTCGAGTTGCAGTTTCGGCAACAAGCAAGACGCTTAGCTGTTGTAGCACCAATCTCAGGTTTCCTTCCCATCTTGGCTATTGCCTTTATTGCTGGCTTTAGCGTTTTCTTGCTAGGAGACAAGACAAGTATGTTGGCTAGCCTTGTTACATTTGTCCTAGCGCTGCAACGGTTAACCCAGCGCTTGAGTATGATTGCTGGTACTTTAAATCAAAGTGCTGACAATAGTGGCAAATTAACGCGATTGAATCAAATACTTTCTCCTATTGACAAGCAATTCCGTCGCAGTGGCGGAATCCCTTTTGTAGAGATTCGTCAGAGTATTAGCTTCAATCAGGTTGGCTTACAATACTCACCCGATTTGCCAGCTTCCCTTATTGACATTTCCTTTTCCTTGCCTAAAGGACAGACGTTAGCGCTCGTGGGACCAAGTGGAGCAGGTAAGAGCTCTATAGCTGACATGATAACCGGTCTTTATGCACCCACCAGCGGAAAAATACTTATCGATGATGTCGCCTTAGATCAGTTAGATCTAGATTCTTGGCAGCAGCGATTGGGGGTTGTTAGCCAGGATACTTTTCTTTTTAACGCTACAATAGCTGAAAATATCTCATTCGGTACATCTGGCGTAACCATGACCAAACTTAAAGCAGCATGTGATGCAGCCCAGGCAACAGGCTTTATTGAAAGTTTGCCACTCGGTTACAATACTGTGGTAGGTGAACGGGGGTACCGCTTGAGTGGAGGTCAGCGACAACGTTTGAGTCTGGCACGGGCGATTCTTCGAGATCCAGAGCTGCTTATCCTTGACGAGGCAACGAGCGCACTTGATTCCCAAAGCGAGTTATTAGTTCAACAGGCAATTGAGAAATTTCAGCGCACCCATACGGTTTTGGTTATCGCCCATCGACTTAGCACTATTACTCGCGCCAATGAAATTCTAGTTCTTGATCGTGGTCGAGTTATTGAGAGTGGATCTCATGAGCAACTACTAAGAAAGCATGCATTGTATTATAATTTATGGTCCCAGCAGACATCATAGACTTATACCATTTTCTAAGAAGCATTTTCATCTGCGTGTGATATAACTATTCTGCTAGCCGCTTTCCTTCTTTTAACTCCCTTGCTAAGTTCAAATGGATCTTTTCTGCTTTGTTGTCACCTAGTGTTTAATATCGGGGCAAGCCTTTGTCTGGGGCTGCTATGCGCAATTCATCGTCTATTCCGCAATCTTCCAAATTACTATTTACCTCGTATATCCTGCTGGTCTCCTTTTAGAGTTAATACTTCCGGCTAAATGTATCTTTAACGCATAATCAGCTCACGGCTAAGTAGGTGTGTTTTCCATTTGCTCCGGGTTGAATTATTTAGCTTTGGTTTTGTCCGCATGCCTCGCCACAATCTCTTGGCATCTCCGCTCGAAACCTGGGTCGCTGTAATCGAGCTGATCAGCTTTCAAAAGGAGCTGAAAGCCAGGCTGCATTTGCACGTCATTACGCGCGAGGGCTTGTGATTTTTGACGGCTATCATGGCCAATTAGCTCTTCGGAGAAACCTTTCGTCTTGATTATCAAGAGTTTGCTTCTTCGGATGGAGCGTGTTGCTAAGGGCTATCGCGAGACATTCAATTAGCTCTGCAGTACCTTTGGGGTCACCCCACCATCTTTCTCGTCCTCCGACTGCTACTCTCTCACTTCGATCTCGTAAAAAATTCGAGAATCTGTTGAAATCTTTCTGAATTATGGCTAACACTTAAGGGTGTGTATCTTGTAATTACCTGACCCTCCTGGTAGATGAATCAACTAAATGACATTTATAAAATATTCGTGTTCAACCCTGTACGCAGTTAATATAATAATACTCCAAGCGTGTAGAACAACTAAGTCAGTTTATCTAGCAGTGCTTTCAGCAGGTCATTCAGCAAGCAGCGCGACAAGGCGCTGCTGAGGGCTTAGGAAACCGAGGGCCATGTGACAGCTGCGCCGGTTATAGAGCCCTAGGTGCGAGGAAGCCACCGCTTCCGCTCCTCCGTGGTCTGGAATGGCATCCCACAGGACCATTCCCGGCAAAGGGTCTGGATGAACGATCGGCCTTGCCGTTGGTGCGGGGCGTGTATGGCTTGGTGCGGATGGCTTGAGAGCGAGGGTCTTGCAGGCTTTGCGCTAGGCACCCGAGCGGTAGGCAGAGCCTTTGTCTGAGAGGACGCGCCGGCAGGTGGTTCCCTGCTCGCTGAACCAGTCGACAGCCCGAGCCAGGAAGCCGACAGTCGTGACCTTCTGCCCATCCGGAAGCACCTCGACATTGTGCAGTCGTATGGTGTCGTCAATGGCGACATGCACCTTCTTGTATCCAGCGCCCCTCGAACAGCCTTTACGCGTGTCGCCGGTGATGCGGTGGCCAACCCGCTAGAACCTGTCAGTTGTTTGGTGTCGACATGGATCATGTCGCCCGGCTTCTCCCTCTGCTACCGCTGCATCGAGGGCAGCTTCGCACAAACGCAAGCGCTTGGGTTCCAGGTTCCGCAGCCGCCCGAGCACTAGGGCCTTCATGACCCGTCCCGCCGGGCTGCGTCCCTTTGCGTGGTTTAAATTCTGAGGCCCGAATGCCCTGATTAGAGGGTAAACAGGGTGGAATGACTGGCTGTCATTCCGGAAGCGCAAGTAAGCCTAGTTCATCCACGATGAATCGGGACGATTGACTTGTCAAGTTTGCGTTAAATCGTGGATGTGTTGAGAGCGGCAGAAGTTTTCTTTGCAGCCCAGGGGGTTCCAGCACCGGCCCCCAGGCGGCGATCGAGGCCGCTGCGCCCTGAGGGGGCGCTGCAGGCTCGACCACCTGGGACCTGCGTGTGCCCTTCTCAGGTATCGGATATTTGCAGGGCAGGGAGTGTCTCCAGATCCGGGATGGCGGCCATGCTCTCGGCGGAGAAAATGCGACGGCCCTCCAGCTGCCAGTGCTCGTGCTGCTCCAGCAGCACCGCGCCCACCAGCCGGGTGATGGCGGCATCATTGGGGAAGATGCCGACGACGTGGGTGCGGCGTTTGATCTCACCATTCACACTCTCCAGCAGGGCCGCCTAAATGTGTGTCCACGTGCTGGTGGCGGGGCCTGACAGCATTGGCTTCGGTCGGCGCGAATGGGCCACCTCCATGCCCCAAATCCCTGACGCAGCAGCTGATCAGCTTGATTCCAACGACTTAATCAGCTTTTTCAAGGCAATCCCCGACGGACGTTTTCCCCGTGGTGTGCGCTACCCACAGTGGTTCCTGTTGTTGGTGGCGATGCTCGGCATCCTGAGTGGCAGCAGGAGCTCCCGTGATCTGGAGGCGTTTGCCAAGCGGCTTCGGCAGGAGTTCAACCAGGCGCTGGGCCTGGATTTCAAACGCTGGCCGTCGGACGCCACATTCCTGTACCTGTACCGCTTCGCGGAAGCCTGACGGCTACAACAAAGTCCACCTGCAGACCTTTGGCGATGTCTTTCAGGCCTGGATGATCAGCCAGATCCCAGTCGTGACAGAGGGTTTAAAGCAGTTGGTGTGCGTAGCCCCGGCTTCCGCGCAGCGGTTGGAAAGACGCTCAGATGCACAGCGGTGGACACGGAAGACGGCGCTCACCGGTTTGTGGCCCAGGTCACGGTCTATGCCCGGGCCCTCGGTGTCGCCCTGGCCCAGAAGGCCTACGACACCCACGAATCCAGCGAGAGGGCTGCACTCAAAGAGCTTCTGAGCACCCTTGAGCTGGAGGGCACCTTGATCCAGGCGGATGCTCTGCACACCACGCAAGCGTTTTTCGCTGGTGCCTCGCCAAGGGGGCCGACGTGCTCTTGACGGTGTAGCCGAAGGCTTCTCCGAAGGAGTGAGGCAACCAGAAAACCCTGCTGCGCCAGATCCAGTGCCGGTTTCAAGGTAAGCGTCAGATCCCTTTCACTGCAACGGCTCAGAGCAAAAAACATGGCCGTGAGACTTTATGGGAGATGCGGGCCCTAGCCGACGGCTTCCGCGGAGCGGTAGGAAGCCCCGGAACACATCAAAGAGAACTGGCCTGGCGTCAGCTGGATTATCGAGATGATCAGCACCACCGTGACCCGCAGAGGCCATCAGCCGCCACAGGCCCACTAGTTCCTCACGAGCCTGCGGACCAAGCCAGAAGCGCTGCTACGACTAATCCGCCAGCGCTGGAGCATTGAAAACGAGTGGCACTGGCCGCGGGATACGCAACTGCACGAGGACGCCCACCGTTACGCCAACCGCAAGGGTGCGCCGCTGTTTGCGTTCCTGCGCACGGTGGTGATGAATCTGCTGCGCAACGGCGGCTACCGCTCAGTTCACGCTGGCCAGCAGGAACTGAGCCACAACATCAGGGGAATGCTCGCCCTGGGAGGCGTGGCAGCAATCACGGGATGAAATTACTTTTAGGCGGCCCTGCCCGCTCCAGCAGGTTGGAGCTCCAGACCTTGCGCCAGTGCTGCTGCGGGAAGTGGCGGAAGGCCAGCACGTCCTCCCGGGCCTCGTGCATCAGCTCAGCGGCTTTGGGAAAGCGCTCGATCAACGAAGCGGCCAGGTCATCCCAGCGGCTGAGGATCTCGCCGGCGTTCTCCTGGGCGAACACACTGCGCAGGGCAGCGGTGACCATGCCCTGGTGGGCTTTGGGGACGCGCTGCAACAGGTTTCTGGCTAAATGAACGCGACAGCGCTGCCAGACGCAACCCTGCAGCTGCCTGCGGATCGCCTTGGTGAGCCCCACGTGGGCGTCGGATATCACCAGTTTGACCCCAGTGAGGCCACGCTCCCTGAGCGAGGCTAGGAACTCACTCCAGAAGCCCTCAGTCTCACTGTCGCCCACCTTGAGGCCCAGAAACTCTCGGCGGGTACTGGAGCCGAGTCTCTGCTGCAGCACGTGCGTGATCGCTGGAGCATCGAGAACTCCTAGCATTGGCCCCGCGACACCTAGCTGCGGGAAGACGCGAACCGGTGCCGCGAGACAAACGGCATGCAGATCATGGCCACGCTCCGCAGCCTGGCCATGCAGACGCAGTCGGCCGGGAGGCCATAGGCCCTGCGAATCGATAGCTTCTGGTCGATCACCGAGGGGCTGGGCGCCCTAGCTCATGACATTTCTGGTTTGCTGTCACTGCTGGTCTGGCAAAAACCAGCTCAGGTACAGAATTCTGCCTTACTTTTAATCAGCCCTAGGAGTGTGTCGCTCGTAGCGCCGCCGCTCACGCCATCCAGCGCAGCTCGGCACTTCTTTCTTTACCGTCTTCCTTTGAATTTCGGACGCGGTTCGCTGACTTCTGCTCAGCCGTGGGGGTCTGCCCCCCTATCCCGTTGCCATCGCCTCCTGCAGCCTCTGTTTCTTCAGGTGGCGCCACAGCTTGTTGAGGTTGTGGGTTGTTCCCCAGAGCATCCATTCCCCATTCACCTTGGCCAGCCCGCGCAGCAGGAAGCGCCGCAGCCCTCGCACTTCTTTGGTTTGACCAAACACCGGCTCCACGATCGTTTTGCGCTTGGCGTAGATCTCTCGGCCTTCTTTCTTGCGTAGCTTGCGGGCCATCTTGCCTTTGGCATCCAGCCCCTTGGGGATCGGGCCATAGATCGGTGGTAATGGCTGACCGTGCGGCAGCCTGCCCGTCGCGATGTGGGGGTCGGTGCCTCGCTTTTCGCAGGCAGAAACGTTGTCCTCACTCCAGTAGCCCGCATCAGCAATGAACGTCCTGGGCACCTGGGTGGTGTTGGCCATGGTGCGCTCCAGCATGGGCACCAGGTGCTCTGGATCCGGCGGTTGGTTGCTGACGCCCATCGCCACGATCACCTGGTGATCGCCATCGACGGCCGCTTGGCAGTTGTAGCCCTGCAGCAGGTTGCCGTCGCTTTTCATGATGTGGCTGTCTGGATCCGTGTAGTTCCGCTGCGCAGCGGCTGTGGGGCTGCCATCGGCCCGATGGGCCAGGCCGCGATAAGGCATGGCGTCAGCCGGCTGAGGATCCAATCCTTCCGGCTCAAGGCCTGCCTCCTGGGCCTTCTCGATCGCTAGCTCCTTGGCGGCCTCTGCTTTCTCCTGCGCCTTGGCTGCTTTGCCAGCCAGCTTCTGCTGTTCGCTGGCATCCGCTACTGCGGCATCGGCAGCAGCAGCAGCATCCGCCACCGCAGCTTCTGCCTCTGCTGCCTGCTTGGCGCGATCACGGGCAGCGGCGGCCGCTGCTTCTGCCTCCAACGCTTGTCGGGCATGGCGGATCTTCTTCAGCCGGTCCTCGCGCCGCCGCAGCTCCTTGGGCAGATCACTGCCCAGCTTGCCTTTGCCGTACTTGCCGTCTTCCTGCGCATCAAGGATCTCGGCCCGGCGCATCAGCTCCTTGATCTCCTTCTCGAGCTGCGCCTCGGCTTTGAGCATCCGCTCGTGGCTCATCGCTTTGTGTTTGGAGGCATTGGCCTGCACCTTGGTGCCGTCCAGCGCCACATGGCCCAGGCTGACCATGCCGGCCGCCTGACAGAGGCGCAGGATCTGAACGAACAGCTCGCTCAGGGCCTCAAGGTTGCGGCGCCGGAACTCACTGATCCGGCTGTGGTCCGGCTGCTGGTTGCCGGTAAGCACCCGGAAGGCCAGATCCTCGTAGCAGGCCCGCTCAATCTTCCGGGAGGAGACCGTGCCCACGCAGTAGGCGTAAAGCAGCAATAGCGTCATCATCCTGGGGTCGAAACCCTTCTCGCCACGGGGATCTTTGCTCTGGGCAGGGATCACGATCGCCGACAGATCCAGCTCATCGACCAGATCGAGCAGGAAATACACCTGATGGTCAGCGGTCAGCCAGTCACTCGGTGAGGCCGGCAGCAAGGAGGTCTGCTCCGGCTGCCAGGGACGAAAGGTCTTGCGCTTCTGCATGCCCCATTTTATCGCCCAGATCCACTGCTGTCACTGGGATCAGGGCAGATTTGGATACGTCTGTGGAGTGTCGCTGGGTGATCTACGCGCAACAGCCTCCTAGGGGGGCTCGGCAAGCCAAAGCAATCAAGAATATGAATGTTATGGTACGAAGCGGGATTCTTAATTGTTCGACGTGACTTTGAATGCTGCCTAGAGAGGATAGTCCTTTCTACTAGGCAGTAAGCACGCCTAGAGCATAACCTCTTTAGTTATTCATTGTAATATATATCAAGTATTATTATTCAACCTATGAATCTTTTTATCTCCAAAGTGTGAATCTCTTGTTAGCTATTATTCCATAAGATACGATATTAATGCTCAATATTTTGCCGGATTATCAAAAGTCAACTTATTATTCTTTATATACACCTAAACTATTCCTTTTTGTCTACTTAAAATGTACTTTAAGTGGTTTTCAATAAACTAAGCACCGGTTTAGTTTTGTAATAATCTTGCGTATCCACTTTATCCGTAGCATCCAAGTTTGAAAATTAATACAATTTTGCTCTGTTGATAACTGATCTACTGTTGATAAGCGTAAATATAATCATTTTAGCTTTAAATAGTATTTTGCCCGTATAGCATCTTTTATCTTTTCGCTATCAAATTTATTAATACTATTTTATAGATCATCGCAATTTGTAAATAAAGCTTTATACCTATTGTTCTGTGTAAGCGTCCTTCGATAAGGAATTAACTTCTTGCAAACAAAACTTTACTCAACTCTTATTATTCTTTGCGCTATTCTGTTGTAAATTTCTCCAAAGGCCTTGCTCTTTAGCCCTCTTCTATGCGTTCAGAATCGACTTTTATGCATTTAATGCACTATGGATTCTCTATTCGTCTCTTTTTCATTTATTAAACCAACTTTAAACCCTGCTTAATATCATGTCTAGTATTTATTCTTCTGGAGAATACTTCAATAAAAATCCAGGCTGGCATCAAGATCACTCACAATGGAAGTCTTCTCTTGTACAACGGGTACTTAAAAATAATTGTATTTTGCCAAGCAGAATATTAGAGGTGGGCTGTGGTGCTGGAGGTATACTAGAGGATTTATACCTCTCAATTCAGCCTCAGCCTTTCTGTTTGGGGTATGATGTCTCACCACAAGCGTATTCATTGGCAGCTAAACGCCAAGTCACCGGATTGGAGTTCCGACTCGGATCTCCCGATCAAGATACATCATCATTTGATGTTGTCCTAGCAATGGACGTATTAGAGCATGTGGAGGATTACCTTGGATTTATTCGAATGTTGAAGTCACTCGGTTCTTGGAAAATATTTCATATTCCCTTGGATCTGAGCATGATTAGTATGTATAGACCATCCTATTTGCAGCAAGCTCGTGAAGGTGTTGGACATATCCATTATTTTACCCGTGAGACAGCACTTGCATCCTTGGAGCATGCTGGCTTAGTTGTTAAAGACTGGTTCTTTACATCTGTCCATTTAGAACTTGGTGGTAACGGGCAGAAAAGATTGCAAATGCTGCGAAAGTTTCTCTTCTTTCGTAACCCAGATTTATGTTCCCGGCTTTTAGGTGATCTTTCAATTCTCGTATTGGCAGAGTGAATCTTTCAATTATTTCTGATTCTGATCAAGCTGGTTCAAGCGGCGTAGGCGACTATGCTTTGCTTCTTGCAGAATCACTTAAAGCTAGAAATATAAATGTATTTTTTCACAAGTTGGGGCCTTCCTATTCCAACTCCCATTCTGACTTTGCTGAACGTTTGCGACAAGCCAAACCTGATTGGGTGAGTTTGCACTTTGTACCTTATGCATATGCCCATCGCGGGTTTGTAGGTAAGCGGACTCTCCCATGGAGGGATCTTCGCGGCCGTTTAGGTACCCACATTCTTTTCCACGAAATCTGGATAGGAGCACATAGAGGCGCGCCATGGAGACAGCGGGCTACCGGTCTGATTCAGCGGCTCGGTATTCAGCAGGCAATGCAAGAATTGCGACCAGATGTTGTTCATTGTACAAATCCCTTGTATTCAGCTATGCTGAACAGAGCAGGTATAGCCAACAAGATTCTGCCGTTGTTTGGAGCTATTCCTATTATTAATAATGGCCATGATCCGTACTCTAGGCTATTTACAAGCCTTGTTGCGGGAAGTAAAAAATCTGAATGGGTCGTTGCAGCAATGTTTGGATCTATCTATCCATCACAAAATCTGCTAAGAGCCTTGAGTTGGCTTAATGACAGATGTTGTTCTCAAGCTAAGCGCCTATTATTGGTAAGCTTGGGTAATTCCCCTACTGCATCATCCACCTTTGAAGCATTAGCTGCAGGTTTTTCAGAGCGACGTACACCCTTTTTTCATACGACTGGCAAACTTGACACTTCAACCCTTTCTTCCTGGATCCTTGGTGCGGACTGTGGCTTTTCAACCACTCCCTTCAACATCATCGAAAAGAGTAGCTCTGCGATAGCATTTGTCGAACATGGTATTCCTGTGATCGTCATGGATCCCGGCTCCGCTATAGCGGATTTACCATTCCAGCAACTTGACCTTGCGCCGGAGTTCTGGCTATTTGGCGATAAACGCTTAGAAGAACTAGATCTTCTGCCGCCCCGCCGAGAGCCGTTTCCTCGTCGCGATTTTGTTGTAGATAAACTTTTAAATGATTTGAAAATTTATGGGCACTGATTTAGACCTAAAACCTATCCCGACGAGTGTTCGTACACTTCTTTGCCACAGAGATGTGGATTTAGCAATCAATTGTCTAGGTTCGGTACTAAAGTATTCTGTTGATCCAGTTCGACTTGTAATTCATGAAGACGGGTCCCTTACACCCTCTGATCGCATAAAGCTTGCAGAAGGTCTTCCTGGTTCACGGATATTTGATCGTTCCGAAGCGGATAGCATTATGTCTGTGCGTCTTGCTTCTAGTCCTAATGCGTTAGCTTTTCGGCAGAGCTCTGTTTGGGGGCTGAAACTGCTGGATGTAGTTATAGCCGAGAGCGGTCTTTGTTTTTACCTTGATTCTGATATTCGTTTTTTTAGGCCGTTTCGCGGGTTGTTTGTAGATGCTGCTACAAGAGGTCGCTCTGTATTTCTTCGCGATACAGTTTGGCAAGCTTATTCTATTCGACCCTGGCATCTTCTTGACAATCGGAGATTGCAGGTTGCCTCTGGTATAAATACTGGCTTGACTCTATTTGATCCACAGTTGTTTGATCTCGATTACGTAGATTGGTTTTTGAAACAGTTGGACTGGCGTTATTTACCTGCTTGGACTGAACCTACCTGCTGGGCGGCTCTAGCCTTGCGTGCTGATGGCCATGCTGTAGACCCTCGCCAACTATGTAACTTATACCCTTCTGCAAGTGTCACCAATTTGACTATCGGTGCTCACTTCCTTTCATCATATCGTGCCAATTGGAACTCCCTACTTCATCAACCTTTGCAGGATACAAATGCATTGCCAGAGGATGTAAGGTTCCATCAACTTAAGTCATTGACGCCATTGGCGTTGGCTGCTAATCAAGTTAAGCGTAAACTACAGAATACATTTGTGAGCTTAACGTCTGCGAATAGTTAGTTTTGTTAAAGACTTCATCTTGCCCCTCGAACTTCATACAAGGTCTTTCTACTATTATATATCCATTACCTGTGCGGGCAAGACCCAAGTATGCGCGTTATAATATAATCTTTGCTTATCTTTTGACATCGGGCTCATATCTTACTTAGTTCCAGTTAGAGATTTCTTTGTAGAAGAGACACCGGCTGCTATTTCAAAAGCTGACTGGGTTGCTACCAGTTGGCTGCGAACGGATGCCTTCTGATTCTCTCGTATTATTAGGAGCAGAACTAGGTAACGAAACTTGGCTCACCTCCCTTCCCTGATCACTAATCTGGTAAACCTGCGTTAATAAATCGATCGCAGCTCCCCCAACACCATCTAGCCGCAAGGCTGTGATGATCCGGGGAACCCCAGAAGTTCAGGTCTGATCCTCCGTAGGCCGACACGACTTCCTGTCGTTGTCTTCCGGAAGATCTGTCGACCTGGATTGATGGGGCCGATCAGCAAAGAAGCCAGTGACCTAATATGAGCCTGGTCGAGAGGCCCCAACCGCTGCGCGAAAGCCAAGGGCTATACAGTCCTGTCCGGCTTCCCAGCTGATCGCTCCTTCCCCACCACCATCAAGAAGCGATGGCATCATTAACCATGGCACAGGTCTGCAAGGGCCGAGAACCTGACGTCGTGATCGGCATCGACACCCACAAAGACATTCACGTGGCCGTCGCACTTCCCCCCAATGGCGGCAGGCTCGGAGAGCACCGTATCCCCTCTACTCGCACGGATACGACGATCTGATCGTCTGGACCGAGGAGTTTGGCTCCAACTCCGTCTACGCGATTGAAGGTACAAGCTCCTAAGGGCCGGTCTGACCCGCGAGCTTCTGGATGCTGGTTTCCCCGTCGTCGAAGTGAACCGAACGGATCGATCTATTAGGCGACGGCTCGGCAAGGACGTAGACGCCAGTCTTCCGCGAAGCGGTTGCCATCGACGCGGAGCCGGCCGCAAGGTCATACCTGGCGGGTACAGCCACTGCTACACCTAAAACCGGCGCCGACCAAGTGGAGATGATCCGGATGTTCTAGCCGTTGGCTTCTGCGCAGCAGTAGCTGGCCAAAGATTCGGCCACGGAGGGCAAGACCTGTGCGATCAACCAGATCAAGGCACTCCTGGTGACGGCACCGGCGGCCCTGCGGGAGCGACTCGGAAACCTCACCCGGCGGCCTTTGATCGATGCCTGTGCCGCTCTGCGCCCCGGTGTTCTTGATGGGCCCATGGCTGCGGCCAAGCTTGCACTAAGGACCCTGGCCCGCCGGATTCAATCCCTGTAGCAGGAGATTGGGGTGCTGCGCGGAGACCTCGATTCCCTCACCAAGGCTGTCTGCCCGGGGCTGCGCCAGACCTACGGCGTGGGCGTCGACAGCGCTGCCACGCTGCTCACCGCCGCCGCTGATAATCTGGAGCTATTTCGCAGCGATGCAGGGTTTGCGGCTCTCTGTGGAGTCAGTCCGCTACCAGCCAGCTCGGGGAAGACGAATCGGCACCGCCTGAACCGGGGAGGCAACCGCCAAGCCAATGCGCCTCTGCATCGCATTGCCGTAGTGAGGCTCCGCTGGGATGAGCAGACCCAGGCCTACGCAGCACGGCGCACTGAGGAAGGCCTTTCAAAACCCGAAATCTGCGCTGCCTCAAACGGTTCATTGCCCGGGAGGTTTACTGGATTCTGCTGGGCAGTCCACCGGTACGCACCAGAGGGGCCTGAGAAACCCGGCGCTCAGAAGCCCAGGCTCCCGCCAAGCAGCCAGCCCGCCCGCTCCCCAGTTTCGGGCTGGCTGCTTGGCGGATTAAGAGCCGGTCGCTGCATCCTCTCGACGTCGGCAAATCGGAAGGCTAGGGGGGAGTTGACATCTATACGAGCATCTTCTGCCAAGCAATAAAAACCTTCTAGTTATGGCCCTTTATTTAATGCCATCCGAACTCAGCTAAGTGTTTGTCCGTAATTGTGTTACTCTGTATAGGCTATTACGGGTCCGGGGTGTTGCCCTCCTTGGTGCCGATTCTCCTCAGCTCGCACGTACAAGGGACTAAACAGATCTTCGTCACGACGAGGAGGTGTCTGGGCTAACTAGCTTGGTTGGTCTCCGCAATCTTGGTTTTGATGGTTTTTATGTCATATATTAATTTAAAAACCCTTTTCTGAATACTATCATATAGGTTAAGCTAAGTCGTAACATCACTTGTACATTATTTAACTTGAAAAATGCCTGACACCCCGCTTCCTGAAGACCTCTCTAAATTTATATATTTTCAAACACTTTCTTAATTTTTTAGACTGCTCATGATTGGCGATAGTTTTTGAAAATGATCACCTTATTGATGCCATCACTTGTTCACTTAAATAAACAGACGTCTATGTATTTCATCGCAAATGTCAGCAGCATAATCGGTCCACTCCCCGTTTCCCTTGTTTCCTTCATCTCTGAAGCATCGAAGGATTGAAAGCTTGCAAATTATTTTTTTGTGTTACGCTTCATCCGGATGCCAAGCATGCTGTCATACTTTGTTTGCAATCTCATGTATTTTCGGTTTTGGCCCCCTCGAAAAACTATTTAAGTCGGCAAGTAAATCTTTACTTTTTACAAGTCTTAACCCGTGAAATTAAATTTCGTTTTTTATAACAGCTAATTTTTATTCTGCCATTTTCCTTATCTTTAGTATCAATGAATAATCAACAAAAGTTAATCCTCAAAAGGATTATTCCGACTTGGGCAGTGTCATTAGTTAGGCGTTCTCAGATAGTCTTAGCTTTATCAGATCTTGACCCAAATTCCGGTGCAACTCTCGTTGCTCAAGCACGCAACCTTTCAAAGATATATTCCTCTATAAATTCAGTCGATGATCTCGTCATCAAGTATAAAGCTCCCTTAGGAAAATCAACCATCTCATTGGATCTTGGCTGCGGAGGAAATCCCCGCAACCCCTTTGCAGCAACGAAGGCGCATGGTGTAGATATCAGAAGCGACCTTGCTAACGAAATACTACAAGCCGACCTTTCAGTGGAACCGATACCATATGAAGGAAATTTTTTCGACTTCTGCACGGCATTTGACGTGCTTGAACACATACCACGAGTTGCATGGCGAAACGGCACATCTAGGCTGGCATTTTTAGAACTGATGAATGAAATTCATAGAGTTCTTAAGCCAGGTGGATTATTCCTTCATTCAACCCCAGCTTACCCTTCAAAACAAGCATTCCAAGACCCAACTCACACTAATATAATAACCGAAGATACAATTCCGCTTTACTTTTGCGAGCCAGCTAACTTGGCTAAAAAACTTGGCTACGGTTTCCAAGGAAGTTTTGAGCTGGTAGAGCAGACGTGGCTAGACAACTCGCATGTGGTTGGCCTACTGAAAGCCATTAAATAACAACATGTTTTTTGATTTCTACTTAAACTCAAAGTTGTGTATTCTGCCTAAAATTGTTGAAGCCTTAAGAGGTTGCGGAAAATCTGCCTGAAAGGCCGTTTTTTCCCCCCAGAGAGCCGATTGTGCTCCGTTTGGGTTGATATGATGTTTCAGCGGTTCAGACCGCCCGATTTTAGGCGTTTTGCCCCGGTGGAGCTGCCTGATCGCTGCCGCTTGGGCACACCTCTTGGCAACCACCTGTTCATGCCGCCGCCATCGGCGGTCACTCCTTCGGAGAAGGCTGCGCCAAGAGCAGGTTGCCCAGCCGGATCAGGTTGTAGGCGATCACGTGCAGGCCCAACACCGCACTCACCTTGTCGGTGCCGCGCTGCTTGAACTGGCGCAGTCAATCCCACTGTTTGATCCAGCCAAACACCTTCTCGATATCCCGGCGGGCATTGATTGACTTGGCGTAGCTCTCGTGGCGGGTGGTGCGGCCATCGATGGCGGAGCCACCAAGGCGGCTGGTGTTCTGCGCTACGTGCGGCGTGACGGCGATGCGGCGCATCTCGGCGACAAAGGCCTTGGTGTCGTAGTTCTTGTCGGCGCCGATGGGCTTTTGGTGGGCACCGGTACGATCAGACGCCATCGCCTTGGCGGCATCCCGCTCCCCGGTGCCCGTCGCTTGCGTGATCGTGCAATCGACGATGAGGGCATGGCGGTTGTCCATGAGCACATGGCGTCGCACCGAGAGGTGCGCTCACTGACTCGGTAGCTCGGCTGGGCCGGGTGGGTATTGGACTTGCGCGCCAGAAAAGCTTCGGGATCACTGCCGGAGTGATGGGTCTTGTTGCTGAGCTTGATGCCCCTGAAATCACCCTTGGCCATCAGCTGCCAACGGCCCACCACTTCCTCACGAGCCTGTGGACCAAGCCTGAAGCGCTGCTAAGACTAATCCGCCAGTGCTGGAGCATTGAAAATGAGTGGCACTGGACGCGGGATACGCAACTGTACGAGGACGCTCACCGCTACGCCAACCGCAACGGAGCGCCGCTGTTTGCGTTCCTGCGCACGGTGGTGATAAATCTGCTGCGCAACGGCGGCTACCGCTCAGTCCACGCTGGCCAGCAGAAATGAGCCACGACATCAGGGGAATGCTCGCACGGGGAGGAGTAGCAGCGAGCACGGGATAAAATTACTTTTGGGCGGCCCTGGCAAGGCGGGCCAGTCAATCTTTCCTTCCTTGTAGTGGTGCCAGTGGCCAAACAGCTGCCGCTGCAGGCCCAGTATCTGGGCTCCAAGCTCAGAGCTGGCGCTCGGGCGTTCGATGACGGCGGCCAGATCGCGGAGCAGGTGCGCCCAAGACAGTTGGCGCTGCTCTAGGAGTCTGTTGCCGATAGGGCACCAGCCCACTGGTGTCGGCGATTTTCACCCGAGCTCAAAGACCGCAGCAGCTCTGTTCTTATGCCTCGTTGGCCCAATCTGTGTGGAGTTCAGTCAGCCCTGGCCCTGGCCAGAGGTGCAGGGCTGACTGAACTCATCCCGTCGCCGCCAGCAGCGCCTGCTGCTGTGATCGCCTGAACCGGAACAACTTGAGCAGGTTGTGCGTGGCAGCGATCAGGTGCCATTCACCGTCGACCTTCTCCAAGCCCCGCAACAGAAAGCGCCGCAGGCCTCGGCCTTCCTTGATCTGGCCGTTCACTGGCTCCACGATCGCCTTGCGCTGGGCGTAGATCTTGGATCCCTTCTTACTTCTGATCTTGCGGGCCATGCGGGTCTTGGCATCGGCGTCTCTGGGCAGCGGTCCTCGCTGCGGCGGCGGTGGCTGCCCGTGCGGCAGGCGACCAGTGGCCGATGTAGGCATCAATGCCCTGATCGTTGCAGGCCTTGGCGTTGTCCTCACTCCAGTAGGCCGCACAGCGTCATTACCTCGGGCAGTGCATCGGCTGTGGTTGTGATGCGCTGCAGCATGGGTTCGAGGTGCTCGACATCGGGTGGCTGGTTGCTCACGCCCACCGCCACGATCACCTGATGGTCGCTGTCGACGGCCAGCTGGCAGTTGTAGCCCTGCAGGTACGACCCACCTGACTGCATCAGGTGGCTGTCGAGATCGGTGAAATTGCGCTGGGTCTTCTTGGTTGGCGCGCCATCGGCCTTCCGGGCCAGCCCACGCCTGGGCATCGCATCACAGGCCACGGGCTCCAGATCTGGCGGTTCCAGGCCTGCATCCTCGGCAGCTTCGTTCGCCTTCTCCCGTGCCGCCTTGGCCTTGGCCGCTGCTCTCTCGGCCTTTCTGGCCAGCTCGGCCTGCTCAGCGGCCATTGCATCGGCTTTATTCACAGCCGCCGCTTTCGCCCTGGCCTCCTCAGCTGCCTGTTGCCGCTGACGCGCTGCAGCAGCTCCGGTCTCGGCTTCCATCTCCTTGCGGGCCTGACGGATGCGCGCCAGACGCTCCTAGGAGGCTGTTGCGCGTAGATCACCCAGCGACACTCCACAGACGTATCCAAATCTGCCCTGATCCCAGTGACAGCAGTGGATCTGGGCGATAAAATGGGGCATGCAGAAGCGCAAGACCTTTCGTCCCTGGCAGCCGGAGCAGACCTCCTTGCTGCCGGCCTCACCGAGTGACTGGCTGACCGCTGACCATCAGGTGTATTTCCTGCTCGATCTGGTCGATGAGCTGGATCTGTCGGCGATCGTGATCCCTGCCCAGAGCAAAGATCCCCGTGGCGAGAAGGGTTTCGACCCCAGGATGATGACGCTATTGCTGCTTTACGCCTACTGCGTGGGCACGGTCTCCTCCCGGAAGATTGAGCGGGCCTGCTACGAGGATCTGGCCTTCCGGGTGCTTACCGGCAACCAGCAGCCGGACCACAGCCGGATCAGTGAGTTCCGGCGCCGCAACCTTGAGGCCCTGAGCGAGCTGTTCGTTCAGATCCTGCGCCTCTGTCAGGCGGCCGGCATGGTCAGCCTGGGCCATGTGGCGCTGGACGGCACCAAGGTGCAGGCCAATGCCTCCAAACACAAAGCGATGAGCCACGAGCGGATGCTCAAAGCCGAGGCGCAGCTCGAGAAGGAGATCAAGGAGCTGATGCGCCGGGCCGAGATCCTTGATGCGCAGGAAGACGGCAAGTACGGCAAAGGCAAGCTGGGCAGTGATCTGCCCAAGGAGCTGCGGCGGCGCGAGGACCGGCTGAAGAAGATCCGCCATGCCCGACAAGCGTTGGAGGCAGAAGCAGCGGCCGCCGCTGCCCGTGATCGCGCCAAGCAGGCAGCAGAGGCAGAAGCTGCGGTGGCGGATGCTGCTGCTGCTGCCGATGCCGCAGTAGCGGATGCCAGCGAACAGCAGAAGCTGGCTGGCAAAGCAGCCAAGGCGCAGGAGAAAGCAGAGGCCGCCAAGGAGCTAGCGATCGAGAAGGCCCAGGAGGCAGGCCTTGAGCCGGAAGGATTGGATCCTCAGCCGGCTGACGCCATGCCTTATCGCGGCCTGGCCCATCGGGCCGATGGCAGCCCCACAGCCGCTGCGCAGCGGAACTACACGGATCCAGACAGCCACATCATGAAAAGCGACGGCAACCTGCTGCAGGGCTACAACTGCCAAGCGGCCGTCGATGGCGATCACCAGGTGATCGTGGCGATGGGCGTCAGCAACCAACCGCCGGATCCAGAGCACCTGGTGCCCATGCTGGAGCGCACCATGGCCAACACCACCCAGGTGCCCAGGACGTTCATTGCTGATGCGGGCTACTGGAGTGAGGACAACGTTTCTGCCTGCGAAAAGCGAGGCACCGACCCCCACATCGCGACGGGCAGGCTGCCGCACGGTCAGCCATTACCACCGATCTATGGCCCGATCCCCAAGGGGCTGGATGCCAAAGGCAAGATGGCCCGCAAGCTACGCAAGAAAGAAGGCCGAGAGATCTACGCCAAGCGCAAAACGATCGTGGAGCCGGTGTTTGGTCAAACCAAAGAAGTGCGAGGGCTGCGGCGCTTCCTGCTGCGCGGGCTGGCCAAGGTGAATGGGGAATGGATGCTCTGGGGAACAACCCACAACCTCAACAAGCTGTGGCGCCACCTGAAGAAACAGAGGCTGCAGGAGGCGATGGCAACGGGATAGGGGGGCAGACCCCCACGGCTGAGCAGAAGTCAGCGAACCGCGTCCGAAATTCAAAGGAAGACGGTAAAGAAAGAAGTGCCGAGCTGCGCTGGATGGCGTGAGCGGCGGCGCTACGAGCGACACACTCCTAGCGGCGCCGGAGTTCATCGGGAAGATCACTGCCGCGGTTCCCCTTGCCGTAGCGCCTGTCCTCCTGAGCATCCAGGATCTCAGCCTTGCGCATCAAGGCGTTGATCTCCTGCTCCAATTGCTTCTCGGCCCTGAGCATCCGCTCGTGGCTCATGGCTTTGCGCTTGGAGGCATTGGCCTGCACCTTGGTGCCATCCAGGGCGACATGACCCAAGCTCACCATCCCCGCCTTCTGGCACAGCGCAGAATCTGAACAAACAGATCCTTGAGAGCGTCGAGATTCCGGCGCCGGAACTCACTGATGCGGCTGTGGTCCGGCTGCTGATTCCCCGTCAGCACCCGGAAGGCCAGGTCCTTGTGGCAGGCCCGTTCAATCTTGCGGGATGACACCGTGCCCACGCAGTAGGCGTAGAGCAGCAGCAGCGTCATCATCCGCGGGTCAAACCCCCACCTCGCCACGGGGATCCTTGGCCTGCGCGGGGATCAGGATCTCGGAGAGATCCAGCTCATCCACCAGATCCAGCAGGAGATACACCTGGTGGTCTTCTGAAAGCCACTCCCTGGGTGATGGTGGCAGCAGGGTGGTCTGGTCCGGCTGCCAGGGACGGAAGGACTTGAGCTTCTGCATGTACCATTCTATCAGCCAGATCCATTGCTATCACTGTGATCTGGGCAGATTGATGGGCGTCTACGGAGAGGTCGGACGTGGATCTATGCGCAACAGGCTCCTAGAGGGAGGTGGTTGTAGGCCGAGAAGCGATCGCTCACCACAATCACTCCAAAGGAGCTCCCCAGCAACTCGATGGCGGCGGCTGTGGATCGACTCAGACCTTGGATAAATACCGTCACCACAGCGGTGACCATGACCTACTGCCAGCCGAGCTTTCCAGTTGGATTGTTGCCCTCCGCTTCGCGGAAGACTGCGTCTACTTGTGCCACGAGTCAAATGTTCTTTATGAGCACTGACACAACTACATCGAGGATGGGAGTGTGGCCTCCCGGAGCCGGCCTGCAGGGGCAGGCTCCAAACCACCCCATGCTGCTGCGGTTAAGAGCTGCGGTAGTGAGCGATGGGGAAAAGGCGGCCTCGAGCTGTCAGGTGAGTGATGGGAAGATGAGCAACAGCGAATCGCCGCTGACGCATCGAAAAGTCTTCCAGATGCTGTCAAAACGGGTGCAGGTAGGCGGCACCCGGATCAGTGTGGACGTTACCTGCTTACGGTCCACGCGGCAGCCGGTGTTCAGGCGGCATGAGCCCATCACAGGCCTCGATGTGGAACGTGGGAACCTGGCATGGGGTGTAAAGGAAAAGCCACAAGTGGCCACAACCACGAGGGCGAATACCAAGACCCATGACAGGGGCGGATCAGCCCGTAGTAGTGATGAAGGAGCTGTAATGGCTCTGGAGCAAAGGGGCTGTGTTATCCCGTCCGGATCAACTCAACAACTGCCATTGGCAGGAGGTAGGAGATGAGCCCGGACAGGCCGCTACCGATCACCAAGGCGATGGTCTGGAAGGCCTATCAGCAGGTGAAACGGAATGGGAATGCGGCCGGCGTGGATGGTCAGAGCCTGGTGACTTCGCCAAGGATCTGGAGAACAATCTCTATAGGCTATGGAATCGGATGGCATCCGGGAGTTACTTCCCGCCGCCGGTTCGGCGTGTTGAGATTCCCAAATCCAACGGCGGAGTTCGCCCTCTGGGCATTCCGACGGTGGCTGATCGCATCGCGCAGATGGTGGTCAAGCAGATGCTGGAGCCCCAGTTGGAGCCGATCTTCGATCAGGACTCCTACGGCTACAGACCGGGCAAGTCGGCCCACCAGGCTGTGGAGAGCTGCCGTAAGCGCTGCTGGAAGTATGACTGGGTTGTGGATCTCGATATCAAGGGGTTTTTCGATTCGATCGATCATGACCTCCTGATGCGGGCCATCCAGTTCCATACGTCCGAGCGCTGGGTTGTTCTGTATCTGCGGCGCTGGTTGGAGGCTCCGGTGGAATTGCCGGATGGGCGCCTTCAGCCCCGGACCAGTGGCACGCCTCAAGGCGGTGTCATTAGCCCGCTACTGGCCAATCTGTTTCTGCACTACACGTTCGACAAATGGATGCGACGGAGTTTTCCACGCGTCCCGTTTGAGCGTTATGCAGACGATGTGATCTGTCACTGTCACTGCCGAGCTGAGGCTGAACGGCTCATGGATGCCCTGCAGGAGCGATTTACCTCCTGCGGGTTACAGCTGCATCCAGAGAAGACCAAAGTAGTCTATTGCAAGGATAGCAGCCGCCGTGGTCAGTTCGATCAGATCCAGTTCACGTTTCTCGGCTTTTGCTTCCGACCACGTATGGCCAAGAACCGCTATGGGGAGATCTTTACGAGCTTCCTCCCAGCGGTTAGTCCGCAGGCGCTTAAGCGCATGCGAGAGAGGATCAGGAAAATGCATCTGCGTAGGCGGATGTTTTTGCCTTTGGAGGAGATCGCCCGGCTCCTGAATCCGATCCTAGGGGGTTGGATTCAGTATTACGGACGTTTTTATCCAACCGAACTGAGGGCCAAGCTATTTGGCTATCTCAATGAGCACCTGAGCGCATGGCTGCGTCAGAAACACAGCCGGCTGTTGCGACATGACCGCCGCAGCCGGCAAGTTCTGGCGAGGATCGCTCAGGAGAGGCGGGACCTTTTTGCTCACTGGCGTGGTGTTGATGTTGCGGCTGGATGACAGGAGCCGGATGACGCGAGAGTGTCACGTCCGGATCTGTGGGGGCCTCGGGGGGAAGTTCCCCGGGGCTACCCGGCGGCGTTGCCGGTGGGGGCGCAAGTTTCGTCGACGTAGGCCACCGGCACTGACGGGCGGGCCGCAGCGCTTGGGCCATCGGTTCGGCCAACACTGCACTCAGGCGATGGCGGATCACGGCAATTGCTCCACGGCTGATCTACAGCCCTAACAGCTGATCGAGCAGCGCCTGGGTCTTGCTGAAACTCAACTGGAAGGCACTGCCCAGCAGACCCACCAGAGCACTAAGCCTTGGACCGTCCACAAATTTCACTTTAATCACTATACCTTTATAATTTGTTTGCACCTGCAGATGCATTTAGGCCTGAGGCAGATCAAGCCCTTTTTGGCTTTTCTCCTTGGGTAAGCTAGCTTTTGTATTTGATGTTAATCAAATTACAAAGTAATATTTTGCAATACATTCATCCCTGCCGCTCCTTATTACAATATCTATCGAATGACCGGGATCTGCGTCTCTTTTTGTAACCGGACTGCAAAAATATCTTATTCTCAGGCATCTTTTAGCTTTTTTACACAATCCAATTGAGTCATCAGTTGCGCATACTAGTTATTGGTAATTACCTTCCGGATCAACAGCAAAGCATGATTCGATTCGCCTCACTTCTGGTGAGCGTTTATGGGGATTGCGGGGATGTAATTCTTAAATCTCCACGAGCCTATATTTCCTTGCTTCCTGGGCTTCCACCTATTGTGCGCAAATATCTCGCGTACATAGATAAGTTGTTGTTGTTTCCTCTCTCGCTTCTTTTAAATAGCCGGTCTTTTAACCTGGTCCACATCGCAGACCATAGTAACGCATTTTATGCGTTCTGCTTTTCCAGACAGCGATGCATTGTCACTTGCCACGACTTGTTGGCAGTGCGTGGAGCCATGGGTGATTCAGCAGCTTCATGTGAGTCTTCGCCTATCGGCATCTTGCTTCAACGACTTATTATGGCTGGGCTTCGCCGCGCTGATGCCGTCGTATTTGATTCCCAAGCAACCTTCTACGATTATCAGCGTTTGACTGGCATCGCCGGCGACAGCAAGCAATACGCGGTAATTCCTATCCCTCTAAACGCGCCATTTACCCCCGACCACCAGGCCTTTCGCCTTTCATCAGCCGAGAAGGGCCAAGTACCAGAGCTGCCTTACCTTCTTATGGTCGGTTCAGCCCTTCCTCGCAAAAACCGAGCTCTTGCTATTAAGGTTTTGATAGCACTTGGTGCAGACAGCCATTATCGGCTTGTATTCGCAGGTGCCCCCCTTACTGAATCGGAACAGGCTTTCCAAAGAACCCATACGCTCGGATCACGTTTGATTTCTGTCTCTAGACCTAGCCACGCATTGCTAAATATACTTTATTGCCAAGCTCATGCCCTACTTTTCCCTTCTTTCTCCGAAGGTTTTGGCTGGCCTCTAGTTGAAGCTCAAACCTGCTGTTGCCCCGTGATCGCCAGCACTACCACATCAATCCCCGAGGTGGCTGGCGATGGTGCTTTATATGCAGAGCCTACAGATGTGGACACTTTCGCTGCGCACGTTTTGGCCCTAGAGTGTCCAAATGAGCGGGAGAGGCTGATCCGTTTGGGGCTCACAAACACCCAACGCTACGATCCTGTATTAATTGGCGAAGCCTACCGTTCCTTCGCTTACCAGCAGTGAATTTTACCCGCTTGTTGTCCACGCTGGTTAAGGTTTGTATTGTGCCGATGCATTGGTCGCTGAAGCGCCCCATACTTCAAGGCCTCTATCGCTATAATATTAATCCTAGCGCACGTATTGGGTTTTCTTGGGTATATCCCAATGAATTGACTATGGATGCAGGTTCCCGTATTGGAGATTTCACGGTTGTTGTAAACCTAAAAACTCTTGTTCTCGGCAAACATGCCACAATTGGTCGTAGTAACTGGATTACAGGTTTTCCAATCGGCAAGCCTTCTCCCCACTTTGCACATCAACCCAATCGTCGGGCTGAACTAATTATTGGCGATCACTCCGCTATTACCAAAAACCATCATATTGATGCCACCAATAGCATTGCTATCGGCTCTTACACGACCATAGCTGGCTATCAATCTCAGTTGCTAAGCCACTCTATTGATTTAAAACTTAACCGTCAAAGTTCTGAGCCAATCACGATAGGTTCATATTGTTTTGTTGGCACAAATTGCATAATCCTCGGCGGCAGTACTTTACCAGATTTCAGTGTACTTGGAGCTCTCTCGTTGCTTAATAACTCGTTTGATGAACCCTGGACTCTCTATGGCGGGCACCCAGCAAAAAAAATAAAGCAAATTGACAAGGATAGCGCCTTTTTTTGTCGTTCTATAGGTTTTGTTGAGTAATCTTATGTTGTTGCTCGCTCATCCATTAGGAAATACATTTTTCCGTGCCGCATCCCGTGCTTTTTATTCTGCAGGATGGCTGCAGGAGCTTGATAGCTGTATCTGCTGGGATCCTGATTCTATTTTAGCCCGTTTTTTGCCGGCTTCTGTTGCAATCCAGCTTGGCCGTCGTACTTTTTACGATGTGCCGTTATCGCTTCAGCACAGCCACCATTGGCGTGAACTAGGACGCTTGCTCAGCTCCAGTCTGTCCCTGTTCTGGTTGCAACGCCATGAGCATGGCCCTCTTTCGATTGATGCAGTTTTTTATAGCTTTGATCGTCATGTAGCCTCCCGCTTGTCTAGCCAAAAAGGACTCCAGGCTATTTATGCCTATGAAGATGCTGCCCTGAGCTCCTTCCAGGCGGCTGAACGCCTTGGTTTGCGACGTATCTACGACCTGCCCATTGGCTATTGGCAGGCCGGCCAAAGGATTTTTCAGGAAGAGAGTGAGCTCCAGCCTGAATGGGCATGTACACTTACTGGTCTGAAAGATAGCACTGCTAAGCTGGCTCGTAAGGATCAGGAGTTGCAACTCGCCGACTTAGTCGTCGTGCCCAGCGAATTTGTGCGCAGTACCCTCCAAGATTATAAGATCAACGCCAAGCCGGTTGTTGTGGTACCGTTCGGTTCACCGCCTCCATTGACCGCCTCGCCACACACTCCTACCAGCGGCCCATTACGAGTTATCTACGTTGGTTCTCTTGGCCAGCGCAAGGGTCTTTCCTACGCACTTGAAGCAGTTCAATCTCTGGGATCACAGGTTAGCCTAACTCTTATAGGCAGGGTGACTCCGCCTGAATGCCGGCCTCTGTTGGCGGCTCTCAGGCGTCATCGCTGGATCGATTCATTGCCTCACCATCAGGTTCTGGAGCAGATGCGTCAGCACGATGTACTCGTATTGCCTTCACTTTTCGAGGGTTATGCCCTCGTGATCAGTGAGGCTCTCTCCCAGGGACTACCCGTGATAACGACACCAAATTCCGGAGCCTCGGTCACCATTCGAAATGGCGTGGAAGGTTTTATTGTACCGATTCGGGACAGCCTTGCTATCGCTGAATGCTTACAACAACTTGCAGACAATCGTTCTCAACTTATCGAGATGCGCGAGGCATGCCTACGTAGAGCTGCAGAGCTCAGCTGGTCAGTCTATGAGCAGGGATTAATATCAGCAGTAGGAAACTTACTATCACAACCTGTCTGACTGTTTTAACCTTATACGCCCCAACGTACACTACCACCCCCACCACCATATTGCAAGTCTAGCATTTTAATATTGTCTTTTGGCTTATTATATCATTTCCTTGCTTGTTTTATCTGCTAGTGCTGTAAGGCCTAAATTGTTTTCTTGAATTCCTGGCTATAGTTTAAATTTTCATCTGTCCGTTCGTTTCGGTTGTGCTTCCCCCGGTTTCAGGAAGATGCCACCCCTTTGATCCATCCATCCGGGGGCTTGAGGACATGACCAATGCGCCGATACAGCGAGGCCGTTAAGGCTGATGTGAGGAGACGGATGCACCCGCCCCACAGGCAGAGCGTGGCCCGGATTTCAGAGGAGCTGGGCATTCACGTGATGACCCTCTACAAATGGAGGAAGGCCTGGCGGTTGCAGGGAGAGGTGGTGCCGGCATCCGAGAAGGAACCAGAGGGCTGGAACGCCGCCGACAAGTTCACGGTGGTGCTGGAAAGCGCCGGGCTCAATGCCACCGAACTCAGCGCCTACTGCCGCGAGCGGGGCCTGTTCCCTGAGCAGGTGAGCCGTTGGCGGCAGGCGGCCCAGGATGCCAACGCCAAGCCGGTGCTGACGATGGCCGAACAGAAGGAGCTCGAGAAGCTCCGCGCCCAGGACCAGCGGGAGATCAAAGCCCTCAGAAAGGAGCTGCAGCGCAAGGAGAAGGCCATGGCGGAGATGGCGGCTTTGCTGGTGCTGCAAAAAAAGTGGGATGCCTTCTGTTCGGAGGAAGAGGAAGGCTGACCAGCGCCGTGCACCGGCGGAAGGTGATCGAGCTGATCGGGGAGGCCAATGCTGCGGGCGCCGGCCTGGTGAGGGCCTGTGGTGTGATCGGCATCTGCCTGCGCACCCTCAAACGCTGGCGGAAGGCCTTCCTGGGTGATGGGGACGGCGTGGATCGCCGTAAAGGCAGTGCTCGGCTGGTGGGTCACCGCCTGAGCGAGGAAGAGCGCCAGCGAATCCTGCTGACGTGCAACCAGCCGGAGTACGCCGCGCTGCCGCCAGGGCAGATCGTGCCGGCACTGTCCGATCAAAAGCTCTCTTGATTACCCAGCTCGCTCCGCGCACCGCGAGCCTGGGCCGTAGACTGGTACGCACATACCAGTTCAGTCATGGCGCGCAACGTCATCCAGTTCCAGAAAGGCCTTTCACTGCCTGACTTCCAGCGGCTCTACGGCACCGAGGTGCAATGTGAGGCTGCTTTGGAGAAGGCGCGCTGGCCCGGTGGGTTCCGCTGTCCCCGCTGCAATGGCCATGAGCATGGGCTGGTCTATGGCCGCAGGCTCAAGCGCTATCAGTGCCGCAGCTGCGGCCATCAGGCCACGCTCACGGCTGGCACGATCATGCAGGCCACGAAATTGCCTCTGACCACCTGGTTTCTGGCCTTTTACATGATCGGGCAGGCCAAAACAGGGATCTCCTCGCTGGAGCTCAGCCGCCACCTGGGCGTGAACTACGACACCGCCTGGCTGCTGCACCACAAGATTCTGCGGGCGATGGCTGATCGGGAGGAGGCTTACCTGCTGCGGGGAAAAGTCCAGATCGATGATTCCTACCTCGGCGGAGAACTGCCGGGCGGCAAGGCAGGTCGGGGTTCAGAGAACAAGATCCCCATCGTCGCGGCCGTCTCCTTGAATGAGGCGGGCCGGCTGATTCACGCCAGGATCACAGCCGTGAGTGGCTTCAGCTCAGAGGCCATCGCTGAGTGGGCCAAGCGCCATCTGGCGCCCGGCAGTCAGGTGCTCTCCGATGGCCTGGCCTGCTTTCGTGCCGTGACCACGGCAGGCTGCAGCCATCACGCCATCGTCACCGGTGGGAAGCACCCAAACGACTTGCCGCAGTTCCGTTGGATCAACACCGTGCTGGGCAACCTCAAGACCGGCTTCAACGGCACCTTCCACGCTTTCAATTTCGACAAGTACGCCAGGCGCTACCTGGGCGGCTTCTGCTTCCGGTTCAACCGGCGCTTCTCGATGGTTGCGATGACTGATCGCATTGCCAATGCGGTCTGTTGCTGCATGCCCTGCACGGAGCGGGATCTCAGGGTTGCGGAGGCTTATGGGTAATCAAGAAAGCTCTTTATTGGTTCAGAGAGCAGCTTCTATCGGGTGCTGCACCAGGCGGGTCAGTGCCACCGCCGGGGGAGGGCCAGGCTGCCTCAAGAACCGCGCTCGGTGCCGCGCCTCAGGGCGGATGGCCCGAACCAGGTTTGGAGCTGGGACATCAGCTTCCTGCCGACCACGGTGCGGGGTGTGTGGCTCTACCTCTACCTGGTGATCGACGTCTGGAGCCGCAAAGTGGTGGCCTGGGATGTGGCCGAGGTGGAGTCGGCTCAGATCGCCGCGGATCTGGTGCAGCGGGCCTGCCTCAAGGAGCGCTACCACCGCCCCAACGGCTTTGGCCGCCGCCAGTGCCAGCAGCAGCCACTAATCCTCCACGCCGACAACGGCAATGCAATGCGCGGGGCGACGCTGGAATCACGGCTCGAGGAGATGGGCGTGCTCAGATCCTTCTCCAGGCCAAGGGTCTCAAACGACAACCCGTACTCGGAATCCCTTTTCCGTACGGTCAAATACCGCCCCGACTACCCCAGCCGGCCATTCGCCAACAAAGAGGAGGCCTGTGAATGGGTGGCAGCATTTGTGGATTGGTACAACCACCGGCACCACCACAGCGCGATCAAATTCGTGACGCCCCACCAGCGCCACAGTGGAGCTGCCAAGGCCATTTGCCAGCAGCGCACTGATGTCTACGAGGCCGCCCGCCGTGCCAATCCAACGCGCTGGAGCGGTGCCACCCGCTGCTGGAGTCAACCGGCAGAAGTGTGGATAAACAAGCCAACAGAAGAGCCCGATCCGGTCCTGGCGCTACCCTTAATCAAGGCCGCCTGAATGGCAGCCAAGGAGTGACAACTTTCCTGAAAGTCACCGTACCAGGGATGCAATTAACTATCCAAATTATAAGCTATAGTCGCCTCAACGCAAGGGCTGATCGTATTTTTCGAGGTGCCCTACTGTAGATTATATGTTATATTAGAGCTGCATTGATTGTTTGTGATTAATTACTATGCCTGCTCATTTAAACTTGCCACCTCGTGGTACATCCCCCTGGACTAGGAAGCAGCGGCTAGGTCTATTGACTTGGGAGATCACATGGTCACTCCTCTGCGCTTGGACCCCAAAGCCTCTTAATCGCTGGCGCCTTCTCATCCTTCGTTTATTTGGTGCTAAGGTCGAATGTACCCCCTTTGTACATCAGCGTGCACGAATACAGGTACCTTGGAATTTAACGCTAGGGTCTGGTGCTAGCTTAGGTGATAGATCTAATATATATTCACTTGATCAGGTTATAATAGGAAGGCGCGTTGTTATCGGCCAGGAGTCCTATTTGTGCACTGGAACGCATGACTTAAGCACTGTTGAGCTCCCTCTTGTGACCGCCCCTATAATTGTAGATTATGATACGTTTATTGGCGCACGTGTCTTTGTTATGCCTGGTGTAAAAATTGGATGCCGTTCAGTTGTAGGCGCTTGTTCGGTTGTCACACGTGATGTTTCGCCAGATACAGTGGTAGCTGGTAATCCTGCCCGCCCCCTAAGTAAAACATAGACTCTTTGATAATTTATGAGTTTTTTTAATTGCGTATTATGAAAGACCTTACTATTGTTGTTTTGACTATGAATGAGGAGGCTGACCTGCCCCGTTGTCTTTTATCGCTAGAAGGCTTTGGTAGACTGGTTGTAGTTGACTCCGGCAGTACAGACCAAACGAGGCAGATCGCGATTGATCATGGTTCGTTACTACTCGAGCATCCCTTCGAAGCTTTTGGCGCTCAGCGCAACTGGGCACTTGATCAATTGAACCTTAAGTCTCCGGATGATTGGATTTTGTTTCTAGATGCTGATGAAGTTGCCACAATAAATTTCCGTTCAGCTGTTGAGAGAGCCATTGACACCGCTTCCAATGAAATCGCAGGTTTTTTCTGTTGCTGTAAGATGCTCTTAAATGGTGTATGGCTTAAGAACTCTGACAATTTTCCTAAGTGGCAAGTTCGCTTAATACGCAATCAACGAGTACGGTTTATTGACGTAGGGCATGGTCAAAAAGAAGGGACTGTGATTGGGATGCTTCAGTTTTTAAGGGAACCCTATCTCCATTATGGTTTCAGTAAGGGTTGGTCTGCTTGGATTCACAGGCACAACCGTTACGCAACTCTAGAGGCAAATGAACGATCTTTACACAAGGCAAGATTCTCCGACATTTTTGTAGCTAGCCCGACTAATCGAAACAAAACCCTTAAGCTCCTGCTTGGGCAGCTACCTGGTTGGCCACTGGGGCGTTTTTTGTTTACTTACGTATTGCGTGGCGGTTTTCTTGAGGGTCAAGCTGGATTGAGTTATTGCTTAATGTTAGCATATTATGAACTTATTATTCAGCTCAAAATGACGGAGATCCGCCTGTCTTCTTTGCGTTGATAATTTTTCCAGATATGGTGTTTTCGCTGCCATGAGCATGTCCCTTTTTTTAATCTCTTCCCATGCGCACGGGATGGGCTAGTATAAATTCATTTACCAAGCTCACCCCTCGTAATTTTTTGCCGGCATCCACACCCTTTGTTATTACGTATTAATTGGCTAAAGCTTAGCATTTTGTCTTATTTAGATTTTTATATATCTAGCACCTTTCCCTCTAGCTTACCCCATTTTTAATGTCTATTATTGACCTTGCGCAAGCTAATACTACCTCCGAGTTTCATTGTGATCTGCTTGTAGTTGGAGCTGGTGTTGCTGGGTTAGTTATTGCAGATCGTTTTAGGTTTGCTGGTTTTACTGTTGATATTCTCGAAACGGGTGGACTTACCTACGAACAGACAAGTCATGATATGAACGATGCTGAGATGGCTGGTAAATACCATGCAGGCACTAAAGATGGTCGTTTCCGAATGTATGGTGGCTCCACGAGTCGTTGGGGCGCTCAACTTTTAACCATGATGCCGAGCGACTTTGAATTGAAGACCCATATTCCAAACACTGGCTGGCCGCTTAGCTCTTCTGATTTATCTCCATATCTGCATGCAGCTGAACTTTTGCTGGGGGTCGACCATCTCTCATATTGTTCAGATTTACAAAACTACCTTTCTTCCCCAGTTCCACCCTTGAGCGAACCAGGCTTACAGTATCGTTTTTCTAAAAGGGCTGGTTATAGATATCGAAATATGGCCCGCACTCTCGGTAAAAAGTGTATTGACGATAAAAATACCCGGGTCTTTTTGCATGCCACAGCAACCAACATTTTCACTGATGAATCTGGCTCTAGCGTAAGCTATGTACAAGTCCGAGCAGCCAACGGAAAAGCTTTTCGCTTTCACGGAAAGCAGGTCGTACTCGCAGCTGGAAGTATCGAAATATGTAGACTTCTACTCGCATCTAGCAGTGTACATAGTAATGGTATTGGTAATTCATCAGGCCACCTCGGCCGCTGGTTTCACGATCATCTAGCCGTGAATGCGGCCATTCTATGTCCTAAGGATCGAGAGAAGTTCTTGAATATGATCTCTCCTTGGTACCTAGAAAATACACGCCATAATTTAAAATTTTCGACCACAGCTGCATGGCAGGCTCGCAATAAGGTAACAAATATTAGCGGACAAATTTTGTTTGAATATAAAAGTTCATCGCTTTTTGCTTGGCTTAGTCATCAGGTGCATTCATATAAATTTGGTTTTGCTCCCCACTGCTTACGCTCTGTCCCGCTTCTTACGTCTTCTGCAGAAATATTTGACATATTTTACCTAATCTGGATGCGGTTAGCTGCTCGGCGGCTTTGGTGTCCGAAAACTGCAAATATTATGCTTAGGATTGATTCTGAGCAATGTCCTACCCCCGATAACAGGATCACCCTCTCTCGTAACTTTGACGTTTTGGGGATGCCAAAAGCCGTTATTCATTGGCATTGGGGAGAATGCGAACGTAGATCTTTTGCTGCCTACAAGCAGCTATTTGCCGCCCAGTGGAAGGCTTGGAATCTTGGAGAGCTTACCTGGCTTGTTGATTTTGATGAAAGTAGTGACTGGGAAAAGCATGCCATTGACAGCTATCATATTATGGGCGGCACTCGTATGTCTAAAAATCCTAACTCTGGTGTCGTTGACTCGGACTTGGCAGTTCATGGAATTGCTAATTTGTCAATTGCAAGCCTTTCGGTTTTCCCTACCGGTGGTTCCGCTAACCCTACGCTGACACTGATGATGCTTGCATTGCGACTCGCTGATCGTTTAAAATCTGATATGCGTTAACTATCGGTTGTCTAGGTCCATCTATCCATTAATTCTTTAGCAATTACTTCTTTAAATATCACTTGTAAAACTACCGCCAGTGGAAGTGCTAAGAGAACCCCGGCAAGACCCAGCAGGGCCCCAAGGCAAAGCTGTGAGATGAGCGCCACAGTTGGAAGAAGATTAACAGTGCGTCGCAGCATAATCGGCGTTATCAAAAATGCTTCGAAATTTTGCAGTGTTAGACGAAATACCAAAACCTGAATCAGTTTGGTTGGAGTTCCCAGCAGTGCAATTGATAATGGCAGAAGGGTTGCAGCACTTGGGCCGACCGTGGGGACAAATGTCATTAGACCGCACAGGAGACCGCTTATTAGGGCCAATGGAACCCCCAACAGGGCCAGACCTGCCCAGGTGAGCAGAAACACACTTATTGCAGATATTGTCATACCAGCCAGCCAACCGCCTAAGCCCTCGCGGCACTCGCTGAGCAGCGCGCCCATCTGCGGTCGCCAAAAGGCCGGTGTTAAGTCGAGAATCAACCTCTGGTGGCTGCGAGGATCAAGTGCCAACAGGATTGCAAGTAGGGCCATTAGCAGCAACTGGATCGTGGCGCTGGCCGCACCACCCGCATAGCCCAACAGTTGGCTGCCAAGAGGTTGTAACCGATCCCAGGTGCCCAATTCGATCAGCTGTGCTTCCAGATTTGGCAGCCAGGTGACTTGGCTGGCCAGGCTGCTCAGGCGAGCTGCTAGGGCTGGTAGTAGGTCGGTTAGTTGTTTTAGCTGCTGCATCAATTCCGGCAGTAGCATCTGGGCAAGTAGTCCACTCATTAGCACCAGAACCAACAGCACAACCACTAGTGTCGTTGGCCTGTTTAGGGGTAATAGCCGGCGTATCGCTGAGATGGGCACATCCAGGGCTACTGCCAACACCACGGCTCCGAACAACACGAGCAGCACCCAGCGCAGTTCCCAAGTCAGCAGACCCAGAACCAGAAGAGCAAAGGCTCCCAATAGGGTACGACCGCTCAATTCGTTAACACTCAACGTTTTTGTGACCTATAGGATCCAGAATGTCGCTAATCAATACCTCACGCACCAGCACCTGAATACATACAGCTAAGGGCAAAGCGAGTAGCAGCCCAAGTGGTCCGAAAATTACAGTAAAAACAAGTTGAGCCGTGAGAGTGAGGCCGGGCAGAAGCTTAAGTTGCTTATGCATCACCGCAGGTGTAATTATATAAGACTCAAGATTCTGAATTCCAATGTACAGTAGCAGTACTGCCAAGGATTTCCAGGGTCCATCGAAAACTGCCACTGACATAGGAAAAACTGTACTTAATGTCGGCCCTATGTTTGGAATTATGTTCAGCAGACCAGCTAGTAATGCGTTTGCGGCCACAAGTTTAACTCCCAGCAGGCTCAGGCCGATTGCTGACAGTGCGCTTACACAGATTGAGCTTATCAGCACTCCAACCATCCAGGCGCTGAGGGAGTTGCCGCATTGCACCAACACTTGGCGAAAGCGTCGTCGATAGAAGGAGGGTATTAGCTGAATTCCTACCTCCCGATAGGCATTCGGCTGGACTGCAACCATCAAGGATAGTGCAATCACAAATAACAGCTGTACAATTCCAGAACCGGCTTCTTCCGCGAACTTGATTAGACTACTAGCTAAGGCATTGCCGGCTGCTACGTAGTCGATTCGCAGCTCTTTTAGCCATGTCAAGCTGCCAACATTTTTGCCATTAAAAACCGAGCTTGATTCTTCAATCGCATTGCGCAGTAGATCAAGTACGAAGGCACCAGCATGCGGAACTTGGATCAGCAAATGCAAGAACTGATCCACAAACAGCGGGACAACAGCTATCAGCAATATGGCCAGGATCGTGCCAATTAGGCCGATACTCAGCAATAGGGCTAACGCTCTCGAGCAGTTTAGTCGTTCCCTTACGGATCCAGTAAGTGTGCAGAGGCCCATGGCCAGTACCAAGGCGCCAAACAAATTGAGCATGCTCTGGCGCAGGCTCCAGAGCAGCACCAGGGATGCCAAAAGCGACACTAGCCCCAGCCATTGGCCGAATTTCATGGCTCAGAGCTCTTCTTGCTGACCCCGCACCTGACCCTGAGGCTCCGCCTCCTCCTCGCCCTGGTTGCCTGAAAAGCCAAGATCGTGGCCCTCGGCGTAGCGCTGGGCAAAGCGCATGAAGCGCTCGAAGTCTTCTGTGTTCTTCCAGGTGAAGGTGCATTCCAGGGCCGTGGCCTTGCCGTTGACGAAGCGGGCCTTGACCTCCCGCGTCACCAGTTCTCCCTCCTCATCCACCAAAAACATGCCGGTGATGTCGCCCATGCTCTCCGGGGCCAGGGCATCGGGCTCTTCGAACACAAACAGGGCTTGGCCGGTGCGGCCGTCACGGGAGCGGGTCAGACGGATATCCGGTACAGCACGCTCTGCTACACCCCGAAAGAATTGAATGACAGCGCCCATGGCAAGCGGGAACAAACACCTACCTTAGGAGCTTGGCCTGTACCCCTTCTTGGCGGACGACTGCTGCCAGTTTGAGTTGCTGATCAGAAGCTCCGCAGCTGCCGCGGGGTCCAGGTCACTCAGATCGAAGCTGCTCAGCAGGGGTCGCTCGCGCCGGGTGAGTTCGTGGTCGTAACAGCGATCGTAATAATCGAGCATCTGCGCGCAGGCTCCGGCCCAGTCGCTGGCCTCAATCGCAGCGAGGGCGGCTGCGCTGCGCTGGGGGCCCAGGCGGCGTGATATGCGTGCTGTGGCTGCCCTCAGGGCCTCCTGGCCATGGGGGCCGTAGGTCGCCACCAGCTGCCTGACCCGTTCCTGCTGGGATCGCCGGATCTCAATTGCTGGCGCCTCCCCCATTTGCCGCCTGAGTGCGGCGGGAATGCGGCAACGCCCCACCTGGGCGCTCTCAGCCTCGAGCCAGATGGGGGAGCGCCCCTGGAGGGCCAGCAGGGCTGCGGCCAACAGATTTTCATAGTGTTCGCTGCTGGGCTGGGGGGCCATGCCCAGGCCACCAAAACTGCTGCCGCGGTGGTTAGCCAGGCCCTCCAGGTCCACCACCGCCTGGCCCCGCTGGGCGAGGGCCTCGAGCAGGTTGGTCTTTCCCGTGCCGGTGCGCCCAGCCAGCAGCAGCAGCGGCAAGGGCCGTTCAAAACTGGCCAGCACCCAGCGCCGGAAGGCCTTGTAGCCACCATGGAGGAGCACTACGGGGAGCTCAAGACTGCTGGCCAGCCAAGCCATGCTGCTCGAGCGCATACCCCCACGCCAGCAATGCAGGCGCAGGGGTTGGCCCGGCTGGGCAAGGGCGCTGAGCCCCTGGGCCAGCTCCTGGAGCCTGGGGGCCACCAGGGCTAGCCCCAGCAACACGGCCGCCTGTCTGCCCTGCTGCCCATAGCAGATGCCCACCTGGGCCCGCTGCCCATCGCTAAACAGGGGCAGGTTGATCGCCTGGGGAATATGGCCCTGGTCAAATTCGCCGGGGCTGCGAACGTCCACCAGCGGGCCGCCGGACGCCAGGAAGGCATCCACGGTCAGCGATAGGGTGCCGCCTGGCATGGCTGAAAGGATTCTCTGCTGACATAGTGGGCCCACGTGGCACCGCATCAGGCTCAATCCCCCATCCATGCTTTCCGGAGCCCCGGTCACCGCTGCATCCACACCTGAGGCCCTGCTTGAGCGCTTTCAGGCTGCTAACGGGCGGCAACGACGTGCCATGGTTGGCTCCTTGGAAGCCAGTAGCCAGGCTCTGCGCCCGCTGATTGCAAACCATCTGGAGCGGCTCGATCCGAGCAGTGATGACTGGGCGGCCGGCTTCCTGATCCAGCTGTTGCTGGCGGAGGAGGATGGTCTCAGCGAGGCCTTTCTCGCCCGCTATGGCGCTGGCTGGCTGGCCAGTGCCAGCGCCGCTGCCCTGTCGTTTGAGCCACTGCAACGGGCCCTGATGTTGCAGCAGTTTGAACAGGCTGACCGGCTCACCAGCGCCCTGTTGCGCCAGCTGGCGGGCCCCGCTGCCGAGCAGCGGGGTTACGTGTACTACAGCGAAGTGGGGACCATGCCCGAGCTCGACCTCGAGAGCCTGGATCGGCTTTGGGTGTGTTTCTCCCGGGGCCGCTTTGGCTTTTCGGTGCAGGCGAGGCTGCTGGCTAGCTGCAATAGGCGCTGGGACCAGCTCTGGCCCAAGCTGGCCTGGAAGCAGGGTCGCCAGTGGACCCGCTACCCCGGATCCTTCCAGTGGACAATTGGGGCCCCGGAAGGCCACATGCCCCTGGTCAACCAGCTACGCGGGGTGCGCCTGATGGATGCCCTGCTGAGTCACCCGGCCGTGCAACGGCGTATGGGTGGCGGAGCTGGAGGGCCTGCAACGGCCTAGGGTCAAATCGGCACCTGCGGATTCCCGCCCGATGGCCCTGCGCTGGTCGGATTTCATCCTGCCTTCCACCCTGCAGCTGGCACCGCTGTTGGAGGTGCTGATCGAACCGGTGTGCTGCCGCCAGATGCAGGGCCAGGTGCAGCTCGGCTTGCATGAGGCCCTGGTCAATGCGGTGCGCCACGGCAATGGCTGTGATCCAGACAAATATCTGAGGGTACGCCGGATTGAAACCCCCCGCTGGCTGGTCTGGCAGGTGCAGGATCAGGGCCCGGGGGTGGAGCCGGCAGCGCGCATCGCCGCCCTGCCCCTGCAGCCCGATGCTGCCAGCGGCAGGGGGCTCTATCTGATCCACCACTGCTTCGACGACGTGCGCTGGAGCAGCCGGGGCAACCGGCTGCAACTGGCCGTCAGTCGGCAGCGGGCCGAACTGCTGACACCGGCCGGTGGCTGGGGCAGCCAGGATCGGCCAGCTCGCCCTTGAGCCAACCAAGGCCGTTTTCCACAAGTTCAATGGCCGCCAACCTGGCAGGGCCGCTCTGGTTAGCGGCGGGCTCGTCCCCAGCCAGCAGCAGTACCAGGGCCGCCGCCAGCTGCTCGGCGGCACGCCTGGATCGCTGGCCCTTGAGGGCATGCCAATCTCTATCCCCGAGGGCCAGCTGGCGCTGGAGAGCAACGGCCTGCCCATGGGCGCCCTCGGGCCAGCGGAAACTAGGCTTTGCCAATTGACCGGTCAAGGAACTTGGCACTGGATGTTTGCACACAGGTAGATCCATCTTGGTGCCAGTTCGCCATGGCTGGGGTGAGGGTGGGACAACTATGAGGCCAATTCGACTTCTGCATCTGCTCGATGCCCTGCTCAGCCAGGCTGGTATGGCCATCCAAGGTAGCGGTGTATTTCAGCGGCGCCAGCGGCAGCGCCTCGCCCTAATGCAGCGCATGCTCAACCCCTTGCCCGGCCAACTCCACCACTGCAACCGGGTAGATGGGCTGTTTTGGCGAGGGATACGTTGGGGCACTTTTGGTATGCTGGCGACTTGGTTGCTGCGCGATTAGGCAGGTTTGCGAGCTGACCAAACCCTAGTCATGAAGTGGGATTCAGCGGAGATCTCCTCAAAGCCTCCCTCCCTGAGCTTGGCTACGATGTCATCGGTGATATAATGACGGTAGTAAGGCTCATGAAAAATCCGCCGGAAGTTCTCCATAACCGGGCTGAACTGAGGTGAATCAGCTAGCTGCACTGAATCCGCTAGCACCATCACACCGCCTGGCTCTAGCAGGCGGAAGGCCTCTTTAATAACTTGCTGACGGGCTTCGACAGGCAACTCATGGAAGAGAAAAACACAGGTAATAGCCTGAAAAGTACCTGAGCCAAATAGCGTAGCCTCTGCATTGCCCTGTACGAGCTGGGGAAGTTCGCCAGGCAACTGGCTGAGCCACTTGTTGGCCTGACGCAGGTACGCTGAGGAAAGATCGAGGCCTACGAGCTGGGCTTTGGGCAGGGCACCGCGAATTTGGCGTAGGGTGCGTCCTGTACCTGTAGCTAGGTCTAGAACCCGTATTCGAGAAGCTGGCCGGCCAACAAAAGCTTTAAGACCACGGAGCAACGGCGCCAGCAGTCTGCGCCGCATCGGATCAGCGGTGCCGTTGAAGAGGATTTCAACCTGGAGGTCGTAAAGGTTTGCGGAGTGGTCGCTCAAATAGCCATCGGTCTGATGGTGGAAATTTTGGAGGTAATATTCTGGAAAAATGCCGGTTTTTGCAAGGGCGGGCAAGTCACGCACGTTACGCTGGCTGCGGCGATTCCAGATGGACGGCATGTCCAGCCAAATCAATGGATACCTGCTCGCCCAATCAAGCCAAGGAGCATCAAACAGCAGCGATGTGGGATAGAGGCCCGTCTCAGCCTGAAACCAATCTAGAGAGATCAGCGCATCCATCGATCGACTTAGGGCCTCAAGCAACTCTGGGGGAGTAGGTAAAGTTGGCGGCAAGCCGGAGGGGCCAACCATCTCCATCAACCGAGAGCTCACCTGCTTGTGGGCCGCTCCCATTAGAACCTTGCTCTGCTGTAGAGTCTTGTAAGCTATTTTTGTTAGCTGATTTGCAAGTGGATTGGCGGCTGACGCAGGGTAACCTGACAAGATTGTTTTCTGCATGATGTTTAGTTTATAATAGGCTATGCAGTCATCTGCCTTCAACGGAATACTTCGGCAAAGCGGCGGCGACTTAGCTCGCTTCCAGAGGATAGGCGATCCGCTCATAGCGGCGGGAACATTCCAGCTACTTGTGGGCCAATACATCCCCGAACCGTCACCGCTGCTGCTCCCCAGCTGGCTATGGGTGCTTGGCCTAACGGCCTTGCTGCTTCCAGGCTCTGGCATGTATGGAAGTTTCCCCCGGTTTCAGGAAAGATGTCACCCCTTTGATCCATCCATCCGGGGGCTTGAGGACATGACCAATGCGCCGATACAGCGAGGCCGTTAAGGCTGATGTGAGGAGACGGATGCACCCGCCCCACAGGCAGAGCGTGGCCCGGATTTCAGAGGAGCTGGGCATTCACGTGATGACCCTCTACAAATGGAGGAAGGCCTGGCGGTTGCAGGGAGAGGTGGTGCCGGCATCCGAGAAGGAACCAGAGGGCTGGAACGCCGCCGACAAGTTCACGGTGGTGCTGGAAAGCGCCGGGCTCAATGCCACCGAACTCAGCGCCTACTGCCGCGAGCGGGGCCTGTTCCCTGAGCAGGTGAGCCGTTGGCGGCAGGCGGCCCAGGATGCCAACGCCAAGCCGGTGCTGACGATGGCCGAACAGAAGGAGCTCGAGAAGCTCCGCGCCCAGGACCAGCGGGAGATCAAAGCCCTCAGAAAGGAGCTGCAGCGCAAGGAGAAGGCCATGGCGGAGATGGCGGCTTTGCTGGTGCTGCAAAAAAAGTGGGATGCCTTCTGTTCGGAGGAAGAGGAAGGCTGACCAGCGCCGTGCACCGGCGGAAGGTGATCGAGCTGATCGGGGAGGCCAATGCTGCGGGCGCCGGCCTGGTGAGGGCCTGTGGTGTGATCGGCATCTGCCTGCGCACCCTCAAACGCTGGCGGAAGGCCTTCCTGGGTGATGGGGACGGCGTGGATCGCCGTAAAGGCAGTGCTCGGCTGGTGGGTCACCGCCTGAGCGAGGAAGAGCGCCAGCGAATCCTGCTGACGTGCAACCAGCCGGAGTACGCCGCGCTGCCGCCAGGGCAGATCGTGCCGGCACTGTCCGATCAAAAGCTCTTTATTGGTTCAGAGAGCAGCTTCTATCGGGTGCTGCACCAGGCGGGTCAGTGCCACCGCCGGGGGAGGGCCAGGCTGCCTCAAGAACCGCGCTCGGTGCCGCGCCTCAGGGCGGATGGCCCGAACCAGGTTTGGAGCTGGGACATCAGCTTCCTGCCGACCACGGTGCGGGGTGTGTGGCTCTACCTCTACCTGGTGATCGACGTCTGGAGCCGCAAAGTGGTGGCCTGGGATGTGGCCGAGGTGGAGTCGGCTCAGATCGCCGCGGATCTGGTGCAGCGGGCCTGCCTCAAGGAGCGCTACCACCGCCCCAACGGCTTTGGCCGCCGCCAGTGCCAGCAGCAGCCACTAATCCTCCACGCCGACAACGGCAATGCAATGCGCGGGGCGACGCTGGAATCACGGCTCGAGGAGATGGGCGTGCTCAGATCCTTCTCCCGGCCAAGGGTCTCAAACGACAACCCATACTCGGAATCCCTTTTCCGTACGGTCAAATACCGCCCCGACTACCCCAGCCGGCCATTCGCCAACAAAGAGGAGGCCTGTGAATGGGTGGCAGCATTTGTGGATTGGTACAACCACCGGCACCACCACAGCGCGATCAAATTCGTGACGCCCCACCAGCGCCACAGTGGAGCTGCCAAGGCCATTTGCCAGCAGCGCACTGATGTCTACGAGGCCGCCCGCCGTGCCAATCCAACGCGCTGGAGCGGTGCCACCCGCTGCTGGAGTCAACCGGCAGAAGTGTGGATAAACAAGCCAACAGAAGAGCCCGATCCGGTCCTGGCGCTACCCTTAATCAAGGCCGCCTGAATGGCAGCCAAGGAGTGACAACTTTCCTGAAAGTCACCGTTTTCGGCAGGGAAGTCTCAAGGATCTCTTTCTCAAGATAGTTAACCGGTGGTTCATTGTAATAATGGTGCTGCTGGTATTAACCTACTTCACTAGGTCATCTGAATACTTTGGCAGAACTGGTTTTGTTGCTTGGGCAGCAATAACCTTAGTCTTGCTTGAAATTTCTCACGTTGGCTTGCGTAAGTATTTACGCTTGCACAGAATACGAGGAGGCAATCGTCGCTCAATCCTTTACTGGGGTTCTGCTGATGCAGCAGCCAAATTTAGCAGTAAATTGATCAATGCCCCCTGGCTTGGCCTCTATATGGAGAAGTGGTTTAGTCCCCATCCGCCTCGGCCAGACTATCAAGCTGGGCATTTGATACCTTGCTCAGGCAGTCTTGGTGATATGAGGCGCTGGCTTTCAAGCAACACTGTGGACCTAATTGTTTTCAGTCACCTTCCCAGCAGTGAAATCAATATGAATGAAATTCTCGAATTTTTCGGTGACACTTGTCTACCAATAGTTTACGCACCCCATTGGGCTGGCCAAGGTATGCGTTTCCAGGTTGAGCAATTCGGCGATACCCACTGCCTCAGTCTTTGGGGGGGCGAGCATTCACGTTTTACTGCTAATTTAAAACGTATGTTTGACTTAATAACTTCCGCCGTTGCCCTACTGCTGCTATCTCCACTCCTGGTCATCATCGCCATCGCGGTGAAGGTCTCCAGCCCTGGGCCCATATTTTTTGCCCAAGACCGCTACGGCATGAATGGTTCAAAGTTTCGAATGATAAAGTTTAGGTCCATGCGAGTAATGGAAGCAGGTACGACGAAGGGGCTTCGTCAGGCAAGTAAGGATGATCCGCGGGTCACAAAGGTTGGAAAATTCATACGCAGGTGGAGTCTAGATGAGCTTCCTCAACTCATCAATGTATTAAGAGGTGAAATGAGTATTGTTGGGCCCAGGCCCCATGCAGTCGATCACAATGAAAGCTATAGAAAGCTGATTCCTGGTTACATGCAGCGCCATGCTTTTAAGCCTGGCCTTACAGGATTGGCCCAGGTAGAGGGATGGCGAGGAGAAACCCGCGATCTGTTATCCATGGCCAATCGAGTAGAAGCAGATCTCCGCTATCAGCGGGAATGGAGATTTTCCCTTGATTTAGCAATAATATTACGTACTTTTATCAGCCTTTTTTCGCACAAGGCGTATTAAATGCTCAAACGTTATCCAAGACTATAATTGCTTTTGCCTAATGGTTGTCACTAATTTGCCTCGATATCATTAATCTAAAATAGTAAGCACATGCATGCTATATTTATTGCAATATCACGAACCAGCTTTAGAGTAAAATCAATGCTACAAGAATTCTATGTACCGCTCAGCTACCCCATCGAAGCAGTCTACGCAGCTCATAAACTGGTAACTATGAAATAAATCTTAACTTTCTAGCCCCTTATTTTTAGCTTCGGGCAAATAAGCCTTTCATTAGTGTAAAGATGTAGTCTACTTCCTCCAAGAGCTTAATAATGAGTAAATAATCTTCTCTGAAACAAGCTAATTTCTACAACCTGGACAAGACTCCAGGTTAAATGGTATTTGAACGCGGACCAGTCAAAGTGCTGTTCTAATAGTTAAAGACTCCATTGCCAAATATAATAATATATAACTGACAACACCCTCCGCTTTGCTGGTATAAGGGATAGCATTAGCAATACTTTGATATCAACTTACCCAGGTAAATCATGTGTACGTTTCTTAGCAATCATCCCTCTTAATAATGTCCTATTAATAGATTCAGAAGTCTTTGATATATGGAATCGTTTTTCAAAGCAATCCCTCGCGGCCCTCCTGATGACAGACTTTTGGTTTTGATCAAGAGCAAGCCATCGCCTGATTAGATTTGCTGTTCCATGAAGATCATCCAATTCAACTAAACCTGCTCGACATTTTTCTATTTCAGTGTATATGTTAATTTTAGATGAAATTAGGACGGGAAGACTGCACGAAAGGGCCTCGGCAACGGAAATACCAAAGTTTTCTTGGTGGGATGGTAGAATGAATGCATCAGCAGCTTGAAATGCACCCCACTTTTGATTCCCCGTAATCATGCCAGTCCAGTAAATTGAATCATATACACCAAGTTTATTTGCAATATTGACAAGGTGCCTAGCGTATTTGCTGTCGGCAGGGCCAGCCATTACAACTTGCATTTTTGCTGGATCCCAATGGCCTTCTTTTTGCAATAATGAAATAGATTTAATAAGCAAGTCTGGCCCCTTTTTGGGATGGACTCGCCCTAAAAATAGGAAAACTTGCTTATGATCGAGTTGAGGATGCTGGTCTAAAAATTCACGTGAAAAGTCTTCTTCGGGATTAGGAATTCCTTCTGTACCATAGTCAATAACAACTTCTTGACAATCATAGAGCCAAAAGGATTCGCGAGCTAATAACTTTTCTTGCTCGCAGGTGAATAAAAGTGCTTCTGCGTCGCGTATTACAGGGTATATAGCCCAAGGCCAAATCAGCCATTTTTTTAAATGTTTGACCGGGTAAGTATTTTTAAACCAAGGGTCAAGCATGCCATGGCTAAATATGTAGTAAGGAGTGGTTGATTTCCTAAGTGCTAACCAGCTAGCAAGTAGATGGAAGCCCCAAATTCCATCTAAAATTATTGCATCGTATCTAGAATGATGCAGTTTAAGCCACTTCAGCAGTGACACTGGAAATATGTTGTCGAAAAATGTTAACTTGCAGGGGTAAACTGGGGTATTAGGAAAAGCAAGGAAGTTGTCGTCTACGCTGTCAAGGCTCGTTATCTCAACAATGGTTCCTTGGAGTTTGTGTTGTCTTGCCTGTTGGCGGATTCCCTCAATAGGCCCACCGTGTTGAGGATTTACTGATTGGATCACATGGAGGATCTTCATTTGTAGCGGTACTAGATTTGTTTGCAATTTGGCTGTGAACAGGACTCAACTAAACTTATTTTTTGATCTTGAAGGTATGTTTTCAGTGGAGGAACCGATTGCCACTTATTGTCAGAGCATAGAATAGAGCCGCAATTTGCGCAGGTTTGAAGCAGTGATTGGAGAGCTTCAATTCTTTTTCTCGATGCGGAAACAGTTATATGATAATTAATATACAAAAAAATCACAGAAAGCATCAATATTGAGCGCACTATAATGATGTCTATTTTTAAATTTGCCAGGTTGTGATTCGGTAACGCAAGGAGAACAGTAATGGTAGACGTAGCTATAGCCAAAAATATTGCTATGAGTCGGTTGCAATTCGTTGCTGTATAGCATAATGGTACTATGTATATAGGATATAAGCCGAAGGAGGGAAACGCAAAGTTAAGTATTGACGCAAAAACAAATAAAGCTGAAGCAATAAAATACTTTCTTATATGGAATCTCATTGTAGGTGGGGATTGTTGATAATTGAATAGATCTATGGATCTCCAAGCTATCTCCTATTCTAGCGGATGGCACCAGCAATCAAGTGTCCACCACGACCGCTGTTTGGTGTCTGCCTAGGGATTCACCTACAATTATCAGTGAGTAGCAACCCCGCCTGTCGAACTTCCCTAGCGTCAATCTCTGATAGGGTCTTTGCAATTTTTTTGAACCAAAAAGTATCTGGTATTAACATGGTATAAAAATCCATAATCTTTATTTGGTGTTTATCTGTGAGAGCGAATTGTTGACATATTCAGACATAAAACTGTGCGTGGCTACTCGCAACGCTATATTGCTAGAATGCAATTATTCTCCTACCCCTTTCATAGGGAATATAGTAGCTTTCTTATTATTTAGTGAATTGAGTAGTTCCAACTCAGTTTTGATGTAAGAGTCTTGCGCTATATGGTAAGTAACTGATACCTAGTACATAATTCATGTTAGGATTTGCAAGGGTCAATCATCGCGCCTTCGATACGATACTTTCAAGTACTGACAACGCAATAATCTATAAATTTCACCATTATAACAGCTTTGACACATCAATTACTATTTGTACTTATGGGCCGGCATAAGAAGCTTAGTCTTTGAATTGAGCAGCGAAACAGTTTATAAATTCTTCTGCAATAGCAGATGGATGGTGGGTTTGCCGTACCTTAAGAGCATTTCTGCTGAGAATACTGCACACCTCTGGACTGTTAGCCAATTTTATGATAGCAGTAGAAAGTATCGTCACTGCGTCTAGGTGCCTATGATTGAATATTAAACCATTAACTTCAGGCTTTATGAAGTCTTGAAAGCATGCTACAGAGCTCACAATTGGCACTGCCCCAAACGCCATTGCTTCCAATGGAGCCATACCAAAACTTTCACCGTTATCGGCGAGAGACGGATAGACAAATATGGTCGCCCGACTATATTGTTCTTGAAGTTCATGCTCGTTATATAATGGACCGAGCCATTCAACTGGCAAACCGTCGCTTGAATACAAGTTAACTAGGCGTTTTATCCACACAGAGCCTCCTCCGCCTGCTGAGACGTCTGCAGAGCCTACCAAGCGGAGTGACCAATTAGATAATCCTCGCTGACAGGCTAATTGGAAAGCGTGAAGCAATAGGTCAATTCCTTTCTCTGGATGGAGTCTTCCACAATAAAGAATAACTTTCTCAGTTTTAGTTGATAACAATGGAGGGGGGTTGTATGGTAGTGGGTTTGGAATGACTGCTACTTTATTCGCAAGATTTGGGGCCTCGGCTATAATTGCTTGTTGTACCGATGAACTATTGGCTCTGAGGCATGCTACCGAACTGTAAAAACGAATTTGGCCCTTTGGTATTCTTTGTATGTCAACAACAATTCGTCCAAATCTATGCTGGAAAGGAGTAGCCAGTATTGGCGACCAAAAAGTATTTGTTATTAAAATATCCGCCTTAGGCAGAGATTTTAATGATCTAAGCGTATAGATAAAATCAAGAAGTTTATGCATCAAGGGATTAGACGGCCAATCATAGCCTTTTATGCGTATGTGTTTGACTCCTTCAATAGTTTCCGATGCTGGTAACCCTGGGAATCGCCGGGAAACCTGGGTTACCGTATGGCCCTTCGAGCAAAATTGCTTGCCGAGTTCAAACCACATTTTTTCAACCGCACCACCACGCAAGGTGGGTACGGGTAAGAAAGCACCTTGTAGGATAGTGATTCTCAAATTCTTATAGCTATGGTGATTGTGTGTAATTGTGATAATTGTTTGTCTCAGTGTTGCTCAAATGTTTTGATATATTTGCAAGTCTGTGAAGGCGTTACTTGAATAGATAGCATGGAATGTACTCATGAATAATAGGCAGGAAGCAAGTTGGCCAAATTGATTGTCAAGATCAGCCCTTTTATGCACAAAGCATTTAGGCTGATGTAGCCAGTTCATAATTAGTGTCGCTTTTGGGTTGGCTAAAAGGCATGGGGATGCCCGTTCTTCCAATCTTAGCCAATATTCCGACCTTTGCTTTGCCACCCGAGACGGGAGGCCATTCCTGCAGTGGAGCAGACCAAGAGGTTGGCACTGAACAGGTCACTTGATGATATAAATATATTAACTTTACACAATTAAACAGGGCAAACACTGCAGGCGTGATCACGCCTGTGGATTAATAGGTAATGTTTCAACATAGTTGTCATTGCAGCAATGGGGCGGCGTGATCAATTGCATTTGAGACACTACTGGTTCATGATCTAAGCATTTAGGGGGTTGGGTGCAGCTCTTAGGAATAATTTCGTATTGATATTGTCTCACAACGTGTGCTGTGGAGCATCTATCGTTTTGTGAATTATTGTCTACGTGACAAGAGACGGTCTGCCAAGCGTAGAGTCAGCATCATCAAGGTAAAGGTGGGATTTGAACTACCGCCTGTTGGAAACACCGAAAGACTAGCCACAGAGAGATTATCAATCCCGTGTACCCTCAATTCCGCGTCGACAATTCCGTCTTTAGGGCCAAGAGACATGCGGGTTCCACCCATCAAATGGTAGATATCTGAAACACTCTTTTCCCACCCACTGCCAGCCTCAAAGCTTTCATTCCAGTATATTTCACCTAAGTCCCATATGCTCCATTGTCGGTTAAACAAGTTCCTATATGACTGAAACGCATGGCGCTCAGATTCTCCCCATTGCCATTGCACTACAGCCTTGGGCATACCGATTGCATCGAGTGTCTTCGATAATCGAATGCGACTATCAGGGTTTGGTTGCTGTTCGGTATCAATGCATAATTTGATTTCTGCATTTGATGGACACCAGCGTCTTTGACGCACTACTCTTTTCCAAATTAGGTAGAGCAAATCAAGAGTTTCCTTGGGTAACTGTTGAAGGCTCGGGTTCGCAAGCTTTTCATTGCTTCCTAAATTGCTCTGTTGAGCCAATAGTTGTTGTCGAAGCCAGGCAAAAGCGGAGTTTTCGGCTGACTCAAAAACCAAATGACCCATCACGTTGAGGCATGAATGTTTCTCCTGCCAGGCATCGCTGGTTTCCAGCTTTATAGTGTGCCGTGTATCTCCAATAAACCATGGTGCGAACATATTGAGAAACTTGCGTCTACCGAATGGCATAAGTGTTGCAGCTTTGACGGAGAGATGATCATGAAACCAGCGTCCCAATTGGTCAGTCAAGTTGCATATCCCGTTGGTGTGAACGCTGCGTGAAGCAAGTAGGAGCCTACTTGTCTCGATGCTCCCGGCTGAAATCACTATCTGCTTCCCATGAAAACTATAGATGCTGCCATTCGGTGTAACTGCTCTCAAATATTCAACATGGTGTCCATCTGAGTTCAACTCTATTGCGCTGACGCAAGCATGTAGAAAGATTCGGAATTTTGGTTCAGCCAGGCATCGCTTCCCCAGCGTGTGAGCTAGGTTCCTACACCGAAAAGGTGCCCATTTTGAAAAACGTAACAGCAGATCAGGTTCAGTAAGGCTAGGCCTTGGCATAGGCAGTTGCCGTAGTAGATCGGAATTGTACGGTGTATGGTTAACGCCAAGCAACTCCTCACAGGTTCGTATGTAAGGCTCTAGATCACTAAAGCCTATAGGCCAACCACTGAAGGAAATATGCTGCCTGACATTGAAATCGCTAGCCCTCAAGGGTAGTAGTTGCCCTCCCCAGCGAATGGATGACCCTCCATATACGCGGAAGCGTCCCTCGGTTGTACCCATATGTAGAACTCCGGCCATCTCAGCTTCATAAAGGGCCTGGCTCTCTGGCTCTAACGAGGCCCCCCCTGCCTCCAACACGTCAACAGACATTCCGCTGCCTCGCAGTGCATCCGCAAGAACAAGACCAGCGACTCCAGCGCCGACAATGACCACATCAGCATTGAAGGTCTGTCCGGCAGGTATTGTTTTAAGGTCAATAAGGCCCATAAGCCAACTGCAGTGCTACTCCCGATCATAGCTTTTTGTTGTGCAGCGAACTAAAAGTATGTTCAAGGTGCGCTCCTGGCTTTTGTCACTCCTCCCAGCGCCAGCATTCCCTTGATGTCGTAGGCCAGCTCGCGCAGACCTTGGCGGATCGAGCGGTAACCGCCGCGCCGTAGCAAGTTCATCACGATGGTGCGCAGGAAGGCGAACACTGGAGCACCGATCCGGTTGGCGTAGCGATGGGCGTCCTCACCCAGTTGGGCGTCGCGGGCCCAGTGCCACTCGTTCTCAATGCTCCAGCGCTGCCGGATCAGGCGCAGCAAGGCTTCTGGAGTGGTGCGCACGCTGGTGAGGAATAGATGCCGCCGCACGCTGCGCTTGCCCTTGCGGGTCAGCGTGTCGGTGATCACCTCCACGATCCAGGCGCTGCCAGGCCAGTTGGCCTTGATGTGCTCCGGGGCCTCCTACCGCTCCGCGGAAGCCTTCGGCTAGGGCCTGCAGCTCCCAGACGGTGTCGTGCCCGTGGCGCTTCTCGCGGTCGGTTGCCGTGAACGGGATGTGACCCTTTCCCTGGAACTGGCTGCCGATCTGGCGGTAGAGGCTCTTCTGGTTGCTCTACTCCTTCGGAGAAGCCTTCGGCTAGACGGTCAGGAGCACGTCGGCCCCCTGGGAGAGGCACCAGTGAAAAACGACTGCGTCGTGTGGAGCGCGTCCGCCTGGATCAGCACGCCTTCCAGGTCAAGGCTGCTCAGCAGATCCTTGAGAGCAGCCCGCTCGCTGGATTCGTGAGTGTCGTAGGCCTTCTGGGCCATGGCGACGCCAAGGGCCCGGGCATAGACCGTCACCTTGGCCACAAAACGGTGGCTGCCCTCCTCCGTCTCGATGGCAGAGCCGCGCAGGGTCTTGCCGTCACACACCAACTGGTCCAGACCATCAGCCCCGCCTGGGATCTGGCTGATCATCCAGGCCTGCAGCACCTGCCCAAATTCCTGCAGGTGGGCCTTGTTGAAGAGGTAGAGAAAGGTGGCATCCGAGGGCCAGCGCTTGAGCTCCAGGCCGAGCGCCTGATTCAACGCCTCACGGTGCCTCCTGGCGAACGCCTCCAGATCCCGGGAACTGCGGCAGCCACTCAGGATCCCGAGGACGGCTACCAGCAGCAGGAACCACTGCGGGTAACGAACCCCACGGCGGTATCGCCCGTCCGGAACGGTGACTTTCAGGAAAGTTGTCACTCCTTGGCTGCCATTCAGGCGGCCTTGATTAAGGGTAGCGCCAGGACCGGATCGGGCTCTTCTGTTGGCTTGTTTATCCACACTTCTGCCGGTTGACTCCAGCAGCGGGTGGCACCGCTCCAGCGCGTTGGATTGGCACGGCGGGCGGCCTCGTAGACATCAGTGCGCTGCTGGCAAATGGCCTTGGCAGCTCCACTGTGGCGCTGGTGGGGCGTCACGAATTTGATCGCGCTGTGGTGGTGCCGGTGGTTGTACCAATCCACAAATGCTGCCACCCATTCACAGGCCTCCTCTTTGTTGGCGAATGGCCGGCTGGGGTAGTCGGGGCGGTATTTGACCGTACGGAAAAGGGATTCCGAGTATGGGTTGTCGTTTGAGACCCTTGGCCGGGAGAAGGATCTGAGCACGCCCATCTCCTCGAGCCGTGATTCCAGCGTCGCCCCGCGCATTGCATTGCCGTTGTCGGCGTGGAGGATTAGTGGCTGCTGCTGGCACTGGCGGCGGCCAAAGCCGTTGGGGCGGTGGTAGCGCTCCTTGAGGCAGGCCCGCTGCACCAGATCCGCGGCGATCTGAGCCGACTCCACCTCGGCCACATCCCAGGCCACCACTTTGCGGCTCCAGACGTCGATCACCAGGTAGAGGTAGAGCCACACACCCCGCACCGTGGTCGGCAGGAAGCTGATGTCCCAGCTCCAAACCTGGTTCGGGCCATCCGCCCTGAGGCGCGGCACCGAGCGCGGTTCTTGAGGCAGCCTGGCCCTCCCCCGGCGGTGGCACTGACCCGCCTGGTGCAGCACCCGATAGAAGCTGCTCTCTGAACCAATAAAGAGCTTTTGATCGGACAGTGCCGGCACGATCTGCCCTGGCGGCAGCGCGGCGTACTCCGGCTGGTTGCACGTCAGCAGGATTCGCTGGCGCTCTTCCTCGCTCAGGCGGTGACCCACCAGCCGAGCACTGCCTTTACGGCGATCCACGCCGTCCCCATCACCCAGGAAGGCCTTCCGCCAGCGTTTGAGGGTGCGCAGGCAGATGCCGATCACACCACAGGCCCTCACCAGGCCGGCGCCCGCAGCATTGGCCTCCCCGATCAGCTCGATCACCTTCCGCCGGTGCACGGCGCTGGTCAGCCTTCCGCGTCCTCCGAACAGAAGGCATCCCACTTTTTTTGCAGCACCAGCAAAGCCGCCATCTCCGCCATGGCCTTCTCCTTGCGCTGCAGTTCCTTTCTGAGGGCTTTGATCTCCCGCTGGTCCTGGGCGCGGAGCTTCTCGAGCTCCTTCTGTTCGGCCATCGTCAGCACCGGCTTGGCGTTGGCATCCTGGGCCGCCTGCCGCCAACGGCTCACCTGCTCAGGGAACAGGCCCCGCTCGCGGCAGTAGGCGCTGAGTTCGGTGGCATTGAGCCCGGCGCTTTCCAGCACCACCGTGAACTTGTCGGCGGCGTTCCAGCCCTCTGGTTCCTTCTCGGATGCCGGCACCACCTCTCCCTGCAACCGCCAGGCCTTCCTCCATTTGTAGAGGGTCATCACGTGAATGCCCAGCTCCTCTGAAATCCGGGCCACGCTCTGCCTGTGGGGCGGGTGCATCCGTCTCCTCACATCAGCCTTAACGGCCTCGCTGTATCGGCGCATTGGTCATGTCCTCAAGCCCCCGGATGGATGGATCAAAGGGGTGACATCTTTCCTGAAACCGGGGGGAATGGCCTTGAGGAAGCTGATCAGGTCATCCGGTGCGGGCTGATCTACTGCAGCAAAACGGGTCTTGATTACCCAGCTCGCTCCGCGCACCGCGAGCCTGGGCCGTAGACTGGTACGCACATACCAGTTCAGTCATGGCGCGCAACGTCATCCAGTTCCAGAAAGGCCTTTCACTGCCTGACTTCCAGCGGCTCTACGGCACCGAGGTGCAATGTGAGGCTGCTTTGGAGAAGGCGCGCTGGCCCGGTGGGTTCCGCTGTCCCCGCTGCAATGGCCATGAGCATGGGCTGGTCTATGGCCGCAGGCTCAAGCGCTATCAGTGCCGCAGCTGCGGCCATCAGGCCACGCTCACGGCTGGCACGATCATGCAGGCCACGAAATTGCCTCTGACCACCTGGTTTCTGGCCTTTTACATGATCGGGCAGGCCAAAACAGGGATCTCCTCGCTGGAGCTCAGCCGCCACCTGGGCGTGAACTACGACACCGCCTGGCTGCTGCACCACAAGATTCTGCGGGCGATGGCTGATCGGGAGGAGGCTTACCTGCTGCGGGGAAAAGTCCAGATCGATGATTCCTACCTCGGCGGAGAACTGCCGGGCGGCAAGGCAGGTCGGGGTTCAGAGAACAAGATCCCCATCGTCGCGGCCGTCTCCTTGAATGAGGCGGGCCGGCTGATTCACGCCAGGATCACAGCCGTGAGTGGCTTCAGCTCAGAGGCCATCGCTGAGTGGGCCAAGCGCCATCTGGCGCCCGGCAGTCAGGTGCTCTCCGATGGCCTGGCCTGCTTTCGTGCCGTGACCACGGCAGGCTGCAGCCATCACGCCATCGTCACCGGTGGGAAGCACCCAAACGACTTGCCGCAGTTCCGTTGGATCAACACCGTGCTGGGCAACCTCAAGACCGGCTTCAACGGCACCTTCCACGCTTTCAATTTCGACAAGTACGCCAGGCGCTACCTGGGCGGCTTCTGCTTCCGGTTCAACCGGCGCTTCTCGATGGTTGCGATGACTGATCGCATTGCCAATGCGGTCTGTTGCTGCATGCCCTGCACGGAGCGGGATCTCAGGGTTGCGGAGGCTTATGGGTAATCAAGAAACGGGTTTCTGGCATTGGGGGCACTGAGACCCGCCGACCAAACCCAATGCTGACAGCACCGCCAAGGGCTATCGGGAGAGACTTTTAGGCGGCCCTGCCCTTTGTCAGCTGAACAACCTGGTGGGACTACACAGGTAGGCGATGACGTAGGCCCATTCCTCCAGCAGTGTCTTGATGAATCGTTCGGCCTTACCATTGGTCTGCGGCGTGTATGCCTTGGTGCGGATGGGTTTCAGGCTCAGTGCCTGACAAGCTTTTCGCCAGTCACCGGAGCGGTAGGCGGAACCATTGTCCGAGAGAACTCGGCGGCAGGTGATCCCCTGCTCCGAGAACCAGCCGACGGCCCGGGCCAGGAACCCAACAGTCGTCGCCTTCTGCTCGTCGGCGAGCACCTCGACGTAGGCCAGGCGGGTGGCGTCATCGATGGCGACGTGCACTTTCTCGTAGCCGGCACCCGGTGAGCAGCCTTGACGGCGGTCGCCGGTGATCCGATGGCCGACACACTCGAAACGGGCCAGCTGTTTTGTGTCGACATGGATCATGTCGCCCGGGCGCTCCCACTGGTAGCGCTGCACTGGTTTCTTGGGCTCCAGATTCTTGAGCCGGCCAAGCCCCAGCGAGTTCATCACCCTCCCGACGGTGGAGAGGGACGCCTTGATGGCCCTGGCGATGCGGCGGAGCGTGCAGCGCTGGTGCCGTAGATCCACGGCCTGTTTCAGTTGCTGCGGATCGAGCGTCCGCCGCTGGGTGCGGCGAACACTCCGTCGATCCGCCAGTGCCGCTACACCGCCATCACGGAAGCGCGCCAGCCACTTGTAGGCGCTGCGCAAGCTGATCCCGGCTTGCGCCGCAAGGGCCTTTAGCGGCACGCCTTCCTCGAGGTGCCGACGAATCAGGCGTTCCCGACTGATCGGCGTCAGTCGGGCCAGTGGGTGGCTATGCATGGGATGTGAGGTCTTGGGAAGGGCGGTGACACCCAGACCCTGGCGACCTCACACCCCTTTGTCAGCTGAACAACCTGGTGGGACTACACACCTACCAGACATCGGCTGAACGCAACTGCTGGCTACCCCGCTATCTGGGGATCTACAACGGCATCAGGTGCCACATGGCTCTCGGTGGCCTCAGCGATCAGCAGCGCCTCAAGCGGCTGCTGATCGCTGAATGACCTGGTGATAAATCACACTTAGCTTGATGCTGCGGAAATCGCCTCAGTGGCTCCGCCACGCTCGGCCTCTGGCCTCGGTATGTGTCTGCTTCTTGCCCTCCTTGGGAACCCCGAAACCCTCACCTGGGCCTGATGGCGGTGGTGGCGGTTCGTCCTGACCATCGATCCGCTCCAGGGAGGCATGGGAGGCCCAGGCCTGCAGCAGGGAGCCATCTACTGAAAAGTGCTCATCGCTGAGCAGCGGCTTTACTGCACCTACCTGATTGTCGCCGTGCAGCGAGCCACAGGGCAGCTGAATACAGCGTCACATGGGTAATGAACGCGTATCGGCCACCGGCCGTGGGCTCAATCGAGCATCTCAAGGTCTTGCCCTCACAGATCAGCTGATCGAGATCCGCTGCACCACTTGGGATCTGCGCGATCTTCCAGTTGCGAATGGCAGCGCTGAGAGCCGCCACGTCCACCTGGCGGAAGAAGTAGCGGGAGGCTGAATCGGAAGGCGGACGGCTGAGTTCGATGGCCAGTGCCTCGTTCAACACGCTGTGGTGTCGGATGGCAAAACGCTCCTGATCCCGCAGGCTCTGACAGCCACTCATGATGTCAAGCACCGTTACCAGCAGCAAATTCCAGGCCGGAATACGAACGCCCAGCCGAATACGGGCATTCGGAGTCGCTTTGAGGTAGCTGATCAGATCGAGATCACTTGCGGCTGAACGGCTTTAGGGCACAGGAAGGAGGCAGTTCCGCCGAACTCAACGCATGCTCGGCGAGCCCGCCTGTGCCAGACTTAGAAGCAGCCCTGTGAACCGACCGCAATATGCGTTCAAGTCTGTGGGGGTAGGTCGCCGCGAGCGGAGCAAGTAGGGTAATCAAGAGGTGTAATGGTTTTAAAGTATGTCAGCATATTTATGATTTCCCTCGTTTTGCTTCCCCTTGCAATTTTTAACAGCTTATCTGAGCTTGTTTGACATTATAAAATTCTTAGGCCTTTATCGGGAGATTAAACATGTCATAAAACGATTTAGCAGTGCCTCCAGTCCACCCAAAAGATTCTGCATTGTTTTTACGTTGCTGTCGTATTGTCTTCTGTAGTGCATCACGAAAAATTTTGATACTGCACAGACCATAACACATGCTGGCCACTTAGTTATTTTGTTTTGAAATTCTACTAATGCAACCGTCTTTCTTCTAGTTGCCTTTTAAAATTTATATGTCATTACAGTATTGTCTTTGTATATAGGACTCCATAAACAGCTCGATAAGCTCCAAATACAAGCCATGAAACTCTTGTCCTTGTCTACTCAGCTAAGGCGATTCTTTTATCAGTGGTTTCTTTCATTATGCCCATCAAGCATATTGATTTGCTTGCAGAATAAATTCTTACTAGGCGTTAGTTTTATTGCTGCATTTTTCCAAACTATTCCCAATTATGCTTAGGTAAAAGAGACAAGAATTCGGGATTTTTTTAATTCTTATTTTTATTCGAAGAAATTATCTACGTTTTTTGGCCTTCATGAACACTGCAACAGTACAGCGGATACGTTCAGTTTTATGGATATACTTTTTGATGCTGATTTTCGAGGGAGCGTTGCGGAAGTGGTTCCTGCCAAGCTTATCATCTGTAATTGCGATTATTCGTGATCCAATCGCACTGTATGCCCTGTTTCTCGGCTGGCCTCTAGTTTGGAGACAACCATGGATAAATTGGTTAAAGCCATTATTCTGCATAGTTATTGTGGGTTTCATCTTGGCGCTGATCGTTGGTCATGGTGATCTTATTGTAGCTTTTTATGGTGCAAGAATCTATCTATTACATTTTCCTCTGATCTTTTTATATGCTTCTGTTTTTGACCGCAGTGATGTATTGAGGTTTGGAGTTGTCACGCTTATACTGTCTGTTCCACAGGCGTTATTGATTGTTGCTCAGTCAAATTCCCCTGATACCCATATTTTAAATATTGGACCCGGAGGAGAGGGTATTGCGTCCTTCCAAGGCTCTTTGGGCCGTTCAAGACCCCCAGGTACTTTTTCATTTATTACAGGTATTGTTTCCTTTTATTCCTTATCGACAGCATCACTGTTCTCTCTTTTGTATGGCTCTAAGCCTGGCCTTTATGCAAAAATTCTGGCCGCATGTGCTGGTTTTGCTATTGTGGTAGCAATTCCTGTTTCAATTAGTCGATCTTTGTTGGCCGCGGTAATTATGATTTTAGTTTCTACTTTAATTGCTCTTGTCTTGGCTCGCATTCCCGTAAGTCGCTTATTGTTCGGTCTTGTTGCATTAGCCCTTGTAACTTATATAGCTACTACTTTGCCAATATTCCAAGTGACATCTGAAGCTTTTGTGGCTAGATGGACAGATGCAGGGTCTGCAATGGGCTCAGACAGAAGCTCAGATGGGGATATTGGAGTTGCACGCGACCAGGTTACTGGGCGAGTTATTCCAGGATTTACTGATCCTGTGGCGCACGCATGGGATGCTCCATTGCTTGGTTATGGTATTGGAATGGGCTCCAACATGGCCTCACAACGACTACCAGGTGGCCTGCAACCTCTTGGGGAAGGCTCTTGGGAAATCACAATCGGTGAACTTGGCCCCCTGCTTGGTCTTAGTCTTCTTTTTTGGAGAGTATCACTTGGCATTTGGATAACCCGAGTTTCCTTAAGCGCCGCGCTCCGGCATAATATTTTGCCTATGATCTTTGTTGGCGCAACATTCATGCCACTTTTGACTGCTCAGGTTACTCAGCCTACCGCCCTTGGTTTTGTGGCAGTCGTAGCTGGCCTCAATCTTGCGGCTGTAAATCAACCTCGAATAACATCGCAAAGTCAATAGTCTCTATTGCTCAGTGCTTTCTGTCTAAAGCGGCTAGTCAGCTTATAGGAATAAAACTGAGGTCACCAGCGCTTGGCGCTGGAGGCTGAGATCGCGGTCATTGGCGCGCCCGAAAATCCCGAAAACGAAATTCAGCAAGCCCGAGTTAGTTTGATTTGGAAGTCTGGCTAGCTGCACAACGTAAGCAACAAAGTGCTTAATACAGCACGAAATGATGCCTAAGAGAAGTGCTAAGCTAGCTCCCTAGACCTACACGATTAGTTTCCAGTGCCTACCTCCCGGCTCAGTAAGATGTCACCCCTTTGATCCATCCATCCGGGGGCTTGAGGACATGACCAATGCGCCGATACAGCGAGGCCGTTAAGGCTGATGTGAGGAGACGGATGCACCCGCCCCACAGGCAGAGCGTGGCCCGGATTTCAGAGGAGCTGGGCATCCACGTGATGACCCTCTACAAATGGAGGAAGGCCTGGCGGTTGCAGGGAGAGGTGGTGCCGGCATCCGAGAAGGAACCAGAGGGCTGGAACGCCGCCGACAAGTTCACGGTGGTGCTGGAAAGCGCCGGGCTCAATGCCACCGAACTCAGCGCCTACTGCCGCGAGCGGGGCCTGTTCCCTGAGCAGGTGAGCCGTTGGCGGCAGGCGGCCCAGGATGCCAACGCCAAGCCGGTGCTGACGATGGCCGAACAGAAGGAGCTCGAGAAGCTCCTCACCCAGGACCAGCGGGTGATCAAAGCCCTCTAGCCGCAGGCTTCTCCGAAGGAGTGGAAAGAGCTGCAGCGCAAGGAGAAGGCCATGGCGGAGATGGCGGCTTTGCTGGTGCTGCAGAAAAGTGGGATGCCTACTCCTGCGGAGAAGCCTGCGGCAACTGTTCGGAGGAAGAGGAAGGCTGACCAGTGCCTTGCACCGGCGGAGGGTGATCGAGATGATCGGGGAGGCCAATGCTGCCGGCGCCGGCCTGGTGAGGGCCTGTGGTGTGATCGGCATCTGCCTGCGCACCCTCAAACGCTGGCGGAAGCCTTTGATGGGTGGTGGGGACGGCGTGGATCGCCGTAAAGGCAGTGCTCGCCTGGTGGGTCACCGCCTGAGCGAGGAAGAGCGCCAGCGAATCCTGCTGACGTGCAACCAGCCGGAGTACGCCGCGCTGCCGCCAGGGCAGATTGTGCCGGCACAGGCGGATCAGAAGCTGTTTTACTCCTGCGGAGAAGACTTCGTCTATTTGTGCCACGAGTCAAATGTTCTTTATGAGCACTGACACAACTACATCGAGGATGGGAGTGTGGCCTCCCGGAGCCGGCCTGCAGGGGCAGGCTCCAAACCACCCCATGCTGCTGCGGTTAAGAGCTGCGGTAGTGAGCGATGGGGAAAAGGCGGCCTCGAGCTGTCAGGTGAGTGATGGGAAGATGAGCAACAGCGAATCGCCGCTGACGCATCGAAAAGTCTTCCAGATGCTGTCAAAACGGGTGCAGGTAGGCGGCACCCGGATCAGTGTGGACGTTACCTGCTTACGGTCCACGCGGCAGCCGGTGTTCAGGCGGCATGAGCCCATCACAGGCCTCGATGTGGAACGTGGGAACCTGGCATGGGGTGTAAAGGAAAAGCCACAAGTGGCCACAACCACGAGGGCGAATACCAAGACCCATGACAGGGGCGGATCAGCCCGTAGTAGTGATGAAGGAGCTGTAATGGCTCTGGAGCAAAGGGGCTGTGTTATCCCGTCCGGATCAACTCAACAACTGCCATTGGCAGGAGGTAGGAGATGAGCCCGGACAGGCCGCTACCGATCACCAAGGCGATGGTCTGGAAGGCCTATCAGCAGGTGAAACGGAATGGGAATGCGGCCGGCGTGGATGGTCAGAGCCTGGTGACTTCGCCAAGGATCTGGAGAACAATCTCTATAGGCTATGGAATCGGATGGCATCCGGGAGTTACTTCCCGCCGCCGGTTCGGCGTGTTGAGATTCCCAAATCCAACGGCGGAGTTCGCCCTCTGGGCATTCCGACGGTGGCTGATCGCATCGCGCAGATGGTGGTCAAGCAGATGCTGGAGCCCCAGTTGGAGCCGATCTTCGATCAGGACTCCTACGGCTACAGACCGGGCAAGTCGGCCCACCAGGCTGTGGAGAGCTGCCGTAAGCGCTGCTGGAAGTATGACTGGGTTGTGGATCTCGATATCAAGGGGTTTTTCGATTCGATCGATCATGACCTCCTGATGCGGGCCATCCAGTTCCATACGTCCGAGCGCTGGGTTGTTCTGTATCTGCGGCGCTGGTTGGAGGCTCCGGTGGAATTGCCGGATGGGCGCCTTCAGCCCCGGACCAGTGGCACGCCTCAAGGCGGTGTCATTAGCCCGCTACTGGCCAATCTGTTTCTGCACTACACGTTCGACAAATGGATGCGACGGAGTTTTCCACGCGTCCCGTTTGAGCGTTATGCAGACGATGTGATCTGTCACTGTCACTGCCGAGCTGAGGCTGAACGGCTCATGGATGCCCTGCAGGAGCGATTTACCTCCTGCGGGTTACAGCTGCATCCAGAGAAGACCAAAGTAGTCTATTGCAAGGATAGCAGCCGCCGTGGTCAGTTCGATCAGATCCAGTTCACGTTTCTCGGCTTTTGCTTCCGACCACGTATGGCCAAGAACCGCTATGGGGAGATCTTTACGAGCTTCCTCCCAGCGGTTAGTCCGCAGGCGCTTAAGCGCATGCGAGAGAGGATCAGGAAAATGCATCTGCGTAGGCGGATGTTTTTGCCTTTGGAGGAGATCGCCCGGCTCCTGAATCCGATCCTAGGGGGTTGGATTCAGTATTACGGACGTTTTTATCCAACCGAACTGAGGGCCAAGCTATTTGGCTATCTCAATGAGCACCTGAGCGCATGGCTGCGTCAGAAACACAGCCCGTTGTTGCGGCATGACCGCCGCAGCCGGCAAGTTCTGGCGAGGATCGCTCAGGAGAGGCGGGATCTTTTTGCTCACTGGCGTGGTGTTGGTGTTGCGGCTGGATGACAGGAGCCGGATGACGCGAGAGTGTCACGTCCGGATCTGTGGGGGCCTCGGGGGGAAGTTCCCCGGGGCTACCCGGCGGCTCAGAGAGCAGCTTCTATCGAGTGCTGCACCAGGCGGGTCAGTGCCACCGCCGGGGGAGGGCCAGGCCGCCTCAAGAACCGCGCTCGGTGCCGCGCCTCAGGGCGGATGGCCCGAACCAGGTGTGGAGCTGGGACATCAGCTTCCTGCCGACAACGGTGCGGGGTGTGTGGCTGTACGCCGCAGCGGATGGCTGGCCGGGATCCGCTCCTCGATCGACACGTAGGAGAACAGGGAGCCGCTGCGCTCCCGGTGACCTCGCATCTGGACTGGGCGGCTGGTCCATTTTCGCGCAGTCGTGGTTTTTCAGCAAACTCCTATAACTCCACGCCGACAACGGCAATGCAATGCGTGGGGCCACGCTGGAATCACGGCTCGAGGAGATGGGCGTGCTCAGATCCTTCTCCCGGCCAAGGGTCTCAAACGACAACCCGTACTCGGAATCCCTTTTCCGTACGGTCAAATACCGCCCCGACTACCCCAGCCGGCCATTCGCCAACAAAGAGGAGGCCTGTGAATGGGTGGCAGCATTTGTGGATTGGTACAACCACCGGCACCACCACAGCGCGATCAAATTCGTGACGCCCCACCAGCGCCACAGTGGAGCTGCCAAGGCCATTTGCCAGCAGCGCACTGATGTCTACGAGGCCGCCCGCCGTGCCAATCCAACGCGCTGGAGCGGTGCCACCCGCTGCTGGAATCAACCGGCAGAAGTGTGGATAAACAAGCCACCGGAAGAGCACGATCCGCTCCTGGCGCTACCCTTAATCCAGGCCGCCTGAATGGCAGCCAAGGAGTGACAACTTTCCTGAAAGTCACCGACAAGGCCATAGCTGTGGAGCTGTTGGAGCCATTGTGCATCATTGATATCAGTCTTTCTGCCTGGTACATTTTTGGCGTTTCGAGCATTGACCAAAAAGACTTCAATGCCGTGAGCCACAAGTATTTCGTGTAAAGGGACCCAATAGATTCCGGTCGACTCCATCGCTACGGCCGTGATGTTGAGCCCGCGAGTAACCGCTCGACCATTCGCTTCAGGTCGCTGGTAAAGCTCAGAAACTTACGTACTGGCTCGTCATCGAGCTCTGTGGGTATGGCAACAACATGGAATCGACTCTCAATATCAATTCCAGCAGATCTTGGGTTGACTACTTTGAGGCGCGCACGTCGGCGACGTGATGGAGAGTTATCTGGCATTGGTTTGCGACTTCTGATGATGAAGGGAGGCCTGGCAGGATCCACGCAAAAAAGTGAACAATTTCCTAATCGGGATCAACACTAGTAGAAGGATCCAGCAGTGTTGTCGCCAGGGCAGGGAGCGCTGTGGGAACCCAAACCACGTTTCCTTTCGGGGTCGAACCTCCAAAGATGTCATCGGTGATGGCCCGGCCTCCCCAAATTCAGTGTGGCCATGGGCTTTGGATTGGCCGTGGGTGTTTCGGACGCGAGGGCGTGCAGAGCTGTACTGGTACATTTCCTGAAAGTCACCGACCGGCCAGGGCTCATTAGATGTACGGCAGAATTCAGTACCTGAGCTGTTTATTGCCAGCCCAGCAGTGACAGCAAACCAGGAATGTCATGAGCCAGGGCGCCCAGCCCCTCGTTGATCGACCAGAAGCTATCGTTTGGCAGGGCCTATGGCCTCCCGGCCGACTGCGTCTACATTGCCAGGCTGCGGAGCGTGGCCATGATCTGCACGCCGTTTGTCTCGCGGCACCGGTTCGCGTCTTCCCGCAGCTAGGTGTCGCGGGGCCAATGCTAGGAGTTCTCGATGCTCCAGCGATCACGCACGTGCTTCAGCAGAGCCTCGGCTCCAGTACGCAAACTCGAGACGTAGTAACGGGTCTCATCGACGGGCTTGCCCTCTCGGATCTCCTTGCAGCGCACCGCCAGGATCGTCGCGCTACCCGGCCAGTTCTCCATCACCCAGGGCGGTGCCGGAATCCCCCCGCAACGTCCAGCCCCGGTCAAGGCCGCGCGTGCGTTCGCGATGGCTCCATTCATGCGGTGCCTTACGGCCATAGGTGAGCCAATCACAGATCACCTGAAAGCCCATGCGGCGACTGTGACTATTTCAACTCATTAGGCCAGAGACCTTTTTCAGTTCAAGCCGCCTTCGTCGGTATTGTTCGGATGTGGACCGCGTCCCTTTGCGTGGTGTAAAACCCGAGGCCCGAATGCCCTGATCAGAGGGTGAACAGGGTGGAATGACGGGCTGTCATTCCGGAGGCGCAGATGCACCTCGTTTTTTCACCTTGAATCAAGGGCGATTGACTTGTCAAGTCTTTCGCCCGATCGCGGATGTGTTGTGTTCTGGAGTGGCTGGCACCAGCCACAGGTTGTTGCCCCGGCCCCCGGGCGGCGATCAAGACCGCTGCGCCCTGTAGAGGCGCTGCAGCCTCGATCACCTGGGGCCTGTTTCCTGCAGCTCTCAGGCGCCGGCGGCCTGGAGGGTAGGGGTGTCGCCCAGTTCGGGGATGGTCGCCATGCTCTCGGCGGAGAACATGCGGCGGCCCTCCAGCTGCCAGTGCTCGTGTTGCTCCAGCAACACCGCCCCGACTAGGCGGATGATCGCAGGGTCGTTGGGAAAAATGCCCACGACCCTGGTGCGGCGCTTGATCTCCTCGTTCACCCGCTCCAGCAGGTTGGTGCTCCAGATCTTGCGCCAGTGGTCCTTGGGGAAGTGGCGGAAAGCCAGCACGTCCTCCTTGGCCTCGTGCATGAGCGCAGCGGCCTTGGGGAAGCGCTCCGCCAGCGAGGCCGCCAGATCATCCCAGCGCGACTCGATCTCCTCAGCGGTTTCTTGGGCGAACACGCTGCGCAGGGCAGCGGTGACCATGCCTTGGTGAGCCCTGGGAACACACTGCAGCAGGTTGCGGGCAAAATGCACCCGGCAGCGCTGCCAGACGCAGCCCTGCAATTGCCTGCGGATCGCCTTGGTGAGGCCGCTGTGGGCGTCAGAGATCACCAGCTTGACGCCACCCAGACCCCGCTCTTTGAGGTGGGAGATGAACTCCGCCCAGAAGGGCTCGCTCTCACTGTTACCCACCTTGAGGCCCAGCAACTCCCGGCGCCCGTCCTCGTTGACCCCCATGGCGACGACGACAGCGCGGGAGCAGACCTGCTGGGCCTTGCCCAGGCGCCCCTTGAGGTAGGTGGCATCCAGGTAGACGTAGGCGTAGCTGCTGCTCTCCAGCGGCCGGCCCAGGAACGCCTGCACCTGCTGGTCGATGTCCTGACAGATGCGGCTCACCTGCGACTTGGAGATGCCGCTCTGGGAACCCAGCGCCGCCACTAGGGAATCCACCTTGCGGGTCGAGACGCCACTGATGTAGGCCTCCATGATCACCGCGTACAGGGCCTGATCGACCCTGCGGCGGGGCTCGAGGATCGTGGGCAGGAAGCTGCCGGCTCGCAGTTTGGGGATCTGCAGGGCGAGATCCCCCACCTGGGTGGTCAGGGTGCGAGGCCGGTAGCCATTGCGTTGGTTGACCCGCTCCTCGCTGCGCTCATGGCGATCGGCACCGACCACAGCGGAGGCCTCCAGTTCGATCAGCTGCTGCAGGCCGTAGCGGGCCAGCTCGGGGATCAGCTCACCGGCGCTGCTGCCATCGAGTAGCGCCGCCAGTTCAGGCACGGCAGCATGGTGCTTGGGCATGGTTCGTCTGGTTGAGGTGGTACTCGAACCAGGGAAACGGGCCTGCCCACCCGGGGTCCCCACGAATCCAGCGCCCGAGGCGCTGAATTCGCGGGGTGCCCCGCCCCTTGCAACGCCAGCCGCTGAGCCGATCGCTTGAGGTGCGGACGCTCAGCCCCGGCTACGCCGGGGCTGAGGCCCAGGGGAATTACACCACTGCGGGGGACGCAGGCCGGATGTGCTGGAGTGAATTTACAGTGATACTTAATGGGTGTTGCGTCCTGAGGGGGGCAGGGGATAAGTTTCATCAAATATGTCAAATATCTGCGGAATTATGTTTATTAGGACAAAAAGAAAGAGTATGCTTAAAAAGTACATGTATGCTTTGCCAGAGGCTAGCAATGTCGTTAAGATCATCTTATCGAGAGTTTGCCACCTATTTTCGCGCACTTCTGGAGATTGGCAAGCCCTCACTACTCCGGTCTGGGACCTTCTAACCGCCAGGGGCCGGTACGGAGCGCCGCTAACATAATCCTTGAAGAGCTCTTGTCGGTTTGATTTCAGTCGGCGTCTCGGGTAGTGATTGCTTGAGCTGTCGGCGCGCATTGACCCTACCTACAATCCAGCTAAGCAGATCCGGTGCTAGATCAATCACGGTCACCCTCACCCTGCGCTAGCAGGGCCGCGATGTCTGGCAGTTCCTTGAAACTGCCTGGGTACCCATCACCACGGTTGGTCGATGCCATACTTGTTACCTTATTACTTAGGTCATATGAACAAACAAAGAGTCGTCTCTGACGGCTCAGCGGTAGGCTATAAAGTTTGCATTTGAACGGCGACAAGTTCCGCTTTCTGAATGGATACGGGAAATTTTGGAAGTGGTTCTGATCATCTTCTGGAGCCCAGTCAAATGTTGCACTTGATGTCATCATTCTTCTCCAATGTGCTATGTGGATTCATGCAAAATTGAACTTTGCCTAATGTTTCTTGTCGGTATTATCTGCATATGTGCTACTTAACTTATTTTGCCTAGTCCCTCGAGTAAATCAGCTTCCATTTTTTCCAGTAAGGTTTTGCGGCAATATCTCTCCTCAGCCAGCTGCCTCCCCTTGCGACCTAAGCGTGTTCTTAGTTCCCTATCCTTCGACAGCCGTCTAATCGCTGTTGCAAAGCCTTTTGCATCCCCCGGTTCGACGCGAATCCCTGCTTCTTCAGTCAGCCCTCCTAATTCACTGCTGGCCGGGGAGCTGGCTACCACAGGCCGGCCACTGGCAAGTATCCCTAATAGCTTTGATGGCATTACCAAGTCTGCTGCATCTGCTTTTTGTGGTAGCAAATGTACATCGGCGAGGTTTAGCCAGTCATTTATTCTTTTTGCAGGCTGCAAGGGCAATAGCATTACATTGCTTAGACCCTCAACGTATCTTTTTAGCAATGCTTTAGTGGGACCTTCTCCTGCAAGTAGCCAAACTATGCCTGGATTATCGGCCAATATATGAATAGCTTTGGCCAGTACGTCAAGACCCTGCTTGTTATTCATAGAGCCTGAGTATAGTAGCACAATTGTCTCATTGCTAATATTTAGCTCACGTCGGTAGGGATTGCTTACTCGCTGTATCCCCTCCTGTGGTTGGATTGCTTTTAGATCAACCCAATTAGGCAGCATGTATGCCCTCTTTGGTTGGACCCCTTTGGCGATCACCCTTTGTCGCATCGCCTCACTGATTGTGCTGACTTTGCTGAATGCTTGCAGGGTGCTGCTTTCCCAGGTTTCGGCGAGTCTCCTGATCCATCTGCCCTTCAGCATCCCTAGTTCAAAAGCTGCATCTAGCTCGAAGTCTTGAATATGAAGCCAGGTTGTTGTGGCCACGCCACAAAGTTTCCCAAGCAGCAGTGCTCCCGGTGCACAGAAGAAGGCAGGCGCCACTGTGATCACTACATCCGGTCGCCAAATCCGTTGGGCCAGCAGTACTGGCAGGCTACTGAGCGCAAAGCTAGCCAAGTGAATTAATCTGCTAAGTCCACTAGGGCGGCTTGGCACCCATAGGGGGCAGCGCCAGATAGCAACTTCCCGCCTTAACTCTTTCCGGTAGCGGTTGGCGACAGCTCGCCATTGAGGAAAGTAAGGTGGAGCGGTTATGACACGCACCTCATGACCCCTGCCAGCCAGCCATTCAGCCAGCTCACCGCTGTATTTACCTATGCCTACTGGCTCGGGTGAGTAGTTCAGGCCATAGAGAAGTATTTTCATCCATTACCTCTAGCTTCTTTGCTAGCTTGAAGCAAGTCACTTTTGAATGACACCTGGGTACCATGAGTTGGAGATTTCATTGCAAGCCAATGAATGATTTCAAGTTGACATTGCCGAACAAAGGCATTGGCCTAGTTACTAGGCTGTCGTATCTTTTCAGAATTTATCCTTGCATATTTTGAGAACGAATTGTAATATTCTCTCCCCAAAATTCTAGCCCCCTCTTGGGAAATGTGGCAATCATCATACATGTACGACGGAGTGATTTCCTTATCTGAATCTGCGCTTATAAAGTTCCTTGTATTTGTTAAACGACATTTCTTTGGGCTTTACGGATGGATTCCGAGTATTGTTCCTTGCGCAGACTCAGAAGGGTAATGCCAAAATAACTCTCGGAAATTTTTTCGGGTTTTATCAATGATCCTGATAAGCTATTTTCATAGGTTTTTTTCTTCCTGTTCATTTTTACATTTTATAGAATCCTCCAAGTGAATATCAGTTTGAGAGCCCGTACCATTTTACCCTGGTGCCAAAATAAAACATGTGGCTTGAGCTTTTTACGCACTATAATTTCGAGAACCGCTGCGTGACGGTCTGCCAAATATCCATGTGACCAATTTAAGGCACTTGACCCACCCTTACCAAAAGCAACAATCAAAATAGGCCCTCTAGCACCCCTGGCCAGCTCAGTCGCATAACTTATAATTTTATTGCCGCCCATCCCATCCGCGGACAAAAGTGGTTCTTTGTAACGATAACAGCGACCAGTTTCCCAGTCAAGTTGACAAAGATGGTTGAGTATTTCCACCTGTGCCGGTGAAATACAGAGTTGGCTGAATTTGATTGTCCAAAATAGCCCATAACTATCGAGTCCTTTGGACAGGTAGTTTCTGTATAATCGAATATTGGGGACCTCGAAAAATCAAGAATTTCACACCTACACCCGCTTACAAAAAACGCCTTGCGGCGCCAAAGGATCTAATAATTTGCACATCAATACGGCTGAGTTGAATCAGGCGGCCTCATGCAAATTATTGCTCATGCGAGCGTAAATGCACTATTTGTTCTTAGAAGATATCGCAGGAAGTTGAATGTCAGGTTCTTGAGATCCCACCATGCTTTGTTTCTCTCAAGCCCAATCTTTCTAGTCATCTTGCCACCCATAGACATGGTCATGCAGCCAAAAACATGTTCCACACAAGCTTTTATTGCTGATTTAATACGGTTACGCTCTTTGGCTGTGTCGCTTGGCGGGTGATTGCGGCTGCCTTTTTCGTGAATGCAACTTTAAAAACCGCCAAGATTCAGTAGGTTTTCAAAGCACTCGCCTGCATAGGCAGAATCTGCCCAAACATAATCATTTGTGTTCTCAGGATCGAGAAGCATTGGCAGCATCTGACTGTTATGGATATTGGCCGGTGTCACGGCATAGCGCCTGATTAATCCATGTTCCACGTCGATACAGATATTGTTCTTGTAGCCGTAGCGATTGATGCCGTTCTTTTTAATCCATCGCGCATCTAAGTCCCTCTGCCGCAATCGATTTGGGTTCTCTTCCAAACCTTCAGGCATGCGATTCTCTTTGATCTCCTTGTTGTCTTCTCTGCTATTTCGCTGCCTTGGAACTGGTACTAGCGTTGCATCAATGATCTGACCGCCACGGGCTTCGAGACCATGGGACCGAAGGTATGACTCAAACTTTTCAAATAGCTCTTCGATCACTCCGGCCTTGCGAAGCCTTTCTCAAAAAAAGGCGAGAGTAGTAGCATCGGGAATATCGTTGATTACGCCTAGGCCAACAAACTCTTCAAAAGAACGGCGATCATTTACCTGTAATTCAGTTTCATCATCGCTCAAATTGAAAAGCTGTTGAAGTACCAGCATTTTGAAGAGGATCAGCGGATCAATTCTCCGCCGATCAGCATTGCTTTTGCGCATAACCTTTTTCGAGCAGTGGGCGAAATGATTCCCAAGGAATCGACTGGGAGAGTCGCTCAAGAACAGGCTTTTAGTTTTGAGCTTTTCAGCCTGTGCTGCTCGTCTCAGAAGCCTCTCTGGCCCATACAAGGCATGCAATCAACTATTCAAATTTTAAGCTATTGTCGCCTTAGCGCAAGGGCGAATCGTATTTTTCGAGGCGCCCTATTGTCGGAAACCAAAATGATCCCGATTGGTAAACTTGCTCAAATATCTGATAAGCACGTATAGCCTTGTTTTGAAAAAATATAAATGCGACACCCAGGATGTGTGTTGCTGTCATTAAGGCAGCCATGGCCAGCTTTAGTTGTTTTCGTGCCTGCATCACATTTGTTGCTAAGGCTATGGCTGTGCTGACGCGCCTTCATTGCAAACAGTATGTCGATTTGATACACCTTGTCGAGACCTTCCTGATCCGTTTGGAGCATTCTGCGGCCATTCCCCGATTCACTTCGCTTGATCCTTTGACGAGGAGGTCTAGGGATCAGATCAGGGCTTCCATTTCTTCTGAATTGTCGATTTGCCCTGGCTCTTCACTAATTTTACATTTCGTAATCACTCCGGCAGCGTGCAGCCGCTTGCGTAACCGTTTCTGTCAGCTTGCCAAGATCGACCCCCTGGCCTGGGTTTTGGCCGATTGCTAGTGCTACGGTCCAGGCCAGCTGCGTCGATTAGATCCCGCCATGCGCGATGCCATCACTGGGCTGATTGGTCGTTACGACCAGCAGGGCCGCTACCTCGACCGTTCCGCGATCGATCGGATCTCCTCCTACTACTCCGAGTCTGGCTTGCGCCTGGCGGCGGTGGAGCTGATCAACCGGGAGGCGGCGGCGATCGTGCGTGAGGCCGCCCAGCGCCTCTGGTTGGCCGATCCCGAGCTGATTCTGCCAGGGGGCAACGCCTACACCACGCGCAGGCTTTCCGCCTGCCTGCGGGACATGGACTATTTCCTCCGCTACGCCAGCTACGCCCTGATCGCCGGCGATTCAACCATCCTCGATGAGCGGGTGCTCAACGGGCTCGACGACACCTATAAGAGCTTGGGGGTGCCGACCGGTCCAACCGTGCGCAGCATTGCCCTGCTGGCTGATGTGGTTTGCGAATTGCTGCTGGATACCGGTGTGAGCGACACCACGGCTGTGCGCGCCCCCTTTGAGCACCTCTGCCGCGGCCTTGGCGCCACCAACCTGCGGGCGCGTTAGGGCTTCAGGTTCCATGCTGTTAACCCAGGCCCCGTCTTTCCTCCCTGTGCTGCCTCCAGTCAATTCCGCCCATCGCCTCGCGCTGGCCCCGATCGCCACCCCCCACCGGCTGCTGCTCGGTCCGGGCCCATCCAACGCCCATCCGACCGTGCTGGAGGCCCTGGCCCGCACCCCGATCGGCCACCTGGATCCCCTCTACATCGAGCTGATGGGGGAGGTGCAGGAGCTGCTGCGCTATGCCTGGCAAACCGACAACCGTCTCACCATTCCTATGAGCGGCACCGGCAGCGCCGCCATGGAGGCCACCCTGGCCAACACGATTGAGCCCGGTGAGAAGGTTCTGGTGGCAGTGAAGGGCTATTTCGGCCTGCGCCTGGCCGACATGGCTGGTCGCTACCGGGCCGAGGTGGTGACGATCGAGAAGCCCTGGGGGGAGGCCTTCAGCCTCGAGGAGCTGGAGCAGGCCCTCTTAAGCCACCGCCCCAAGATCCTGGCGATCGTGCATGCCGAAACCTCCACCGGTATTTGCCAGCCCGTCGAGGGGATTGGCGATCTATGTCGCAAGTACGACTGCCTGCTGCTACTGGACACGGTGACTTCCCTGGGGGCAGTGCCCATCTACCTGGATGAGTGGAAGGTGGACCTGGCCTACAGCTGCTCCCAGAAGGGCCTGAGTTGCCCACCGGGGCTGGGCCCCTTCAGCATGGGGCCGCGGGCGGAGGCCAAGATGCTGGCCCGGCAGGGCAAGGTGCCCAACTGGTACCTCGATGTCAGCTTGCTCAACAAGTATTGGGGCAGCGATCGGGTCTACCACCACACAGCGCCCGTAAATATGAATTTCGGTCTGCGCGAGGCCTTGCGACTGCTTGCTGAGGAGGGCTTGGAGGCGGCCTGGGCCCGCCACCGCAGCAATGCGGAGCGCCTCTGGGCTGGCATGGAGCGCCTGGGACTGGAGCTCCATGCCCCCCAGCACCTGCGCCTTCCCACCCTCACCACCGTGAGAATTCCCGCCGGAGTGGACGGCAAGGCCTTCACTTCGCACCTGCTCAACAGCCACGGCATCGAGGTGGGCGGCGGCCTCGGCGCCCTCGCTGGCAAGGTGTGGCGCATCGGTCTGATGGGCTACAACAGCCAGCCCGAAAATGTTGACCGCCTGCTCAATCTGTTTGAAAGCGAGTTGCCGGCGTTCCGCCCCGGGGCCGCCCTTGCTGGCGCCGCCGTTTAAACCACTCCCCCAGCTGGGCTGAGGCCTGCTCCGCCAGTAGGCCGCCGACCACCTCCAGCCGGTGGTGGGCACTGGCGTGGCTGGCCAAGTTCAGACAACTTCCCAGGGCCCCGCGCTTGGTATCGGCTGCGCCGAACACCACCCTGCCGACCCGCGCCTGCACCAGCGCCCCGGCACACATGGGGCAGGGTTCCAGATTGACCACCAGGGTGCAGTCGTTGAAACGCCAGTCGCGCCGAAGCCGTGCAGCCTGCCCCAGGGCGACCAGTTCGGCATGGCCCAGGGGGTCCCCTGTGTTTGAGCGGCGGTTGCTGCCCCAGCCAATGCACTTGCCGCATCCATCTAGCAGCACTGCCGCCACGGGAATTTCGCCCCTTTCCCCAGCCCTGGCGCCCTGGCGCAACACACGCCCCATCCAGAGCTCCAGCAGGGCAGGAGGCGGTTTGTTTGCTGGTGGAACTGCCACTGGCAACTGCTGGCGCGGTTCCCCCCCCTTGTAGTCCACTCTCCAGGGGGCCCGCAGGTGAGAATGGGGAGATCTGTTGCTGACCCGTTGGCAAGCTCGCCACCTGCCCCGCAGGCGATCCAGCCCCTGCCCTTTGCCAGCCCAGAGCATCTGGATCCCCAGCTTCAGGATTTCCTGGAGCTGGCCTCGCGCCAGCTGTGCGCCTGGCTGGGCAGTGCCAGCCAGCGTTCCCCCCTGCCGGGTCTGGGCGTGCTGCCTGCGGTGGAGCCCGAGGCCCAGGGCCTGGCCCCCGAGCTGCTCCTGTCCGATCTGCAGCTGGTGATGGATGGGGCCTACAACCCCAACCATCCCGGCGCCCTGGCCCACCTGGATCCCCCGCCCCTGGCGGCCTCCATTGCAGCCGATCTGATCTGCGCCGGCCTCAACAACAACCTGCTCGCCGAGGAGCTCTCGCCGAGCCTTACCCGGCTGGAGCGCAGCCTCACCGCCTGGTTGGCCGGCCAGCTGGGCATGCCCCCGGGCAGTGGCGGCGTGGGGGCCAGTGGCGGCACCCTCTCCAACTTGATGGCCCTGGTTGCCGCCCGGCGCAGTCGGGGTCTGGCCACCGATAGTCGGGCGGTGGTGGTCGCCAGTGCGGATGCCCATGTCTCGATGGCCAAGGCGCTGGCGGTGATGGGCCTGCCGCCCGAGGCCCTCTGCCCGATTGCGGTGGATGGCGCCGGCCGCCTGCTTCCCCACGCCCTCGAGCAGGAAGTGGACCGGTTGGAGCGGGCCGGCCAGCCGGTAATTGCCGTGGTGGCCACGGCCGGCACCACCGTGCGCGGCGCCGTGGACCCCTTGGAGGCGATCGCCGATCTCTGCGTGAGGCGAGATTTGTGGCTGCATGTGGATGGGGCGATCGGTGCCGTTTTCGGCCTGGTGCCAGCGCACCGTTTCCGGGTGGCCGGGCTGGAGCGCGCTGATTCGATCACGATCAATCCCCAGAAGGTGCTGGGCATCACCAAGACCTCCTCCCTGCTGTTGCTGGCCCAACCCCAGGCCCTGGCCCAGGCCTTTCAAACCGGCCTGCCCTACATGGAGCCCAGCTGGGGCGGGGGCCATGGCGGTGAAACGGGCCTGCAGGGCACCCGCCCGGCGGAGGTGCTCAAGCTCTGGTTGGGCTTGCGTCAGCTAGGTCTCAGTGGCATCGGCGCGGTGCTGGATGGGGCCATAGCTCGGCGCCGCCAGCTCCAGGCCCTGCTGGGTGCCAGCGAGCGTCTGCAGTTGCGCTGCGGCTCCTTCCACCTGCTGGCCTTTACCCCCCGGCAGCTGGATGTCGAGGCGGCGGCGCACTGGAGCCAGCAGACACGCCAACTCCTGCTCCAGCATCAATTGATGCTCTCGCGGCCCCAGTACGTCGGCCGCCACCATCTCAAGGCCGTGCTGGGCAATCCCCACACCCGCAGCGAGCACCTCGAAACTCTCGCCAGCCTCGTGCAAGCCAGCCTGGATGGCCTGCCATGAGCGGGCCCGAACCCCAGCCGGGCCGCTGGGTTGCGATCGTGACCGGTGCGATTTCGATCCTGATCGGCGTCCTCTATCTGGCCTTGATCGCAGTGCTGGATAGCCGCGGTCCACTCCAACCCCCGCCACCGGAGGCGATGGGCGGGGGGGCGGCAGAGGTGCAGTTCACTCGCTCGGAGGCCGGGGCGCCAAGCTCGGCTGCCTCGCCTGCAGGGGCTGCACCACCCGGTTGAGGGCCGCCTCGAGGAAACGGCTTAGGGCCCCCTCGCGCCGGTTGAGGTCGTATTGCTGCTGCACCACTTCCTGCAGGCCGCCATCGCCCCAGTCTTGGTCTCGCTCGAAGTAGGTGATGAAACTCAGCCCGGCAATCCGGGTCAGCCAGGCGGCACTGACGGCCTGCAGGGCCCGACTCACCACCAGGGCGGGCACATTGAGGCTGAGGGCCGTGGCGAGCAGCCCCACTCCCCCCTTGACCAGCCCTAGGCCGGCCATGGTCCGCCCCACCGACAGGGCCAGGTCTTGAGCGCTCTTGCGGCTGAGGCTGATGCCATACACCCGGGCAATCTCCACCACCATCTGGGCATTTACCGCCGCCGCGCCGAGCAGATCCAGGCCCGGCAGGGGGGTGACTGCCAGCACCCCAGCTCCTATCCACATGTGGCGATCGACAATCGCCTCGCTGTCGCTGCGGCGTTGACGCGCCAGCAGGGAGCGGCTCGCTTGGCTGAGGCGCCGGCACTGGAGCAGCAGGTTGTCGGCGATCAACTCCTCCCCATCGGCATGCAGCACCACGGCGATGCGGCGCAGCAGGGGCTCCACCTCAGGGGCGGGCTGCAGGGGCCTGCCCCCCGGCATCGGCACGCTCTGGGGGGCCGCACTGGCTGCAACCACATCCTCGGCGGCCACCCTGCCGCGGCTGCGCTGGCGCAGCAGCTGCAGCAGGCGGGCCTCTTCCTGCTCACCGCGCAGGTCGCATTTATTGAGAACGAGCATCAGGCGCTTGCCCAGGCTGGCCAGGGCATCGAACACCTCCAGTTCGGCGGCGCGCAGGTCCCCATCCACCACCAGCAGCAGCAGGTCGGCCTTGCTGGCCTGCTCCCGGGCCAGGAGTTCGCGCTCCAACCCCGCCGCCCCGGCCTCCAGGATGCCAGGGGTATCCACCAGCCACACCCCCCGCTGCAGGCCCTTGAGTCGCAGGCGGTAGCGCTGGCTCTGAACGGTGGAGCCCATGGCGGCGCCAACCTGACCCACCAGCTCCTGCAGCAGGGCCCGGATCAGGGAGGTCTTGCCGGCCGAACCGACCCCAAACAGCACGATCACCAGGTCGCCCCGCTCCAGTTCGGCGGCCATCCGTTTGCGTTCCTGCTGCAGGGCTTCCCGCTCCACCGCATCCCTGACCCGCTCAAGGGTCTGGTCGATGCCCGCCAGGTTCTGGGCGGCTGCCTGGCGGCGGTTGGTCGGCGCTGGCCTCTCGGCCCCTCCTGCCGGCCGGCCCCTGGCCTCCCAGGCGCTCCGCAGCCAGGGCCAGGCCAGCTGCACCAGCAACAGGGCCCCAGCCGCAAAAATCAGCAGAAAAACCGGCTGGACTATCCAGTAGGGCAGATACCAGCTCAGCTGCAGGTAGAGGGTGTTGATGCCCTGCAGCACCAGCCCCACGGCGATCAGGGCCACCAGGGCCAGGCCGGCCAGGAGCCACAGGCGGATGCGGGTTTTCACGCGAGGGGTTGCATCAATTCAGGGCCGCGTTGAGCGGATGATCTCGCCCCAGAGACCTGCAGCAAGGGCGCTGCTGGCCCGGCTGGGACTGTTGTCATCGTTGCCCAGCCAGATCCCCACCACCCAGTGGCGCCTGGGTTCGTAGCCGACGAAGAGCAAGTCGCGGCTGGAGTTGGTGGTGCCCGTCTTGCCCCCCTCCGCTCCCCCCAGGCTGGCCATCTGGCCCGTGCCCCGCTGCACCACGGCACGCAGCAGCTGCTGCATTGTCTGGGCGGTTTGGCTACTGGTCACTCGCCGGCCCGCCGCCAGGGTGGCCGTTTGACGGCACTGGGCCGAAGCCTGGCCGGCGCAGGCCTCGGCGTCGGTGAGGCGGCGGATCGTGGTGGGCATATGCCAGGTGCCACCGTTGGCGATGGCGGCGTAGGCAGCGGTGAGCTCCAGCAGGGTCACCTCGCTCTGGCCGAGGGCGAGTCCCGGAACCGGCGCCAGCGGGCTGGTGATGCCGAGATCCTGGGCCTTCTGCACCAGGGCCTCCAGGCCTACCCTTTGGGCCAGGCGCAGGGCGGCCGTATTGCTGCTGAGTGCAAAGGCTGAGATCAGGCTCTGGCTGCCCTGGCAGCTGCTGGCAAAGGTCTGACCCCGCCAGTTCAGGGGAGCGCAGCTGATCCGGTCTGTGGGTTTGCTGCCCCGTTCCAGGGCCACCAAGTAAGGAATCAGTTTGAAGGTGCTGCCGGGTTGCCTCAGGGCCATGGAGGCCCGGTTGAACTGGCTCTGGCGGTAGTCCCGCCCGCCGGCAATGGCCAGGATGCCGCCTGAGCGGTAGTCGATCACCACCACGGCCCCTTCCCCCACCCCCAGCCCCTTGCTGATGTTGAGCCGCTGGCGCAGGAGCCGTTCCACCTGTTCCTGCAGGCCCCGGTCGAGGTGGGTGTCGATCAAAAAGTTCCCCTCCACCGCCACCTCCTCACCCACCAGGGCGATCAGATCGCGGCGCGCCTGGTCTGAATAGAAGGGAGCCCCCCGCAGGGATGCCCTGGCGGCGCAGGCTTTGGGGGAAAGGCGTAAGGGGCTGCGTCTGGCGCGGCGGGCCCGATCCGCCGAGATGCGGCCGGTTTCGGCCATTTTGGCCAACACCCCATTGCGGGCCTCCAGGGCCGCCTGGGGATCGAAACAGGGGTCGTAGCCATTGGGCGAGGGCAGCAGACCCACCAGCAGGGCGGCCTCCTCAAGCTCGAGCCCGCTGGCGGCTTTGGCGAAGTAGTGGCGGGAGGCGTCTTCAAATCCCCAGCCCACCCCCAGATACACCCGGTTGAGATAGTTCAGCAGCAGGTCGCGCTTGCTGAAACGGGCTTCGAGCTGCAGGGCCACCAGCAATTCGCGCCACTTGCGCCCCAGGGTTTCCCCCTGGCCCACCTGGTCGGGGTAGAGGCTGCGGGCCAGCTGCTGGGTGAGGGTGCTGCCCCCTTCGAGCACCCGCCCACCCAGCACGTTGGTCACCAGGGCCCGCGCCGTGCCCACCGGATCAACGCCGGGATGCCACCAGAAGCGGCTGTCCTCACTGGCCAACAGTGCATCGATGAGTACCGCGGGGTAGTCGCGTAGGCCCTGGCGCTCCCGGTGCTCCAGGGTATCTGCTGTCGTCAGGGGTTTGCCCTTGCTGTCGTAGAGCACCAGCGGGCCGCGCACGGTGGCGAGACTGCCCCGGATCGGCACCTGGAGCAGCGACAGGCCCAGCAGGCTGAGCCCCCCAAATGCCACGGCCGCCAGGGCCAGGCTGCCCCCCCGCAGCAGCCGCTGCAGGCGGGGCAGGGGCCGGATCTGGAAATCCAGTTCGGGCAGGCCCGCCTCCTGGCTGGGTCCAAACCGCAGACAGTCGCCATCGCGCAGCAGCAGTTGTGCCACCCGCCGACCCTGCCACCAGAGCCCATTGGTTGAGTTCTCGTCGCTCAGCAGCCAGTGGGGCCCGCGCCTCTCCAGCAGGGCGTGGTGGCGGCTAACTGCCTGGTGATCAACGCAGATCTGACAGTCGCTGTCCCGACCGATGCGATAGGCGCCAGGGTGCAGGGCGAGCAGGCGGGTGGGCTGGCCGGGCAGGTGGATGCGCAGCTGGGCCGTCGCCGGCTGGCTAAACCGCTGCCAGCGACGGCGCAGGCCTTCAAGGCTGGCGTTGGCCATGGCTCCCCAGCAGTTCGATGGCGAAACACAGCACCGCCAGGTTGATTGACACATCGGCCAGGTTGAACACCGGAAAGGACACCGGCACCAGGGCCAGGAAATCCACCACCGCCCCCAGCCGCCAGCGATCGAGCCCATTGCCGAGCGCCCCGCCCAGCAGCAGCCCTACCCCGAGGCAGCGGGCCAGGGGCATCGCCGCCTGGCGCCGGATCCAGAGGGTCGCCCCGATGGCCACCAGCAAACTCACCAGGCCGAGGAGCTGGGGGTTGCCGCTGAACAGGCTGAAGGCCGCTCCCGTGTTGTGGGTCAACTGCAGGGCCAGCAGGCCCGGCAGCAGGGTTGTGGTGCCGGTGGCCGGCAGCTGGGCCAGCGCCCAGGCCTTGCTGAGCTGGTCGAGCAGCACCACCAATGCAGCTATGGCGAAGGCCAGGGCTCGGGGCCTTCTCATGATTCCACCAGCAGCAGCCGGCGCAGCAGCAGGGCCACCACGGCCACGGCACAGCAGAGCAGCAGCTGGGGCAGCAAGGGGGCGAGGCTGTAACTGATCAGTAGGTGGCCCAGGTTTGCCCCCCAGCGGCCGGCCAGGGCCCCCAGTAGGAGGTTGGCGAGGCCGCAGAGCTGCACCGTCGCCAGCCCCACCACCGCTGCCCCAAAGAGGTTGACCAGGTCGTTCATGCCCGCCTGGCGGGCCAGCTTGCCGCTCAGCCAGGCGGCCGGGATGAAGCCAGCCAGGTAGCCGAAGCCTGGGTCGAGCAGGTAGGCGGTGCCCCCTCCGCCCTGGAACACCGGCAACTGGAACAGGCCCAGGCTCAGGTAGGCGACCGCCGCCAGCATGCCGCTGCGGGGGCCACACACCAGGGCCGCAACCAGCAGGGCGGGCACCTGCAGGGTGATCGGCAGGTTTGCCAGCATCCAGCTGCCGTTGCCGGCGGGCAGGGGGGCGGCGGCCTGAATCAGCCCACCGACCAGGATCAGCAGCACACCGGCGATTGAGCCGCTCCAGGTGGCTAGGGCCCGCAAGTCATACCCCGTGGTTGCAATCCATTTTGGGGGGTCGCGCCATCGGCCTCGCTACCCTTAAACCAGCTTTTATGCCCATGGACCAGTTCGACTTGGGAGCAGGCGTGCAGCTCAGGGTCCAGCCCCGATACCTCAAAACCGCTGACGCGATGCCGATGCTGCGTCCGCCCGACCTGGTTGATCCGGCCGAGGTGGGTGAGGTGATGGCGATCAAGGCCGGCAACCAGCTGGCCGTTCGCTTTCGCCGCGGCATTTTTTTGTTTGAGAGGAGTCAGTTGAGATTGGTCAGCTAAAGACCCGGCTGAGCGGATGGTTTTGCCAGGCCTGCTGGGCCGCAGCCAGGGCCTGGGCCGGACCACAGAGGCTGAGGGCCGGGGACCCCAGGTGCCGCTGGGCCACGGCCATCAGGGTTTCGGCGTCGAGCCGCTCGGCCCGATCCAGGCACTCGGATACAAAGTGCTCGCCCAGGCCATGGCCGAGCACCAGGGCCTGGCGATCGGCGATCTGGCTGCAGGTCTGGCGCCCCATGGCGTCCTGGCCGCGGTATTTGGCTTTGGCCAGGGCCAGTTCGCCTTGGCTGAGTGGCGTTTCAAGCAGCCTTTGCCACTCCTCGAGCACTGCGGTGGTGGCTTCCCCCGCCCGCTCAGCAGAGGTGGAGAGGTGCCAGATGAAAGGTGTGGCGCCGCGCCGGGCCGGCAGGTGAACGCCCACGTCGTAGGCCAGGCCACGCTCTTCGCGTAGGGCCATAAACAGCCGGCTGGACATCCCCAGGCCGAGGTGGGCATGGAGCACCCTCAGGGCCAGGGCATCGGGATCGCCCAGGGGCACGGTGGCAACTCCGAGCAACAGCACCAGCTGTTCGGTGTCCTGTTCAAGCAGGGCGATGGGCTGGCCGCAGGCGGGGGCCAGCGGTCCCGGCTCGTAGCGCGGAGCTGCCGTGGTCCAGGGAAAGTGCCCCAGGGCCCCATCGAAGCTCTCGGCTAGCTGGGCGGGCAGATCCCCGCAGGCCACTAGCAGGGCGCCCCCAGCCCCCAGGGGCGCCACCAGCGCTGCAAGTTGGTCCCTCTGCAGTTCAGCCAACTCCTGCTCCACCCCCAGGGGGTCGTGGCCGTAGGGGCCGCCGCCGAACAGTTGCCCGCGCAGCTGGTCGTGGGCCAACTGGAAGGGATCCTCGCGCTGGCGCAGCAGGTTCTGCAGGTTGAGATCCCTCTCCAGCTCAAATTGGTCCTGGCTCAGCCAGGGATCCCGCGCCATCGCCACCAAAAGGGGCAACAATTGCTCTGCGTCACTGCTGGCACATTTGAGGCTCAGCACCAGGCTGTCTTCACTGGCTTCGCAGCGCAGGGCCGCGCCTCTGCCCTCCACCAGATCGGCCAGGGCTTCGGCGCCGTAGTCACCACAGCCCCTGGTCATCAACCCTGCCAGCAACTGGGCCGCTCCCCGCTGCCCCGGCTGATCGGCGCTGCTGCCGCCCCGAATCCAGAGCCGGCTGGCCACAATTTCCGGACCGGGCCGGCGTTGCCAGACCAGGGGCAGCCCCCCCGAGAGGTCCGTGCTCTGCCAGCTGGCAAGTTGACTGGTCATGCCGGCACCGCTTCAAGTACGCAGGCCCGGCTCGGATCCAGCAGGGGCACCACCTGGTCCAGCAGCTCCTGGCTGCTCCAGCTCTCGATCTCGGCCAAGGGCAGGGCCAGGGCCTGGTGCCGCCCCCAAAGCCTGTTGTTGCCGATCAGGCCGGCCAGTCCACCCGCGGCCTCCAGGCCAAAGCGATAGCCGTTGGCCACCAGGCGCTGGGCCCGCAGCCACTCCGGCTTGGTTAAGCCCTGCTCCTGGAGCTCTGCCCAAACCTGGGCGATCGCCCGGTGCACGGCGCCGAGTTCATCGGCTTCGCAGATCGCCTCCAGCAGGGCGAAGCTGCCGCTCTCCATCACGTGCAGGTCCAGATCGATGCTCTCGACAATGCGCAGCTGCTCCCGCAGCCGCTCCACCAGCAGGCTGCGCCGCCCCTCGGCCAGCACGGTGGTGAGCAGGTCTGCTCCCATCACGCCGTGGAGATCGCTGGCGGGGGGCAGGCCCCAGAGCATCAGCAGCCGGGCCGATTCCAGCCTAGGCACCGTGATCCGGTGCAGCCCGGGCTGCACCGCCAGGGCTGGTGGCGGCGGCGGTTCGTCGATCGCGCCCAGTTGGGCCAGGGCGCTCGCACCGATCCCTTCTTTGAGCTGCAGGAAGTCGGCGCCCCCACAGAGGGCCAGTACGCAGCGATTGGCGCCGTAGAGACGCCGGTGGAAATCGGCCATGGCCTCGGGTGTCTGGGCGGCCAGCAGCTCGCGGCGCCCCAGGATCGGTTCGCCGTAGGCATGGCCCGGACAGCCCAGCCGCAGCAGCTGTTGCAGGGCGATTTCGTCGGGCTGGTCCTCGCTTTGGGCCAGCTCTTCGAGCACCACCTGGCGCTCCATTTCAAAGGCCCGGGGTTCGAGGCTGGGATGGAGCACCAGATCCAGCAGCAGCTCCAGGGCCTGGGCTGCCGACTCGGGGGGCACCAGCACGTGGTAGTGCACGTCATCGAAGCCCGTGGCGGCATTGCTGCTGCCGCCCATCGCTTCAATTTTGAGGTCAAATTCGCCCGGACCCAGCCGCTGGCTGCCCTTGAAAACCATGTGCTCGAGAAAGTGAGCCAGACCGCTTTCCGGGGCTTTCTCAAAGATGCTGCCGGCCCGGCACCAGAAGTCGAGACACACCAGGGGAGAATCGGCCAGCTGCAGCTGGACAAGCGTGGCGCCGTTGGCCAGCTGGAGCTCAGTGGGCTCGGCCAGGCCTGGCAACTGGGGTGCGGTCGGGGCCGATGTCAAGGCTCAGATGCGTGGCAGGATCTGCATTCTGCTGGCTGCCATCTCCCCTTGAGTTCCGCTGCCCCATCCCGTCAGGATCCAGCCATTGCCAGCCCCGGGGGGATCCACCCCCTGGTGGATCGCCTGGCAGGGCTGATCCGCCAGGCCTGGCTGGAACTGCCCGAGTTGGCCCCCCTGGCAGTCAACCCCGAACTTGAGGCCATCAGCGGCAGCCTGGATGGGGAGGCCCTGTTCATCCGCAATGAATTGCGCCAGTGCCGCGGCCTGCGCAAGCTGCACCTGGAGACGGCCCGGCTCGGCTCTGGTTTGCAGATCTTGCACTGCGTACTCTTCCCCGATCCGCGTTTTGATCTGCCCATCTTCGGTGCAGACATCGTGGCTGGCCCGGCCGGAGTTTCCGCCGCCATCGTCGATCTCTCCCCGGTAGGGCCAGCCCTGCCGGCTGGCATCAGCGCCGCCCTCGCCGCCCGGCCCCGGGTTGGCTTCAGCCAGGAGCGAGAACTGCCTGGCTGGGGGTCGATTTTTTCCCCCTTTGTGCGCTTTGTGCGCCCCACCAGCCCGGCGGAGGAAACGGCCTTTCTCGCGGAGGTCTCAGGCCTGCTGGAGGTGTTGACGGCGGCAATCAATTCGGCCAGCGCCGAGCCGCCGCAGCATCCGGCTACGGTTGAGCGATGGCAGGGCCAGCTCCACTATTGCAAGCAGCAGAAACAAAACGACAAAACCCGCAGGGTGCTGGAGAAGGCTTTCAACCCCGCCTGGGCGGACCGCTACATCGAGGAACTGCTCTTCGACGATCCGCCGGCTCCGTGAAAAGGGCGCTCACGGCCGTGCCGAGCTGGGCCTGGTGGCTTGGCGGCGGGGTTCTGCTGCTGTTGCTGGTGGTGGGCATCACCCGCCACCAGCGCCCTGCCCAGGCCCCCCCCCCGGCCGTTCCGGTCCAGCCTGGTCGGCCGGAGCCGGTAGCAGCCCTCGGCCGCCTGGAACCCGACGGGGATGTGCGCGTGCTGGCCGCGCCGATCAGTGGCATTGGCAGCAGTCCGCGGATCAGCCAGTTGCTGGTGGAGGAGGGCGATGAGGTGCGCCAGGGCCAGTTGCTGGCCAGTTTTGATTCGGGCCCCAGCCTGCGGGCCCAGCAGGGGTTGCTCGCCGCCCGAATTGGCAATCTCGACCAGCGCCTGGCGGTCCAGACCCGAGACATCCACCGCTATCGCAGCCTGAGCCGCTCCGGGGCCATACCCAGCGGCGAATTGGACACCCGGGAAACGGCCCTGCTCGCCCTCCAGGGGGAGCGCCGGGAGGCCTGGTTGGAACTGCAGAAGGTCTACAGGGAACTCGAGCTCACCGAGCTGCGAGCCCCCATTGACGGCACCGTATTGAAGTTGCATGCCCGGGTGGGGGAGCGTCCTGGGGACAGGGGTGTGCTCGAGCTTGGGGCCAGCAGCCGGATGCAGGCCCTGGTTGAGGTTTACGAAAGCGATGTGGGCCGGGTGCGTCCCGGCCAGCCGGTCACCTTGATCAGCGAAAACGGAGGTTTCCAGGGCGAGCTCCAGGGTCGGGTGATCCGGATCAGCCCCCAGGTGAGGCAACGCACCTTGCTCTCCACCGACCCCACCGGCGACGCGGATGCCCGCATTGTCGAGGTGCGGGTGGCCCTTGCCCCAGCCGATAGCCAGCGGGTGCGCGCCCTGACGGGCCTGAAGGTGATTGCCCGCCTCGGGGCCGGCAGCTCCCCGCCAGGTCGCTGATGTTTGCCCGCCTGTGGCAGGGCCGCCGCATCCCCTTGGCCTGGTTGTTGCTCACCCGTCAGCCGATGCGCCTGCTGGTGGCCCTGGCCGGCATTGCCTTTGCCGGCATTTTGATGTTCATGCAGCTGGGCTTCCGCGATGGCCTCTTCGATGCCAGCGTGACGATCCATCGCCTGCTCGATGCCGATCTGGTGCTGATCAGCCCCCGCTCCAGCAGCTCGGTGAGCATGGCGGGGTTCCCCCGGCGCCGGCTGGTGCAGGCCATGGCCGATCCCGCCGTGGTCGGCATCACGCCGGTGCATTGGAACCTGCTGCTCTGGCGCAATCCTGAAAACCGCGCCACCCGTTCAATCCTCACCCTGGGCTTTGAGCCAGCCGACCCCCTGTTCACCGATCCTTCCCTGGCCCGCAAGGCGAAGTTGCTGCAAGACCGGGGCCGGGTGCTGTTCGACGAGCTCTCCCGGCCCGAATTCGGGCCGGTGGCCGCTTGGTTCCGCTCCGGCCGCACCGTGGAAAGTGAAATCAGTGGTCAGCGGGTGCGGGTGGCGGGCCTGGTGGCGCTTGGCACCTCCTTCGGCGCCGACGGCAACCTGCTCACCAGCCACGAAACCTACCTGCGCCTGTTGCCCAACACCCCGCCCGGCAGCATTGAGGTGGGCCTTATCCGGCTTGCGCCCGGCTCAGATCCGGCTGAAGTGGCGGCTCGGCTCAAACAGCGGCTGCCCGCCGACGTCACCGTGCTCACCAAGGACGGCTTCATCGCCTTTGAGCAGGATTACTGGCGTTCCAGTACCTCGATCGGCTTCATCTTCACCCTCGGCGCCGCCATGGGCTTTGTGGTGGGCTGCGTGATCGTCTACCAGATCCTCTACTCCGATGTGAGTGATCACCTGCCCGAATACGCCACCTTGATGGCCATGGGCTACCGGCTGACCAGCCTGCTTGGGGTGGTGGCCCGCGAGGGCCTGCTGCTGGCCACCTTCGGCTACCTGCCGGCCTACGCGGCCGGTCAGGGGCTGTATCTCGTGGTGCGCAATGCCACCCAGCTGCCGGTGACGATGGACACCACCAGGGCCATGACCGTTTTCATCATGATCCTGGTGATGTGTATGGGTTCGGCCCTGCTGGCCATGCGCAAGCTGGCCGATGCGGATCCGGCGGAGATCTTCTGATGGCACCGATGGTGCGCCTCTGCGCTCTCAAGCATCACTTCGGCAGCGGCGCCATGCGTCGCCAGGTGCTCATTGATATCAGTCTCAGTGTGGAGGCCGGTGAGGTGGTGCTGCTGACGGGCCCCTCCGGCTGCGGCAAGACCACCCTGCTGACCTTGATCGGTGCCCTGCGCCAGGTTCAGGAGGGTTCGGTGCAGGTGTTCGGCGAGGAGTTGCGGGGCGCCAGCGCTGCCGCCAGGCTGCGCCTGCGCCGCCGGATCGGCATGATCATCCAGGGGCACAACCTGCTGCGCTGCCTCAGTGCCGAGCAGAACGTGCAGATGGGCGCCGACCTGCTTGAGGGCCTCAGCTATCGGGCCCGGCGCGACCGCTCCCGCGAATGGCTGCGCGCCGTCGGCCTCCAGGACCACCTGGGCAAATTGCCCCATGACCTCTCCGGAGGCCAGAAGCAGCGGGTGGCCATAGCCCGGGCCCTGGCGGCCAGGCCCGAACTGCTGCTGGCGGATGAACCGACTGCCTCGCTCGATTCCCGCACCGGCCGTGAGGTGGTGGAGCTGCTTAAGGGACTGGCCAAGGACCAGGGCTGCGGCGTGCTGATGGTCACCCACGATCCCCGCATTCTCGATGTGGCCGACCGCCTGGTGCAGATGGAGGATGGCCGACTCAGCCAGGGGGCCTATGCGATTGATTAGGCTTGTGTTCTGACCCACCCCAGGTTGCCTTCCGCATGTCCAAGCGCAGAAATCTCAAGAAGGAAAAGCAGGAGCGCAACCGCGCCTACGCCCGCAAGTTCAAGAAGCGCAAGCTGCGCAACGACGGCCGGGGCGAGGGCGCCGGTAATGGCGTGACTGGCACCGCCAACAACGGTGGCGCCGCTGATTGATCAGCGCCTCTAACGCCTTGCTTGGGGGATCCGCAGGGATCCCTTTTTTCTTGTTCAGCCCACCTGGCGAGCCATGTTCCTGAGCGTCGTCATCCCCACCTACAACCGGCTGCCAATCCTGCGCAAGTGTCTGCTGGCCCTGGAAGACCAGCAGCTGGCCGCCCCGATAACGGGCTATGAGGTGGTGTTGGTGGACGACGGCTCCACCGATGCCACCTTGAGCTGGCTGGCTGACCATGCAGCAGCGCTGCCCCACCTACGGCTGATCAGGCAGGAGCATGGGGGGCCAGCTGCAGCCCGCAACCGGGGGGTGCAAGGGGCAAGGGGCGATGTAATCGTCTTCATCGACAGCGATCTGGTGGTTACCCCCAGCTTCCTGAGTTGCCACGCCCAGGCCCTGCAACGCCACTGGAGCCGGCCCGGTCATCGCCCTTGCTTCACCTATGGCGCAGTGATCAACACGGCCAACTTTGACCATCCCACCGGCGAGCCCCACAAGCTGCGCGATCTCTCCTTCGCCTATTTCGCCACGGGCAACGTGGCCATCGAGCGCCAGCTGCTGGAGCGGGCGGGCCTGTTCGACACCCGCTTCCGGCTCTATGGCTGGGAAGACCTCGAACTCGGTGAACGGCTGCGCCGGCTGGGCGTTGTGCTGGTGCGCTGCCCCGAGGCGGTTGGCTACCACTGGCATCCGGCCCTGCGACTGGAGCAGATCCCCGATTTGATTCGGGTGGAGCGGGAGCGGGCGAAAATGGGCCTGGTGTTTTTCCTCAAGCACCCCACCCTGCGGGTGAGATTCATCGTCCAGTACACCTGGTTGCATCTTCTGCTCTGGGAGCTTCTCACCCTGGGTGGCCTGCTCAACGAGCGCAGTTTGAGGCCCCTGCTCGCCTGGCTGATCCGCGTCGGCCAGGCCGCCATGGCGATGGAATTGCTGCGACTGCCACTCAACCGCCTCGGGGTCAGGAGCCTGTTTGCTGAGGCCCGGATCCTCGCTGCCACCAAGGTTCAAAGCAGCCCGATTTGATAGAGTGATCAAGTTCAAATCACTCCGCACACCTGCGTGTTTCGGGTGATCCGAGCGAGTTCTCCCATCGGCCATCCGTGCCGGATGGACAGCTTCGGATCCCTGGCAGGTGGAGGCAAACCCGAAACCCCCCACACCCCACCATGGCTGTCGTCACTCTCTCCGAAATGATGGAGGCGGGCGCCCACTTCGGGCACCAGACCCGTCGCTGGAACCCGAAGATGTCGCGCTACATCTATTGCGCGCGCAATGGCGTACACATCATTGATCTTGTGCAGACAGCCGTCTGCATGAACAACGCCTACAAATGGACCCGCAGCGCCGCCCGCAGTGGCAAACGCTTCCTGTTCGTCGGCACCAAGAAGCAGGCCTCTGAGGTGATCGCCCTTGAGGCCAACCGCTGCGGGGCCTCCTACGTCAACCAGCGCTGGCTGGGCGGCATGCTCACCAATTGGACCACCATGCGGGCCCGCATCGACCGTCTCAAAGACCTGGAGCGGATGGAGAGCTCAGGTGCCATCGCCCTGCGCCCCAAGAAGGAAGCGGCGGTGCTGCGCCGCGAGCTGGAGAGGCTCCAAAAATATCTCGGCGGCCTCAAAAACATGCGCCGCCTGCCCGACGTGGTGGTGCTGGTGGATCAGCGCCGGGAAACCAACGCCGTGCTCGAGGCGCGTAAATTGGATATCCCGCTGGTGTCGATGCTTGACACCAACTGCGACCCCGATCTCTGCGACGTGCCGATTCCCTGCAACGACGACGCCGTGCGCTCGGTGCAGCTGGTGCTCGGGCGCCTGGCTGATGCGATCAACGAAGGTCGTCAGGGTGCCCATGACCAGGGCCGTGAAGAGGAGGGCTGATCCCTCCAACCCCCTATCTATTTTTTCCGTTCCCCATCCCCCCATGGCTGAGATTTCGGCAAAGCTCGTCAAGGAACTGCGCGACCAAACCGGCGCAGGAATGATGGACTGCAAGAAGGCCCTCACGGAATGTTCCGGCGATGCCTCTAAGGCCGTCGAATGGCTGCGCCAGAAAGGGATTGCCACCGCTGAGAAGAAGTCGGGTCGCGTTGCGGCCGAAGGTGCCATCGGCAGCTACATCCATACGGGCGCCCGCGTCGGTGTGCTGGTGGAGGTCAACTGCGAAACCGACTTCGTCGCCCGGGGCGAAGTTTTCCAGGAGCTGCTGCGCAATGTGGCCATGCAGATTGCGGCCTGCCCGAGCGTCGAATACGTGAGCGTTGACCAGATTCCTGCGGCGGTTTCCGATCGTGAGAAGGCCATTGAGATGGGTCGCGATGACCTGGCGGGCAAGCCAGACCAGATGAAGGTCAAGATCGTCGAGGGGCGAATTGGCAAACGACTCAAGGAACTGGCTCTGCTGGACCAACCCTTCATTAAGGACAGTTCCGTCACCGTGGCCGAAATGGTGAAGCAGGTGGCAGGCAAGGTGGGCGAAAACATCCAGGTGCGTCGCTTCAACCGCTTCACCCTTGGTGAGGGCATTGAGGTGGAGAAAGCTGATTTCGCCGCTGAGGTGGCAGCGATGTCCCAGGCCAGCTGAGCGGGCGCTCCTTGCTGGTTCTGGAGGCCGCAGCCCGCCAGCTCAAGGAGCTGGAAGGCCAGCTGCTGGCATCCAATCCGAAGCTGGAAAACCACCTAGCCCTCTACCTCCAGGTGTTGCGCGATGGCCTGCTGGCAGCAGTCCAGCAGGCCTGCTTCCATCTGGCAACCCAGGTCTACCCCGACCGCTACGGCGGCCTGGAGCCTTCCAGCCGCCTGTTGTTGCACCGGCGGCTGGTTCAGCTGGTGCAGCGCACCAACGGCCTGCTCAGCTTGGAGCGGGTCGTGGGTCACGCCGCCCAGATCGCCCGGCAGCAGCAGCGGGAGCGGCGCAGCCAGCGGCGCCGGGTGCTCGACTCGATTGCCGAGTTCGGGGCCGAGCAGGAGGAGGGGCCAGAGCAAGGGCCGGAGAAAGGCACGGAGAAATGGCCCGAGCAAGGGCCAGAGGGCTCGGTCCACCTGGGTATGGCCTTGCCGATAGCCTCAGATTTCCTTACCCCCCGGGTTGAGCGCCCCCAGCCAGCTGGGCCCGTCAAATTCGATGGGGAGGGAGATGGCGATGACGATAGGGAGGGCGATGGAGATGGGGAAAGCGATGGCGATGGCGGCCAGGATTCCATGCTTTCGGTTTTGGCTGAGGTCTTCCAGGATTGGCAGGGCAAGGCCCCTACCCCCGCTCCAACTCCATGGGATGGGGAGGGGCTGCCAGCCACCCCAGACATGCTTTTGGCCTGGATTGGTGGTTTCGAGCTGGCCCTCAGTCGTCGCCTGCGCAACCTCTCCCATGCCCTCAATGGGGAGCTGCTGCGGCTTGGCATCAGCCGCACCGTGGTGCCGTTGAACCTGCTGGATGCGGCCCTCGCCGGGGAGCTTGAGCTGGTGGAAGCTCCAGCCAACCTGTTGCGCTTGCCCCTGCCCCTGGGGATAGAACCCGACCTGGGGCGCATTGAGGCGATGGCGGTTTTGCTGCGGCCGGCGGATCTCGAACTCGAGCTAGCCAAACTGCGCACCTGCCGCACCCGCATCCAGCAGCATGTCCACGAAGTGCGCAGAATGGCTCAGCACTATCGCCGTATCCAGCGGCGCGTTCAGGCGCTCGAGGCGGAACAGTTGTGGCTGCAGGACATCAACCCAGCCCCGCCAGCGCCGAGCCTGCCGCCCTAGATCCCTGGCTGCAGGCCCTGCAGCAGGCGTTGGAGCTGGAGGCGACCCGGGGCTTCGCCAACCTCAAGGGGCGGCAGAGCTGCTTCAATGCCTTCCTGGCCCAGCAGTTGCAGCAGGGCCCCCAGGGGCTGCCAGCAGCGGAGTTGGAGCGGGTGCTAGCCCTGCGCGAGGGTTTCCTCCGCTATGACGAGCTCTCCCTCGCCAGACGTCAGTCGCTAGTGCGCCAATGCCGCGAGCGCCTGCATGCCCTCCGCCAGGCCCATCGCCCCGTGCTGGCCGTGGCCCCACCCCGGTTGCGGCTGGTGCCAGCCAGTCAGCCAGGCAGCCAGCCAGGCGGCAAGGCTGGGGCAGTCAGGAACTTCAATGCCGATACCCCCCTCGCCGAGATCCCCGGAGTTGGCCCCAAGACGGCCAGCCGGCTGGCCCAGCTGGGGCTGCTGCTGGCACGCGACCTCCTTCACTACTACCCACGCGACTACCTCGACTACGCCAATCTGGTGCGGATCGCTGCCCTGGAGCCCGGGCGCACCGCCACGATCGTGGCCACGGTGCGCCGCAGCCACGCTTTTGCCAGCCCCCGCAATCCCAACCTCTCGATTTTGGAGTTGCAACTTGTCGACTGCACCGGTCGCATCCGGGTCAGCCGTTTTTTTGCCGGCCAGCGTTTTTCGAGCCCAGGCTGGCTGAAAACCCAGCAGCGCCAGTATCCGCCCGGGGCCACCGTCGCCGTCAGTGGGCTGGTCAAGGAAACTGCCTACGGCCCGGCATTTCAGGATCCCCTGATCGAGGTGCTCGAGTCGGCCCAGGCGCCGGTGCGCTCAGGCGCCATCGGCCGGATGCTGCCCGTCTATGGACTCACCGAGGGCCTGGGGGCCGACCGTCTGCGCCAGCTGGTGGAAGCTGTGATGCCCTTGCTGCGGGATTGGCCTGACCCCCTGCCGGAGCCGATCCGCCGCAGCCAGGGGCTGATAGGCCGTGCCGATGCCCTCACCCAGATCCATGCCCCGGCCAACAAAGAGCAGTTGCAGGCCAGCCGGCGGCGATTGGTGTTTGATGAATTCCTGCTGCTCCAGCTCTCTCTGGCCCAGCGCCGCCACCAGCTCCGTCAGCGGCCGGCCCCACCCCTGCTGTTGCTGCCCGGTGGGGAGGGCTTGGTGGAGCGTTTCCTTGCCATCCTGCCCTTTGCACTGACGCGGGCCCAGGAGCGGGTTTTGGCCGAAATCCGGGCCGACCTGGCCCGCCCCCAGCCGATGGCCCGCCTGGTGCAGGGCGATGTGGGCAGCGGTAAGACCGTCGTCGCCCTGGCCTCCCTGCTCTGCGCCATCGAGGCCGGTTGCCAGGGGGCCCTGATGGCCCCGACCGAGGTGTTGGCTGAGCAGCACTACCGCAAGCTGGGCGTGTGGCTGCCCCAGCTCCATGTCAGCTCGGCCCTGCTCACCGGCTCAACCCCCGCCCCCCGGCGCCGGGCCCTGCTGCAGGACCTGGCCAATGGCCAGTTGCAATTGCTGGTGGGTACCCACGCCCTGCTGGAAGACCCGGTGCAGTTCGACCGCCTGGGGCTGGTGGTGGTGGATGAACAGCATCGCTTCGGCGTGCGCCAACGCAATCGCCTGCTGGCCAAGGGGCTTCAGCCCCACCTGCTGACGATGACGGCCACGCCGATTCCCCGCACCCTGGCCCTCTCCCTGCATGGAGACCTCGACGTCAGCCAGATCGATGGTCTGCCCCCCGGGCGCCAGCCGATCCGCACCCTCCTGCTCAAGGGCAGCCAGCGGCAGCGGGCCTATGGGTTGATCCGGGAACAGGTGGCCCTGGGCCAACGGGCCTATGTGGTGCTGCCCCTAGTGGAGGAATCGGAAAAACTCGACCTGCGCTCGGCCGTGGAGGTCTATCACCAGCTCAAGGAAGAGGTATTTGCCGAACTGCGGGTGGGTCTGTTGCATGGTCGGCTCAACAGCGCCGACAAGCAGGCTGCCATCGCTGCCTTTGCCGCCGGTGACACCCAGGTGCTGGTGAGCACCACGGTGGTGGAGGTAGGTGTGGATGTTCCCGAGGCCAGTGTGATGCTGATCGACCATGCCGAGCGCTTCGGCCTAGCCCAGTTGCACCAGCTGCGCGGCCGGGTGGGCCGGGGGGCGGCCGCCTCCCACTGTCTGCTGATCAACGAGAGCAGCAACGTGCTGGCCCGCCAGCGGCTGGAACTGCTGGTGCGCTCCAGCGACGGCTTCGAGATTGCCGAGATGGACCTGCGCCTGAGGGGGCCGGGCCAGGTGCTGGGAACCCGTCAGTCGGGCCTGCCCGATCTCGCCCTGGCCAGCCTCACCGACGATGGCGACGTGCTGGAACGGGCCCGGGCCGTGGCCCAGGAAATCACTCAGGCCGATCCCAACCTGCAGGCCCATCCGGGTCTGGCCCAGGCCCTGGCCGAGCAACGGCGCCGCCAGATGGACCAGGCCGCCCGCCTCAATTGACCGCCATGCCTCTGCGTCCCTGGAGTCCGATTCCGATCCACGACTGCGGTGAGCCGCTGCTGCCCCTGGCTGGGGCCCTGTGGCGGCTGGAACCCCATCCCTACCTGGCCCTGGGAGCTCCCTACGGCCCCGATGGCAACCCCTTTTTGCTGCGCACCGGGGTGGTGGATCGGTTGCTCCAGGCGCAGCATTCGCTCCGGCAGGAGCACCCAGACCTGCGCCTGGCCATCTTTGATGGCTGGCGCCCCCTGGCAGTGCAGCGCTTCATGGTGCGCCACGCCCTGGTGGGTGAATGCCGCCGCCTCGGCGTTGATCCCGATGCCGATTCGCCGGAGCGGGCCCTGGTGGCCGCTGAAGTGGGGCGTTTCTGGGCGCCCCCGAGCGGGGATCCCGCCACGCCGCCCCCCCACAGCACTGGAGCGGCGGTCGACCTCACCCTGGCCGCCGGCTGCGGAGCGCCCCTGCCCATGGGTGGCGCCATCGATGCAATCGGGCCCATATCGGAGCCGGACTTCCATGCCGCCGCCGCCCGGCTAGATCCTGGTGGGGAGGCGGCTCGCTGGCACCGGCACCGGCACTGGCTGGCCGAGGCGATGGCTGCCGCCGGCTTTGTCCAGCATCCCAACGAGTGGTGGCACTTCAGCTGGGGAGACCAGCTGTGGGCCTGGCGCAGTGGTGCCAGCCAGGCCCGCTACGGTCGGGTGGGCAAAGACGAGGAGTCGGAACTTTGAAGCCCGGCAGCTAACCAGGCATCAACTGCCGAGCGGCCACTCTTGGTTACGAAATCCCCCAGGCTGCTGCGCCCGCCGGCCCCTTGCCAGGCCTGCAGCAGGGGCTCCAGGGTGACTTCCAGATCGGCCAGCGCCATTTTTTCAAGGTAGGGCTCCGCCAGACGGCTGAGGTTGGGGGTGCCGCCGAGCCACAGTTGGTATTGGTCGACTCCACTGCCCACCAGGCCGATCTCGGCCATGTAGGGGCGGGCACAGCCATTGGGGCAGCCGGTCATGCGCACCAGCACCGACTTGGAGATGCCATTGCGCTGCAGCAGCGTGTCGAGTCGCTCCAGCACCGCTGGAAGAATCCGCTCTGCCTCGGTCACCGCCAAGCCGCAGAGGGGCAGGGCGGGGCAGGCTAAAGCGTGGCGCGCCAGGGGGGCGGTCTGCTCCGGAGTTTCGTAACCCAGAGCCGCCAGGGCCTCGCGCACGCTTGAGCGCTGGGCCGTGCCGATGTTGCAGAGCAGCACGTCCTGGTTTGGGGTGAGCCGCACCTCGAGTTTGTAGGTGGCCACCAGCTGACGCAGGCCGGCTTTGAGCTCCCCGGCCAGCCGCCCGCTGAGCACCGGCAAGCCGACAAACCAAAGGCCCTTGGACTGGCGGTGCCAGCCGAGGTAATCCTCGAGCTTGCCCTTGGGCTCTGGCCGCAGGGGCTTGATCGGATGGCCGAAATAGCTGGCCTGGAGCTCCTGCTTGAACCAGGCCACGCCGCGGTCGTGGATCAGGTACTTCATCCGGGCATGGCGCCGCTGCTCCCGGTCACCGTGGTCGCGCTGCAGGGCCAGGATCGACTGCACCAGATCGAGCAGATGTTCGCTGGCTACGTAGCCGAGGGGGTCGGCCGTGCGGGCGAAGGTTTCCTCCTTGTTGTGGGTGCGACCCATGCCACCTCCCACGTAGACGTTGCAGCCCTTGGCTCTGCACTGGGGATCACAGAACAGCACCAGGCCGATGTCCTGGGTGAGTAGGTCGACCGAGTTGTCCCCGGGAACGGTGACGGCCACCTTGAATTTGCGCGGCAGATAGGTGGCCCCATAGAGAGGTTCGCTGCTGTCGCCGCTGAATACTCCGCCCTCCTGCTGGCGGGCCCTGGCTGTTTTTACGCTGTTGCTGGGCTTGATCCGGTAACTGAGCTCGCCGTCCACCCAGATGTCGAGGTAGGAGCCTTCGGCTGCCTGCGGGGTGAGCAGGTCGGCGATGTCATCGGCCAGCTGGCGGGCAGCCGGGTAGGCACCTTTCTCGAAGGGTGCGGCCGGAGCCATCACATTGCGGTTGATGTCCCCACAGGCCGAGAGGGTGGAGCCGAGTTGGCGCACGATCGTGCCGATCACCTCCTTGAGGTTTTCCTTGTGGACGCCGTGCATCTGGAAGGCCTGGCGGGTGGTGGCCCGCAGGGTGCCATTGCCAAGCCTGTCGGCCAGCTCGTCGATTGCCAGATAGAGCCCGCCGGGAACCCTGCCGCCGGGGTTGCGCAGCCGCAACATCATTTGCCAATCCTTTTCCTCCCCCTTGCGGCGATTGTCACGGTTGTCCTGTTGGTAGCTGCCGTGAAATTTCAGGATCTGGATCGCGCCATCACTGAAATTGGGAGCTTCGTTGCCGAGTTCCCCGAGCAGGGGCTCCTTCAGGTGGCCGCTGTTGGTCTTGAGCTGTTCAAATTTGGACGGGGTCTTTGACGGAAGCTTTGACGGGGGCTTACTGGTAGAAGCTTGGCTACTACTGGATCCGTCCATGACATCTGGCATCGGGTCCTGGGCACAACGCTCGACGACCCTGAAGTTAGCGAACGGCGTTCAATACAGTCGCGCTGGTTTGCCCTGGCCCCTTGTCGACCTTCCTGCTCGAAATCGGCACCGAGGAAATGCCCGCCGATTTTGTCCGGCTGGCCCTGCCCCAGCTCCAGCAACTGGTGGGCCGCGATCTGGCCAGCCTGCGGCTGTGTTCCAGCCAGATTCGCTGCACCAGCACGCCCCGGCGGCTGGTTGTCTGGGTGGATGGGCTGCCGGAGCGCCAGCCAGACCTGGAAGAGGAGCGCAAGGGACCTCCTTCGGCCCAGGGCTGGAAGGACGGCCAGCCGACCGCGGCGGCCCTGGGTTTTGCCAGACGATGTGGTGTGGCCGCCGAGGCTTTGCGGAGCCGCGATACCCCCAAGGGTCCCTTTGTCTTTGCCCGCTGCGTCGCGGCGGGTCTGCCGACGGTGACCGTGCTGGCAGAGCAGATCCCGCTCTGGCTCGCTGCCCTTCAGGGACGCCGTTTCATGCGCTGGGGCGCCGGGGAGATCCGCTTTTCCCGGCCCGTCCGCTGGCTTTTGGCCTATCTGGATGCCATGCCGATACCGGTCTCCCTGGTAGGTAGCGACCCGGGCATCAGCACCACTACGGTGAGCCGGGGCCATCGACTCCACAGCGCCGCCGTAGCTATTGGCAGCGCCCAGGCCTACTTCCCTGCCATGGCTGCTGCGGGGGTCGTGGTGGATCGGGATCGCCGCGCCGAACTGATCCGGGCGGCCGTGGACCAGGCCGCCGCCGCCCACCAGGCAGATGCCGACCTGCCCGACAGCCTGTTTGACGAGTTGGTCGATCTGGTCGAGTCGCCCTCCCTGCTGGAAGGCCGCTTTGCTGAGCGCTACCTCGACCTCCCCGCCGAGGTGCTGTGCACCGTCATGCGGTCCCACCAGCGCTATGTGCCGCTCTATCGCCAGGGGCGCAGCAACGACCCCCTCGGCCTAGATGCCCGCCAGAGCCTGCTGCCCCGCTTCCTCTGCATCGGCAATGGCCTGCCTGCGGCGGCGGCCACCGTGGCCCGCGGCAATGAGCGGGTCTTGAGGGCCCGCCTTGCCGATGCCGAGTTCTTTGTCAGTGCCGACCGCGCCGTGGCCAGTATTGATCGCCGCGACCAGCTCGCCCGCGTCACCTTCGCCGCTGGTCTGGGCAGCCTGCTGGAGCGCACTGAACGGCTGGAATGGTGCACCGATGTGCTGCTCCAGCAGCTGGAGCTCCCGGCCGGCTCGCCTGAGCTGGCCCGCCGGGCCGCCCACCTCTGCAAACACGACCTGGTGAGCCAGATGGTAGGCGAGTTCCCGGAACTCCAGGGCGCCATGGGCGGCAAGTACCTCCTGGCCGAGGGAGAGCCCCGTGGGGTCGCCCTGGCTGTGTTGGAGCACTACCTCCCCAGGGGAGCAGGAGATGGCCTGCCCAGCTCCCCTGCCGGCGCTGTGTTGGCCCTTGCTGAACGACTGGAGCTGCTCTTGAGCATCTATGCCATGGGAGAGCGACCGACGGGCTCCTCCGACCCCTACGCCCTTCGCCGCGCCGGCCAGGGACTGCTGCAGATTCTCTGGGATAGGGGCTGGCGCCTGGACCTTAACGCCCTGCTGGACCGTTGTTCCCTCCACTGGGCCCAGCTGCTGCCGCAGCTTGGCGTAGACGCGCAGGCCCTCGCCAACGATCTGGCTGAATTCCTGCGCCAGAGGTTATTGACCCTGCTGGAGGAGGACGGTCTGGACGGCGACCTGGTGCAGGCCGCCGCAGGCGAGACCGTCGCGCTGGAAAGGGTGCTGGGGGACCCGGAGGACGCGCGGCAGCGGGCTGCCCTGCTGGTGCAGTTGCGCCGCAGCGGGGAGCTGACGGCCGTTCAGGCGGTAGTTACCAGGGCCACCCGGCTGGCGGAGCACTCTGAGCTCAGCACCACCGTGCTCAGTGCCGACGGGGTGGTCAATGCCGACCTGTTCGAAAAGGAGAGCGAGTCGGCCATGCTCGCCGTTCTTTCCGCCCTTGAACCGATAGCCCTGGCCGGCTCGCCTGAACGCTATGGCCAGCTGGCCCGGGACCTAGCCGCAGGGGCAGACGCCCTGGCGGCATTTTTCGATGGCCCCCAGAGCGTGATGGTTATGGCCCAGGATCAGGTAGTGCGCACCAACCGTCTCAATCTGTTGGCAGTGCTGCGCAATCAGGCCTCGGTGTTGGCCGACTTCAGCCGAATAGGCGGCTGAGGGGCGCTGGCAGACTGCCTACTTGGCAGCCAGCGCAGGTTCACGCTCCTCCTGATCTGCCTTGCCCGGTTCTGACCGGGGCCCTTGGCCAGTCACCTTGATGCTTCCCTTGATGCTGCTCACCGCCAACATGGCGTTGACCTCGGCATCTTCCCGAACTGCACTGCTGACAGGCTTATAGCCCTGGGGCGCCAGGGCATTGCCCCTGAACACCGAACCCAGGGTGAGGAGGGTGAGCTTGAGTTGTTGCCAGGGATTCATCATGACAACGCGCTTATATAGGTAGCTGTCAAATGTAAGCCGCTGAACATCTTTGTCATCGCACATCTCGACGAAAGCCTCGCGGGCTGCGTCGTTGCGATAGAAAATGTTTTGAAGAATCTCCAGTACTTTGTAGGTGGCCCCGTATTTCCGGTCCCATTTCTTTAGATATTTTTTGAGGTCCTGCTCTGTTGGAATCCGGCTGCCAGCGGAGCTGGCTTCGACAATTTGCTCTGCGCACATACGACCGCTCTTGGCCGCAAAGTAAATCCCTTCACCGGAGCTCTTGGTCACGTAGCCGGCCGCATCGCCAACCAGGGCCATGCGACCCACAACCCGCCGCGGCCTGGGATGTTCGGGGATTGGGTGGGCCTCCACCTTGATTACCTCGCCGTTGACCAGACGCTTCTTGGCCCGTTCGCGAATGCCTACCTGGAGGCTCTTGATCAAGCCCTGGTTTTGTTGCATGGTGCCGGTGCCCACGGCCACATGATCGTACTTGGGGAAGACCCAGGCATAAAAATCTGGGGAAACGTCCGTACCCACGTACATCTCGGCGAGATCTTCGTAATACTTCATTTCCTCCATAGGCAACCTGATACGTTCCTGAAAGGCGATCGCCACGTTGTAGTCGCCAGCATCCATGGCCTTGGCTACGCGGCTGTTGGCGCCATCAGCACCAACGATCAGGTCCACCTCCAGGCTTTTAGACTCGCCAGTGGCCTCGCCGCTGGAATAGTCGGAGTAGGTGAGGGTGTAAGGACCCTGGCGATTGGCGCCGGTTTCAATCTTGGTCACCAGACCGTTCACCAGTTGGGCGCCAAGCTGGGAGGCCCTTTCACGCAGGTAGGCGTCGAGAACCTCGCGGCGGCACATGCCGATGTATTCATCTTCGTTTTCAAGATTGATATCCACCTCTCGGTTTGAGGGGGAAATCATCTTCATGTGACGCACCTTGCGATCGATAATCGACTCGGGCAGGTCAAATTCGCTGACCATGCAGAGCGGAATGGCGCCCCCACAGGGTTTGGCGTTATCGAGCTTGCGCTCAAAGATCCAGGTTTGAATCCCGGCCTTGGCCAGCACTTCAGCCGCACAGGAACCACTGGGGCCGCCACCCACCACTGCCACACGCAACATCGGAAAACCGCTCCGCCAGGATGGATCTTGCTTTGAAGCTAACACTGCTGCTTGGTCCGCCGGCGGCCCCCCTGGCACTGCCCACCTAGGATCCGTCTCAAATAGGGCGGTAATTCGGTGACAGTGGGGGGAGCCGCGTGAACCTTCGCAATCCCAGTGGTTTCGGTCGCTCTTCGGCTGCGGGGCCCCGGGCAGTGGATGATATACCGGTCGCCCGAAGGACAGCCCCACCGGCGAGTCGAACCAACCGGTGGCTTCTGCGCCTGAGCCTCGGCAGTGCCAGCCTGCTGATTGGGCTTGGCGCATTGCTGGCTCTGCGACCCAGGTTTCTTGTGGACCTGCTCGGCTTGCCTCCGGTCATTGGCCTCGACGCCCGGATGGGTCCGGATGGTCGTCTGTTGGGCCATTTCCCCTACGCGGAGCTTCCAGACTCGGAGCTGGCTCCGGTGGCCCCTGGGTTGGCCCTGCACCGCGATGCGGCCGGGCCCCTGCTGGCCATGCAGCGCGATGCCGCTCAGGACGGGGTGAGTCTGGTGGTGCTGAGTGCTTTCCGTCCGGTGGGACTCCAGAAGGAGTTGTTCTTTGACGTCAAGGCGGAACGCAGCCAGAGCGCCAGGGAAAGGGCCATGGTTAGCGCTCCTCCCGGCTTTTCCGAACACAGCACTGGCTATGCGGTGGATCTGGGCGATGGGAGCGAGCCGGCAACCAACCTGGCTCCCTCCTTTGACCAGACAGCAGCATTTGCCTGGCTTCAGGCCCATGGGGCCCGCTACCACTTCACCCTCTCATTTCCGCGGAACAATCCCCAGGGGGTGAGTTATGAGCCCTGGCACTGGCGATTCGAGGGCAGTGCCGAGGCCCTCAAGGTATTCGAGCCTGCCCAGCGTCTTTCCCGCTGACCATGGGGCTGGGGGCTTGGTCAGGGGTGCGGGACAGGGCAAGGTGGGTTAGGATTAACATTGGCCATACATTTGCCTCATCTGGAGGCGGGGCCATCAATTCTTTTAAAAGAAGCTTTCAAATTTATGAGTAGCGGCGCACACACTGGCACGCCGATTCGCAACATTGCGATCATCGCCCACGTTGACCATGGCAAAACAACCCTGGTAGACGCCCTGCTCGGTCAGTCGGGCATTTTCCGTGAAGGAGAGGCGGTGCCCACCTGTGTGATGGATTCCAACGACCTAGAAAGGGAACGGGGAATTACCATTCTCTCAAAAAATACCGCTGTTGATTATGAAGGCATACGGATCAATATCGTTGATACCCCTGGGCACGCTGATTTCGGTGGTGAGGTGGAGCGGGTTTTGGGAATGGTCGATGGCTGTCTCTTGATCGTTGATGCCAATGAGGGGCCCATGCCCCAAACTCGCTTTGTGCTCAAGAAGGCTCTCGAAAAAGGGCTCCGTCCGATCGTGTTTGTCAACAAGATTGACCGGGCCCGAGTCGATCCGGAAGTTGCCGTCGACAAGGTGCTCGACCTATTTCTTGAGCTTGGCGCTGACGACGATCAATGCGACTTTCCCTACCTCTTTGGTAGTGGCATGGGCGGCTATGCCAAGCCCGACATGAAAACGGAGAGCGCCACCATGAAGCCGCTCTTTGATGCCATCTTGCGCCACGTTCCACCCCCGGTTGGCGATCCTGAGAAACCCTTGCAGCTGCAGGTGACCACCCTGGATTACAGCGATTTTCTCGGCAGGATCATGATCGGCCGCATTCACAACGGCACCATCAAAGCTGGCCAGCCGGCGGCGTTAATCCGTGATGACGGCAGCATCAAACGTAGCCGTATAAGCAAGTTATTGGGCTTCCGCGGTCTGCAGCGCGTCGAGATCGAAGAGGCCCGAGCTGGTGATTTGGTTGCAGTGGCTGGCTTTGACGAGGTGAATATCGGCGAGACGATTGCCTGCCCGGACCATCCAGAAGCCTTGCCCCTGATCCGGGTTGATGAACCAACCCTGCAGATGACCTTCGTCATCAACGATTCTCCCTTTGCCGGCAAGGAAGGCAAATTTGTCACCAGTCGCCAGGTGCGTGATCGGCTCCAGAAAGAGCTGCTCACCAACGTGGCTCTGCGGGTTGAAGATACCGATTCGCCCGATCGCTGGTCAGTAAGCGGCCGCGGTGAGCTGCACCTCGGCATTTTGATTGAAACGATGCGTCGGGAGGGCTATGAGTTTCAGGTTTCCCAGCCCCAGGTGATTTTCCGCACCATCGATGGCACCCCATCGGAGCCCTATGAAACCCTGGTGCTCGATGTCCCTGAGGAAGGGGTGGGAGGCTGCATTGAAAAACTCGGCACCCGCAAGGCCGAGATGCAGAACATGGAAAATACCAACGATGGCCGCACCCAGCTGGAATTTGTTGTGCCGGCCCGGGGCCTGATCGGCTTCCGCGGCGAGTTCATTCGCGCCACCCGCGGTGAGGGAATCATGAGCCACTCCTTCCTGGACTATCGGCCCATGCAGGGCGATATGGACAATCGCCGCAACGGTGTTCTGATTGCCTTTGAGGAGGGCACGGCCACTTTCTATGCCCTAAAGGGTGCGGAGGATCGGGGCCAGTTCTTCATTACGCCTGGCACTAAGGTTTACAAAGGCATGATTGTCGGTGAACACAACCGCCCCCCTGATCTGGAGCTGAACGTCTGCAAGGCCAAGCAGGTGACCAACATCCGTTCAGCCGGAGCGGAGGTTCTTGATACCCTGCAGGCACCGATCCAGATGACCCTGGAACGAGCCCTGGAGTACATCGGCCCCGATGAGATGCTTGAAGTGACTCCCGAATCGATTCGTCTGCGCAAGCTGCCTTCCAAAAAGGCAGCCAAGCGCTGATTGGTGAGCCTGTCGGAGCCACCGCTGCTGTCCCAGGATCCAGAAGAGCAGGGCTTGGTTGGCGACCCTCGGCTGGCCAGGGCCATTGCCCTCTTCAATGCGTGCGACTGGTACGCCTGCCACGACGGCTTCGAGGAGCTGTGGCACGAGACCGCTGGCAGGATGCGGCCCCTCCTGCAGGGAATCCTGCAGATTGCTGTGGCAGAGTTGCACCATGAACGCGGCAACCTGCGCGGAGCCACCATCCTCATGGGCGAGGGGCTTGGCCGCCTTCAGGGGAACCTGGAAGGCGGCCTCGGCCTCGACCTGGACAGCCTGCGGCACCAGGTGGGTGAGCGTTTGCAGGCCCTGCAGCAGCAGCGACCACTGCGAGGCCTGGATTTGCCATATTTGGCAGTTAAGAATCAGGCGTAAATATCATCATATTGGCTGATTAATTGCTCGACATCCGGTGTATTTGACCCATTTGAATCCCATTTCTGGGCCCATGCTTAGGCTTCTCCTACTTCTATTCCTCTCTGCCCATATTGCCTATCCTGTTTCAGCTCAGATCGAGCCTCCTGTGACCCAGCCAATCACTTCCGGTCTTGACGTTGGCGAGCCAGCCGAGCTGAGCAGGGGAAGTCTCTCCCCAGAGGGTCGTCAGGTAACACCACTAACTGGTTTAGTTACTATCGAATCTGATCTCCAAAAGGCTGATAATAGCACTGGCGTTGTCACTGCGACCGGCAACGTCCGCATTCTCTACCCTGATCGGGGAGTTGTTGCTACGGCTAGGCAAGCCCAATATTTTAGTAAGGAGGGCAGAGTTGTACTCAGTGGTGATGTTGATATTATTCAGGATAACGGCAATAGTCTGCGGGCCGAGCGCATTGTTTACCTGGTAGAGCGCGAAAGAATTATCGCCGATCCGGCAGAGGGGCAGCAGGTGATTATCCGCTACTATCTTAATTCACCGGTGGGTGCTGGAATGGGATTTCTTGATGGACAACAGGCTCCACGCCCATGAGTTTAGAGTTACTTGATGTGGTGTTAGCCATTGGTAAGCGTTGCCTTGTCAACCATGTTTCCCTGAATTTTGAGCAGGGAGAGGTGGTTGGCCTGCTTGGTCCAAATGGAGCCGGTAAAACCACCACCTTCGGATTAGTTACGGGTTTGCTGCGTCCTGATAGCGGCAAGGTGTTGATGAATGGCAAGTCGATCGCCCATCTACCAATGCCTAGGCGCGCCCAGCTGGGGATTGGTTACCTCCCTCAGGAACCTAGCGTTTTCAGGCAGTTAACCGTTCGAGAAAATTTAAATCTAGCCCTGCAGGAAAGCGGAGCCCCACGCCGCCTGAGAAGGGATCGAATCGACTCACTGATCAAGGATTTTCATCTGAGCGAGTTTCAAAATCGACTCGGCTATCAATTGTCAGGCGGCGAGCGCCGACGCTGTGAGGTTGCCCGAGCCTTGGCAGTCGGGGAGGAGGGCCCGCGCTACCTGCTGTTGGATGAACCCTTCGCTGGGGTTGATCCGATTGCTGTTGGAGATCTGCAAAGTTTAATTCAGCAGTTGCGCTCTCGTGGCATGGGATTGCTGATTACCGATCATAATGTCAGAGAAACCTTGGCGATCACTGATCGTGCCTATATTCTATCTGAGGGGCGTATATTAGCTTCTGGCACATCTCATTCCATTGCGGCTGATCCCCTCGTGCGCCGCCACTACCTTGGTGAGGATTTTAAAATTTGAACATTTCAAAAATATTTAGCCGTCAATGGGCAAGGTTCCCCCTATTGGATCGGTGGATTCTTTCCGAGCTTATTCCTCCCCTATTGTTTGGTATCGGCGCGTTCACAGCCGTAAGTTTCTCGGTGGGCGCTGTTTTCGAGATTCTACGTCGTATTTCGGAGACCTCAGTTCCGCTTAGTGATGTCGTAAAGATACTTTTGCTCCAGCTTCCGTCTTTTATGGTTATTTCTTTTCCGATGGCCACATTAATGGCCGCTCTGCTTAGCTATGGCAAACTAGCCTCAACTAGTGAGCTCACCGCTTTGCGAAGTGTTGGGGTATCGGAATGGCGCATGGTGATACCTGGGGTTTCGTTGGCATTAGTCATGATGCTTTTGACTTTGACATTTAATGAGTGGGTCGTCCCCAATACTATGTACCAGTCCAAGGCCCTGCTTGACCGCTCCCTAGGTAGGGCTGTTATTGGCCAGTCTGCTGAAAATATAACCTATTCTAAATTTGGAGAGATCAAAAATGGTGAGGCCCCGAGCTCTAGGGGGCTCACCACTTTTTTTGCTGCTCGGGAGTTTAAGGAAGGCAATATGTTCGGGATTACCGTTCTCGATTTCGCCGATACCAATCGCCAAATTCTGCTCCAAGCCCAATCGGGAAGTTGGCTTGAGAGAGAAGGAAGTTGGGAATTCAGGGATGGAGTTATTTCAGTTTTGCCCTCGGGTAAGGATAAGCAATTGACAACAGGAGCCTTTGAGAAATATATTTTTAAACTCGGCATGGAGCCTATCCAGGCCGCGAAGCTGCCTAAAGACTTTGATGTTTTCTCCAATACCCTCACCGTCGGTCAAGCAATGACTGCGGAGCGCCTGCTAAGGGAGTCAGGACAGACAAAGCGGGCTCGCAAATTCCAGGTGCGAATCCAGGAGAAATTTTCCTTTCCAGCCGTCTGTCTCGTTTTTGGCTTGCTGGGTTCCACCCTGGGCAGCCGGCCAACTTCTCGGCAGAGCAGCAGCAAGGGTTTTGGCATGACGGTCATTTTCCTTTTCGTCTATTACCTTGGCGCCTACATCTTTAGTATGATCGGCGTTAATGGTTTTTTGCCCCCATTTGTTGCTGCATGGTCCCCGGTTTTATTGGGGCTGGGCACGGGATCATTTATTTTATATCGCTCCAGTCGATAGGCATTAAGGTCTCAACTTCTTGTTCGCAGGTTTTGCGACTTTGCCGCTCTGTTGGCACCTGACGTACTCGCAATAGCTCGCTTATCTAGCGTGCAACATGGTATCTTTTTTAATTATTTTATGAGCCAAACGCCTCTCCCCGGTCCTGGTTTCGATTAAGCTGTTAATACATTGGTTTTCTCTAATGTTGCCGGATCCTGTCATTGCCCTGGGCCTTACGGCCTTTGCCCTGTTGCTGTTTGTGTTGCCCTGGGCCTTCTGGGCCTTGAGTGGTGGCAACTCCAGCAAGGCGGTCCGCCTGCTCGTGGCTGCCGCCAACCTCTGCTTGACGGCCCAGCTGGTGCTGCGCTGGTGGGATTCGGGCCATTTCCCGATCAGCAACCTCTATGAGTCCCTCTGTTTCCTGGCCTGGGCCTCCACCCTGACCCAGCTCCTTGTGGAAAGGAACTGGCCTTCCCCTTTGGTACCCGCTGCAGCGACTCCAATGGCTCTTGGCTGTGTGGCTTTTGCCAGTTTTGCCCTGCCGGATCGGCTGCAGGAGGCCTCTCCCTTGGTGCCGGCGCTGCGCTCTAGCTGGTTGGTTATGCACGTCAGCGTGATCATGGTCAGCTATGCGGCTTTGCTGGTGGGATCCCTGTTGTCGCTGGCGGTGCTCTTCACAGATCGTGGCAACAGTTTCGAGCTGCGCAGCAGTTCCATTGGCAGCGGCGGCTATCGCCAGGCCAAGCTGGTCACAGCAGCCGACAGCAGCGGGGCAGGGGTGGCTCCCCTCCAGCTAAGCAGTGTGGCCATGCCAGTAGTAGAGCAACTTGATTCACTCAGTTACCGCACTATCACCGTGGGTTTCCTGTTGCTCTCAGTTGGGCTGGTGAGTGGGGCCGTGTGGGCAAATGAGGCATGGGGTAGCTGGTGGAGCTGGGATCCCAAGGAAACCTGGGCCCTGATTTGTTGGCTCGTCTACGCCGCCTACCTCCACACGCGCCTGATTCGTGGCTGGCAGGGCCGCAAGCCTGCGCTTGTTGCCGCAGCAGGCCTGGTGGTGATTGCGGTTTGCTATATAGGCGTAAACCTATTGGGTATCGGTTTACATAGCTACGGATGGTTTTTTGACAGCTAAGAGCTGCTTCTAACCACCTCGTAGCTAGCAGCCATGTCTCCTAGGCGACTACGGCGCTGGGGCGTTTGCTGTTGCGAATGCCGGTGATGGCAGCCCCATAGTCCGGCTGGTTGAAGATGCCCGAACCGCTCACGATCGCGTTGGCACCGGCCTCGATCACCTTCCAGGCATTTTCTGCCTTGATGCCCCCATCCACCTCGATCCAGGGATCCAGACCGCGTTCATCGCAGATTCGGCGCAGGGAGCGAATTTTCTGAACCTGGTTCTCGATGAAGCTCTGACCGCCAAAGCCCGGGTTGACGCTCATGATCAACACCAGATCACAGAGCTCCAGGCAATACTCGAGGCTGTCCAGGGGTGTGCTGGGGTTGAGCACGGCCCCGGCCAGTTTGCCGAGATCCTTGATCTGGGCAAGGTTGCGGTGCAGGTGGGGACAGGCTTCCACCTGTACGGAAATGATGTCGGCGCCGGCATTGGCGAAGTCGGCGACGTAATTCTCCGGCTCCACGATCATCAGGTGCACGTCGAGGGTCTTGCTGGTAACCGGTCGCAGGGCCTTCACGATCAGGGGACCGATCGTAATGTTGGGCACGAAGCGGCCATCCATTACGTCAACGTGAATCCAGTCAGCGCCTGCCTCGTCGACGGCACGCACGTCTTCACCAAGACGGGAGAAATCGGCGGAGAGGATCGATGGAGAGATCACCAGGGGCTTGGTACTCATGCTGAAGTGACCGAGGCGGCGCGTTTGATTGTAGGTAGTTGCTGGGAGGGGCCATCGGCACTGATACACTTGCGGCCGCTTCAAGTCTGAAAGGCCCGGCAGCAGCAGGACTCTGCTCCCCTCTCCTGCCTGGCCCTAGCCACTCCCTGAAGCCCATTCCCCTGCCGGATCACCGTGGATCGCACCCTTATCCAGGAAATTCTCGAGGTTGTTGAGCAAGCCGCCATCGCCTCAGCCGAACTGACCGGCTTGGGCAAGAAAGACGAAGCCGATGCTGCTGCTGTGGAGGCCATGCGCACGCGCATGGGCCAGATCCAAATGCAGGGCCGCATCGTCATCGGCGAGGGAGAGCGCGATGAAGCTCCCATGCTCTACATCGGTGAGGAGGTCGGCAGTGGCACTGGCCCTGGGGTCGACTTTGCGGTGGATCCCTGCGAGGGCACCAATCTGTGCGCCAACAGCCAGCGGGGTTCCATGGCTGTGCTGGCGGCCTCCGATCGGGGTGGCCTTTTCAATGCCCCTGACTTTTATATGAAGAAATTGGCAGCTCCGCCGGCGGCCAAGGGCAAAGTTGATATACGCAAGTCTGCTACGGAGAATATCGCCATCCTCAGCCAGTGCCTCGGATTGGCCGCCACCGAGCTCACGATCGTGGTGATGGACCGGGCCCGCCACAAGGATTTGATTGCCGAGATCAGGTCCACTGGTGCCCGGGTGCAGCCGATTTCCGATGGGGACGTGCAGGCCGCCATTGCCTGTGGTTTTGCCGGTACCGGCACCCACTGCCTGATGGGCATTGGGGCGGCCCCTGAAGGTGTCATCTCTGCGGCTGCCATGCGCGCCCTCGGTGGCCACTTTCAGGGCCAGCTGGTCTATGACCCCGCCGTCGCCCAAACCTCGGAATGGGCCGACTACACCAAAGAGGGCAATATCGCCCGCCTCAATGAAATGGGGATCACCGATGTCGATAAAATCTATGAAGCCGAGGAACTGGCTTCCGGAGAAAACGTCGTGTTTGCTGGAAGTGGCATCACTGACGGCCTGCTCTTCCATGGCGTTAAGTTTGAGAAGGACTGCACCCGCACCAGCTCCCTGGTGATCAGCACCCTCGATAATTCCGCCCGCTTCACCAACACCATCCACATCAAGCCAGGTGCCACAAACATCGCCCTGAGCTGACACCTACGCCAACCGAGCACAGCCGCCAGCCTTCATGCACATTGCCGTCGTAGGCCTCAGTCATCGCACGGCCCCAGTGGAGATCCGGGAGCGTCTCAGCATCCCGGAACAGAGCATGGAGGCTTCGCTCCAATTGCTCAAGGCTGACGACCAGGTGCTTGAGGCCTCAATCCTCAGCACCTGCAACCGGCTGGAGATCTACACCTTGCTCAGGAACCCCGAGCAGGGCATCGCCTCGGTCGGTTCGTTCCTGAGCCAGCACTCCGGCCTCGCCGTTGACCAGCTCGTTCCGCACCTCTTCACCTTCCATCACGAGGAGGCGATCGCCCACCTGTTGCGGGTCTCGGCGGGACTGGACTCCCTCGTGCTGGGTGAAGGCCAGATCCTTGCCCAGGTAAAGAAGATGGTGCGCCTGGGCCAGGAGCACCATTCCGTTGGCCCCATTCTCAATCGCCTGCTGAACCAGGCGGTGAGCAGTGGCAAACGGGTTCGTACGGAAACAAATCTGGGCACCGGAGCGGTATCGATCAGCTCCGCAGCTGTGGAACTTGCCCAACTCAAGCTTGGCCAGGCCCGCGGTATCGATGAACTTGTGCCCCTGGACCAGGAGCAGGTGGCGGTGGTGGGAGCTGGCCGAATGGCTCGACTGTTGCTCCAGCACCTCCAGGCCAAGGGTTGCCGTGGCGTGGTCCTGCTCAACCGCACGGTCGCCAGGGCTGAGCTACTGGCAGCTGATATCCCGGCCCTACCTGTTCAGTGCCGGCCCCTCGATGACCTGGACCACTGCCTGAGCACCTGTTCACTGGTGTTCACAAGCACCGCGGCCGAAACCCCGATCATCACGGCGGCCAGGCTCGGCGGCCTGAACAGACGATCCAGCTTGATGCTGATAGACATCGGCGTGCCCCGCAACATCGCTGCTGACACCTCGGCACTGGCGGGCGTCCAGTCCTACGACGTGGATGATCTGCAGGAGGTTGTCAACCGCAACCAGGAAGCCCGCAGGGAGATGGCTGCTGAAGCAGAGGTACTGCTGGAGCAGGAGGCCAGGCTGTTTCTGGAATGGTGGGATGGCCTGGAGGCGGTGCCCGTTGTGAACCGGCTGAGATGCCAGCTGGAGGACATCCGCGAGCAGGAACTTCAGAAGGCTCTGAGCCGCATGGGCCCAGACCTTTCGGTGCGGGAACGCAAGGTGGTTGAGGCTTTGAGCAAGGGAATCATCAACAAGATCCTCCATACCCCCGTGACCAACCTGCGGGCGCCCCAGCCGCGCCAGCAACGGCACAGTGCTATGCGGGTGCTGCGGGAGCTCTTTGAACTCAATGACCATCCCTCCGAGGCCTGAGCCGGGCGTTTTCCCCTGCCGGCTTGGCTGGTTCGGTCGCCTCTGCAACAGTTCGTGCCACCGCTGACCAAAAGGCTCGCCCTCGGGACATCTGCTCCAGTACGGTCAGCCCCAAGACCCGCCGGCAGCAAGGTTTATGAAGCGTGTACTGGCGATCATTCTCGGTGGCGGCGCTGGAACCCGCCTCTTTCCGCTCACCAAAATGCGTGCCAAGCCAGCCGTGCCGCTGGCAGGTAAGTATCGACTGATCGATATTCCCATCAGCAATTGCATTAACTCAGAAATTAATAAAATTTATGTGTTAACCCAGTTCAACAGCGCCTCGCTCAACCGTCACCTGACGATGAGCTACAACCTTTCGGCCGGGTTCGGCCAGGGGTTTGTTGAAGTGCTGGCGGCCCAACAAACCCCGGATAGCCCCAGCTGGTTTGAAGGCACCGCCGATGCCGTCAGGAAGTACCAGTCCCTCTTCCATGAATGGGACGTGGACCACTACCTGATCCTCTCTGGGGATCAGCTCTACAGGATGGACTACGGCCGCTTCGTTCAGCACCACATTGATACCGGCGCCCAGCTGACCGTGGGGGCCTTGCCAGTGGATGCCGCCCAGGCAGAAGGATTTGGGTTGATGCGCACCAGCGCTGATGGACGCATCCAGGAATTCAGGGAAAAGCCAAAGGGTGAAGACCTGGCCCAGATGCGAGTCGATACCCAGGCCCTGGGCCTCTCCGCCGAGGAAGCCCTCAAGAGACCCTATCTGGCTTCGATGGGTATTTATGTGTTCAGCCGGGAGACGATGTTTGATCTGTTGAATAATCATCCTTCCTCAACGGATTTTGGCAAGGAAATTATTCCGGCTTCATTACAGCGCGGTGACCGGCTCCAGAGCTACCTGTTTGATGACTACTGGGAAGACATTGGTACTATCGGTGCCTTTTATGAGGCCAATCTTGCCCTCACCGATCAGCCCAACCCCGCATTCTCCTTCTACGATGAGCAGTTCCCCATCTACACCCGCCCCCGCTACCTACCACCCAGCAAGCTCCAGGACGCCCAAGTAACTGCCTCGATCATCGGCGAGGGTTCCCTGCTGAAGGCCTGCAGCATCCACCACTGCGTGCTGGGCGTTCGCTCCCGGGTTGAGGATGAGGTGGTGCTTCAAGACACCCTGTTGCTGGGAGCGGACTATTTCGAATCCGCCGAGCAACGGCTCGCCCTGCGTCAACAGGGAGGGATACCCGTGGGGGTGGGCAAGGGCACCACGGTGAAGCGGGCCATCCTCGACAAGAACGTTCGCATCGGGAACAATGTGACTATCGTCAACAAGGACCACCTGGAGGAGGCCGACCGGCCGGAGCACAGCTTTTACATCCGCAACGGCATCGTGGTGGTTGAGAAAAATGGCTCCATTGCCGATGGCACCGTTATCTAGGGACCAATACCAGTAGGCCGACCCTGGCCCATGCCAGGGGTTGCTGACAAGATTGCCACCAAGTTGTGACGGAACCTCAGGCCCCAGGCCGCCCCTAGCCACACTGAAGCGCAAACGGTTTCAGTTTCAGCCATGGGCAAGGCGCATTTCGGCCTGATCGGGCTCGGGGTAATGGGTGAAAACCTGGTGCTCAATGCCGAGCGCAACGGTTATTCCTCGGTCGTCTACAACCGCACCTACGCCAAAACGGAAGAGTTCCTGGCCGGTCGAGGTTCCGGCAAGGACATCGTCGGCGCAGCGACCCTGCAGGATTTTGTGGCGGCACTGGAGCGCCCGCGGCGGATCCTGATGATGGTCAAGGCCGGCCGGCCCGTTGACGACACCATTGAGGCGATCTCCCCCTACCTGGAAGAAGGGGACCTGCTGATCGACGGGGGCAATTCCCTCTATGCCGATACGGAACGTCGGGTGGCGGAGCTGGAACGCAAAAGCTTCGGTTATATCGGCATGGGTGTATCCGGCGGAGCCAAAGGGGCCCTGGAAGGGCCAAGCATGATGCCCGGGGGCACCATGGCCGCCTACGACGCCATTGAACCCCTGGTGCGCAAGATGGCCGCCCAGGTTAGTGATGGGCCCTGTGTCACCTATATCGGCCCCGGCGGTGCCGGCCATTTCGTCAAAACCGTTCACAACGGCATCGAATACGCCATCGAGCAGATCCTGGCTGAGGCCTACGACTTGATGAAGCGGATCGCCGGCATGAACGGCGACCAGATGGCCGATGTGTTGGCTGGCTGGAATGACACCGAAGAACTCGCCTCCTTCCTGGTGGAGATCACCGAAGTGTGCCTGCGCACCAAGGATCCGGAGACCGGCGCCGATCTGGTCGAGGCGATCGTGGATGCGGCTGGCCAGAAAGGCACGGGCCTTTGGACCGTGGTCAGCGCCCTGGAGATGGGGGTGCCCGTACCGACGATCTACGCAGCTCTCAATGCCAGAGTCTTGAGCTCTCTGCGCCCCGAAAGGCTGGCCGCTGGCGCCATGCTGCCCGCGCCCCCAGCCCATTCCTTTTCCCTCGGTGAGCCGGCCGATGGTATGGCCCCCCTGCGGGATGCCTGCATCGCAGCCTGCATCGTCAGCTACGGCCAGGGCATGGCCCTGCTGCAGGAGGCTTCAAAGCTGCACGATTACAACCTCAATTTCTCGGCGATCGGCCAGATCTGGAAGGGAGGCTGCATCATTCGGGCCCGATTGCTGCAACGCATTCAAAATGCCTACAGCGCCAACCCCACCCTGGCGAACCTGGTGCTTGATCCCTGGTTTGCCGAGCAAATCAACAGGCGCCTGCCCGGCCTGCGCCAGGTGGTGGCTGGAGCGGCCCTTGCGGGCATACCCGTGCCCTGTCTGAGTAGCACCCTCGACTACATCGACAGCTACCGCAGCGGCCGCCTCCCCCAGAACCTGGTGCAGGCGATGCGCGACTGCTTTGGCTCCCACACCTATGAGCGGACCGACAAACCCGGCAGCTTCCACACCGAATGGCTTGACTGAAGCACTGCCCCCCATCCCCCTTGCCCTTTTGTCCATGACCTCCTCGCCCGCCCCGCCACCGAGCTACCGGGTGGTGGTGGCCGATTCGACTGAAGATCTGGCCCGTCGCACGGCCCAGACGATCGGCTCGGCGCTGGATTTGGTGCTGTCGCAGCGGGATCGGGCCCAGATCGCCCTGGCGGGGGGTGGTACCCCCCGAGCTGCCTATTGCCTTCTGGCCCAGCAGCATCTGCCCTGGGGGCGGGTGGATGTGCTGTTGGGTGATGAGCGCTGGGTTCCAGCGGACGATCCCTCCAGCAACGCCCGCATGGTGCGAGAAACCCTGATGGCCGCCGAACCCGGCAGCCATGCCTGCCTGCATGCGGTGCCAACTGGCCTGCCAACCCCGGAGCAGGGGGCCCAGGCCTACGCAGAGCTGCTGCACTATCTCTGTGGGGGCGAGCCGCCAGCCCTGGATTTGGTGCTCCTGGGCCTCGGCGACGATGGCCACACAGCTTCTCTGTTTCCGGGAACCGCCGCTCCCACCGTGGTGGATCGCTATGTGACCCTCGGTGAGGGCAAGGGGCTGCCCCGGGTAACCCTCACCGCGCCGACCCTCTCGGCGGCGCGGCAGGTGATATTCCTGGTGAGCGGCAGCGGCAAGGTGCAGGCGCTCAGGCGTTTACTCGATCCCCTGGAGGCCCCGGAGCGCACTCCTGCAAAGCTCGTGCGCCCCAGCGGCGAAGTGCTCATCCTGGCTGACCGGGCAGCGGCTGGGGGCCTGGAGCCGTGATACCCATCGCCAGCGGGGACGGCTTTAGCGGATGGCATGCCCTCAATGACACGGTGATGGGTGGTCGCAGCCAGGGAAGCTGCCGCATAGGCCCTGGGGGACTTGTGTTTGAGGGCACCGTGATCGAGGCGGGTGGTGGCTTCATCAGCTGCCGATCCCCCCTGTTTTCCCCCCCGCTTGATCTTTCTGCCTGCCTCGGCCTGGAGCTGGAACTGGTGGGCGAGGGGCGGCGTTTCAAGCTCGCCGTGGCCTGCGCCGATGGTCTGGCGGGATTGACCAACCTGATCCCAGGAGGCCTGCGTTGGGTGTTTGAGTTCGCTACGGAGGCCACTGGCTCCAGTGTGATCCGGATTCCCTTCGCCGATCTGCGGCCTTCGGTGCGAGCCAAACCCGTGGGTTTGCCGTTGCGCTTCGATCCGAGCCGCATCACCCGGCTGCAAGTGCTGCATTCCCGTTTCGCCGATGATGGGGGGCCGAATACGGGTTTTCGAGCCGGCGAGATCCATCTCGAATTGCATGCAATCCGTGGCTTTGTCTGAGCCCCTTGCCGCCAACCTGCCCCAGCTGGTGGCAGCGGCAGCCGACCTTTGCCGCAAGCCCCTGAGACATGCGGTTGTTCCCATCTCAGACCAGTCGGCAGAGCAGGAATTCATACTGCGCCTGGAGGCCCGCAACCTTGACGGTGTGCGCTGCGCTGAGCAGGACCTTGAGCTGGAGATCTATCCCAGTGGCCAAGCCCTGAACCTCACCCTGGCCTGGAGCAACGATCCCGATCGCCCCCTGCTCTGGCATGGCAGTCACCCGGTGTGGATGGAGGCTGGCACGGGATTGCGCTGTGTGCGGCCCCAGGATGGGGCCCCGCTTGAAAGCCTGGCCCGACGTCTCAGGGCCCAGCTGGCCTTTATGCCTGGTCTGTGACTGCCCCCAGGCTGCTGCTGCTCACCTGGCGGGCGTATTTACCGAGCACCCCGGTTTTGTAGCGCGGTTCGGGCTGGACCCAGCTGGAGCGGCGACGGGCCAGCTCGATATCGTCCACGTTCAGCTGGATCAGCAGCTTGTTGGCATCTACGGTGATGTTGTCGCCTTCCTCCACCAGGGCGATGGTGCCGCCCACGGCGGCTTCGGGAGCCACATGGCCCACCACCAGGCCAAAGGAGCCACCGGAGAAGCGTCCATCGGTGATCAGCGCCACCGAATCGAGCAGCCCCTGGCCCACGATTGCAGCGGTGGGGCTGAGCATCTCCCGCATGCCTGGGCCGCCCACCGGACCCTCCTGGCGCACCACCACCACATCACCGGGCTTGATCTGCTTGTCGAGGATGGCGGCAAGGCAGGTTTCTTCGCTCTCAAATACCCGAGCCGGGCCGGTAATGACTGGATTTTTGACACCGCTGATCTTGGCCACAGCACCCTCGGTCGCCAGGTTGCCCTTGAGAATTGCCAAGTGGCCCTTGGCATAGAGGGGATTGCTCAGGGGCCGGATCACGTCCTGGCCAGCTGGCGGCTCAGCCGGAACATCGACCAGGACCTCCTGGAGGGACTTGCCTTCGATCGTGCGGCAATCCCCGTGCAGCAGTCCCGCATCCAGCAACAGCTTCATCACCTGGGGGATACCGCCGGCCTGGTGCAGATCCACGGTCACATAGCGGCCGCTTGGTTTGAGGTCGCAGATCACAGGTACCCGCTGGCGGATCGTCTCAAAGTCGTCGATCGTCAGTTCGACTCCGGCCGTGCGGGCCGCCGCCAGTAGGTGCAGCACCGAATTGGTGGAGCCGCCCACCGCCATGATCACGGTTATGGCATTTTCGAAGGCCTGGCGGGTCATCAGATCCCGGGGGCAGATATTGGCTTGGATCGCCTCGGCCAGTACCTCGGCGCTGCGGGCGGCGGAATCGGCCTTCTCCGGATCCTCAGCGGCCATGGTGGAGCTGTAGGGGAGGCTCAGGCCCATCGCCTCAAACGCCGCGCTCATCGTGTTGGCAGTAAACATGCCACCGCAACTGCCGGCGCCGGGGCAGGCATTCTTTTCGATCGCAGTTAGCTCCTGCTCGTCGATGCGGCCGCCGCTGTACTGGCCTACCGCTTCAAAGGCACTCACTACGGTGAGGTCGCAGGCGCCGAGCTTGCCCGGCTTGATCGTGCCGCCATACACAAAGATCGACGGGATGTCCATGCGTGCCATGGCCAGCATGGCGCCGGGCATGTTCTTGTCACAGCCGCCGATAGCCAGCAAGCCATCCATGCTTTGGGCGCTGCAGGCGGTTTCGATCGAATCCGCGATCACCTCCCGGCTCACCAGGGAATACTTCATTCCCTCGGTGCCCATCGAGATGCCATCGCTCACCGTGATGGTGCCGAACATCTGGGGCATGGCCCCGGCGCCATGGGCAGCCGCTTCGGCCCGGTGAGCCAGGTCGTTGAGGCCCAGGTTGCAGGGCGTGATTGTGCTGTAAGCGTTGGCGATGCCGATGATCGGCTTGTTGAAATCGCCATCACCGAAGCCCACGGCACGCAGCATGGCCCGGTTGGGAGAGCGCTGGATCCCCTGGGTAATCGCGGCGGAGCGGAGCATGGCAGTGGGTCGGCTTCAGAAAACCTACCGACCGGACCAAACCAGGCCCGCATTCAGCCCCGGGTATTCATGGTTTCCAACTGGCGGCGCACATCCTCGATTGCCTGATTTAGTTCATGCACCCGGTCATGGAGCTCCCGGTCTGGAGCTGCTTCCAGGGCGGCGGGCGGCGGCGGCGGGTTGGCCCCCTGGCGCCTGGCCTGGCGCTTGCCCTGGCGCCGCTGCTCCGCCTCGGCCAGCAACCACCAACCCAGCCCGGCAGCACCGAGTGCGGCGCCGGCCAGCAGGATCAGCATCGAACCGCTGGCTCCCGAATTGGATTTGCCGTTGCGATCACCCATCATCCTGATCCAGATTAGTGCCAGCCTAGGGAGTAGGAACAGCCATTTCGAGCAGCGGGCCAACGAAAAGACGCTCGGCTACAACGCCAATGCCGGGGACAATCTGGCCGTCCCCGTCTAGTTCGGGATCGATGCCAGCGGTGTAAATGGTGAGATCACCGTGGCGTTCGCCCACTAACTGCAGGCCCGGCCCGGAGGCCAGGGCGGTGACAACACGCAGCCGATCCCCACGCACCCCAAGCTCGGCCAGGCGATCCAGCACCTGGTTCAGGCTTTCTCCCGTGGCCACAGTTGCGCAGAAAACCAGCACCCCGGAGCGGGGGGGGATTGGCCTTTCCAGGCCCCTGATTCCCTGCTGCTGCAGCCCTAGATGCCGCACCTGGGCGCTTGGAATCACCGCTTGGGCCCCCTGCCAAAGCCCTAGGCCTGCGGTGAGTAGGGGAAGGGCCAGCAGGGGCACGTCCCCATCGACGATCTCTGCCTGGGTGGCGGCCAGGGGGGAGTCCACCTGGATGGAACGATGGGGCAGCCAGTCCCTGAGGGCTTCGTAGCTGAGCCAGCGTCCGAGTTCGGTGGTGGCGCTCGCGTACAGCGGCCCAGGGGTGTGGCGGTCCCGGAGCACGGCCAGCCAGTGGCCGATCAGGGGGTGGGGTGGAACCACCACCCGCAGGGCCATGGCCATGGTTGACATAACTTGAGGTGTCAGCCTAATAGCCCGCCCATGGCCCCTCTTTTGACAGCCCTCGCCACCGTGATGGCCTGGCTGCTGGTGCTGGCGCCTGCCTGGGCCATCACGGCACCTGAGCTGCGCAGCCAAAGATCGCTTCAGGATCTTCAGCCCAACATGCATGGCCGCAACCTCCAGCAAGCTGAATTTCTCAAGGCATCCCTGGCTGGCTTTGATTTCAGTGACAGCGACCTGCGCGGCGCGGTTTTCAACAACAGCGACCTGCGCGGCGCCGATCTGCAGCAGGCAAACCTCGATGACAGCGTCGCCTTCGCCAGCCACTTTGAAGATGCGGATCTGCGCGGAGCGCTGCTGCGCAACGCGATGATGCTGCAGAGCCATTTCAAAGGAGCTTCGATCGAAGGGGCGGATTTCACCGACGCCGTGCTCGATATGCCGGAGAAAAAGGCCCTCTGCCTGCGTGCGGCCGGTACCAATCCAGTCTCCGGAGTGGCCACCCGAGAGAGCCTGGCCTGCCGCTAGGGATGAAGCCAGATAGCATTGACATCCCGGTTTCGGTGGGGAACAGCCACCGGAGGTAAGGGGGAAAGTCCGGTGTGAATCCGGCACTGTCCCGCAGCTGTGAAGGCGTGTCCCCGGACCGTCCAGTCAGAACGCCCGCCGGTTTTGTTCTTCCTACGGCGCGGACCGGCTCCATGAAAGTTTCCACGCACCAGCCCTCCGGCCTGAGCGCCCCAGGGCTGCCCAGTCCTTCACTTTTCAGTTCTTTACTTTTCAGCCCCTCACTTTTCAGGCCTTACCTTTGGCTTGCAGCAGCCCTGGTGGCTTCGCCGCTGCTGTTCAGCTCGCCTGCTCTGGCCCACCACTTCGCCGATCTGGGCCAGATGAAGCCCACCTTGAGCAACGGTGTGCTGAGCGGGCTGGCCCACCCCCTGCTGGGCCCAGATCACCTCCTTTTCCTGCTGGCACTCTCCCTGGTGGCTCTGCAGTGTCGTTGGGGTTGGGCCCTGGGTTTGCTCCTCGTTGGTTTGCTTGGTGGGGCAGCAGGTCTGGCCTGGCCTGGCCTGCCGGGGGCCGAGGCGCTGGTGGCCTGCACCCTGGTTGTGGAGGCCCTGGTGCTACTGCGCCGCCTGCCCCCAGTGTTGCTGTTGCCTGCGATTGCTCTGCATGGCTACGTGCTGAGCGTGCCGGTGTTCGGCTGGTCAACCATGCCGGTGGCTGCCTATGGGGCCGGACTGCTGCTTAGCCAGGGCAGCCTGCTACTGGTTGCCCTCTGGTTGCTGCGCCCGATCGCCAAACGCCTCTCCCCAGCGAATTTGCGCTGGCTGGCCCTGGCCCTGGCCGCCTGCGGAACCACCTGGGCTTTCTCAGCCTGGGCAGGCTGAGATGCAGGCAGTAACAAAACGCCTTCCCGTCACCGTGGTGACTGGCTTTTTGGGCGCTGGCAAAACAACCCTGCTGCGCCACCTGCTTCTCCATGGCGGCCAGCGGCTGGCCGTGCTGGTCAATGAGTTCGGGGAGGTGGGCATCGATGGGGCACTCCTGCGCAGCTGTGGCTTTTGTCCTGATGAGGAGCTCGATTCCAGGCTGGTGGAACTGGCCAACGGCTGCCTCTGCTGCACGGTTCAAGACGAGTTCCTGCCCACCATGGAACGGCTGCTGGAGCGGGCTGACAGCCTTGACGGCATCGTGGTTGAAACCAGTGGTTTAGCCCTTCCAGAACCACTGATCGCGGCCTTGAATTGGCCCGACATCCGTACCCGGATCAGGCTCAACGGGGTGGTGGCCGTCGTCGACGGCGAGGCCCTGGCCGCTGGTGCGGTGGTGGCCAACCCGGCCGCCCTAGAGGCCCAGCGCCTCTCCGATCCCAGCCTGGACCACGCCAGTGATATCGATGAACTCTTCGGCGAACAGCTGGAAGCGGCCGATCTGGTTTTGATCAGCAGGGCGGACTGTCTCTCCAAGGATGCCCTTGAGGGGGTCGAACGGCAGCTAGCCCCCCGTCTTCGCTCCGGCGCCGCCGTGGTTCCGATGGGGCGGGGGGAGGTATCTCCCGAACTGGTTTTGGGCATGGCCCTCTCCAGCAGCCCAGCAGCTGGAGAGGGCCACGACCACAGCCACGGGGGCGACACCCACGAGCACAGCCACGTGCACAGCCACGTTGCAATTGAATCGGTGGCCCTGCAGCTAGGCGGAATATTTGAGCGCCCAGCCCTGGAAGAAAAGTTGCACCACCTGCTGCTCCAGCCTGGACTGATCAGGGTCAAGGGCCTGTTGTGGAGCCCCGGCAAGGCCCGTCCCCTGCAGATCCAGGCCGTGGGCGCCCGCCTGGAGTGCTGGTATGAAGCTGGGGCCATAGGCTCCCAGTCCGGTCAGACGGGGCGATTACCCGGCCTGGAGTTGGTGTTTCTGGGCTTCCAACTCAATCGCCCAGCCATCGAAGCATTGCTGCTCGAGGGGGTTACACCGCCCTGAGGGGGGGGTAGCCAGTTCAATCGAGGGGAATGTCGCCCTGGGCACAAACCCCGTTCCAACAGAGGGCCGGGCCGGCAATCCAGCTGGTTTGCACCGGAATCCAGCCCTTACCCCGGGGCAACTTGCTCAGGGGACCATCTGGCGGATTGTTCATCGTCACGGTGCCGCTGCCGTCGTGGCGAAAGCTAATCCGACTCCCCGCCACCCGAATTTCCCAACGTTCACCGGGGCTTTCCACGACCATGGTGCAGTTTTGCCACGGCCCATCCCCCAGGCGACAGCGCAGGGGCACGGGCTCGGCGGCTAGTATGCCGTCCCGGAAATAACAGATAGAATTCGGAGTGTCACCCGAGGTGCCCCTTGGCGCTTGGACGTCCGATGCCTCCGCTGGTTCTCAGCGAAGAAGAGGTTCAGCATTTGCAGGCCCTTGCCCATTCCCGATCCCTGCCGCATTCGATCGTTCAACGCGCCCAGATCGTCCTGGCCTGCGGCGCCGGTGAAAGCAACACCGCTATCGCCAAGCGAATGGGCCTGACGGGGATGACCGTCGGCAAGTGGCGCAAGCGCTACCGGGATCTCGGTCTGGAAGGGCTGCACGACGAGCTCCGCCCCGGCCGGCCGCGCACCTACGAGGACGACAAGGTTGCTGAGGTGATCAACCGAGCCCTGCAGACCAAACCCGCCGATGGCAGCACCCAGTGGTCAGCGCGTTCTCTCGCAGCCGCTACAGGAATTTCAAAAACCACCGTTCACCGCTGGCTGCAAACCTTCTCGGTCCAGCCGCACCGGCAGAAATCTTTCAAGCTCTCCACCGATCCGTTCTTTGTCGAGAAGGTTCGCGACATCGTCGGCCTGTATCTCAATCCACCCGAGAACGCTGTCGTGCTCTGCGTAGACGAGAAGACGCAGATTCAGGCTCTGGACAGGACGCAGCCGCTGCTGCCCATGGGATTGGGCTACGTGGAAGGTGTGACGCATGACTACATCCGCCACGGCACCACCACCCTGTTTGCAGCCCTGGATGTGGCCACCGGTGCGGTGATCGCCGAGTGCAAGCCGAGGCACCGGCACCAGGAGTTCCTGAGCTTCCTGCGGCGGATCTACAAGGAGGTGCCCAAGGATCTGGAGCTGCACCTGATCGTCGACAACTACTGCACCCACAAGCACGCAAAAGTGAAGGCCTGGCTGGTGCAGCGACCGCGCTTTCACGTCCACTACACACCCACCTATGCCTCCTGGCTTAACCAGGTGGAGCGCTGGTTTGGACTGATAACCCAGAAGGCCATCCGACGTGGCAGTTTCTCCAGCGTTAAAGAGCTGATCAACAAAATTGAGGGCACCTCGAAAAATACGACCAGCCCTTGCGTTGAGGCGACAATAGCTTATAATTTGGATAGTTAATTGCATACCTGGTATGGGCCAGAGAGGCTTCTGGGACGAGCAGCAGAGGGTTGAAAAGCTCAAAACTAAAAAACCTGTTCTTGAGCGACTTTCCCAGTCGATTCCTTGGGAATCATTTCGCCCACTGCTCGAAAGAGGTTATGCGCAAGAGCGGAAAAGCAATGCTGGTCGGCGGAGAATTGATCCTCTGATCCTCTTCAAAATGCTGGTGCTCCAACAGCTTTTCAATTTGAGCGATGATGACACTGAGTTCCAGGTAAATGATCGCCGTTCTTTTGAAGAGTTTGTTGGCTTAGGCGTAATGAACGATATTCCCGATGCTACTACTATCGCCTTTTTTAGAGAAAGGCTTCGTAAGGCTGGGGTAATCGAAGAGCTGTTTGAAAAGTTTGAGGCCTATCTCCGGTCCCAAGGCCTCGAAGCCCGTGGCGGGCAGATAATTGATGCAACGTTGGTTCCAGTGCCACGGCAGCGGAATAGCAGAGAAGACAACAAGGAGATTAAAGAGAATCGCATGCCTGAAGGATGGGACGAAAACCCAAATCGATTGCAGCAAAAGGACTTAGATGCGCGATGGGTTAAAAAGAACGGCATCAATCACTATGGCTACAAGAACAGTATCTGTATCGACGTTGAACATGGATTTATCAGACGCTATGCCGTGACACCGGCCAATATCCATGACAGTCAGATGCTGCCGATGCTCCTCGATCCTGAGAACACAGATGATTATGTTTGGGCAGATTCTGCCTTTGCAGGCGAGCGCTTTGAAGACCTACTGGATCTTGGCGGTTTTGAAAGTTGCATTCACGAAAAAGGCAGCCGCAATCACCCGCTAAGCGACGCAGCCAAAGAGCGTAACCGTATTAAATCAGCAATTAGAGCTTGTGTGGAACATGTTTTTGGCTGCATGACCATGTCTATGGGTGGCAAGATGACTAGAAAGATTGGGCTTGAGAAAAACAAAGCATGGTGGGGTCTCAAGAATCTGACATTTAACTTCTTGCGATATCTTCTAAGAGCAAATCGTGCATTTGCACTCGCATGAGTAATAATTTTCATGAGGCTGCCTGATTCAATTTAGTCGTTTTGTTGTGCAAATTATTAGATCGTTTGGCGCCGCAAGGCGTTTTTTTTGCAAGCGGCTGTAGGTGTGAAATTCTTGATTTTTCGAGGTCCCCTTGAGCTGTTCGTGGCGGCCTACGACAAGACCCAGCGCCGTTCAAGTGGACCGCCACCGCGGACTCAATCCTGGAGAAGCTCCAGAGACTTTGCTCGCAAATCTCCGGGACGGCACACTAGGGCCGCGGGCAGCCCGAGCCAGCCAAGCGCCAGCCCAATCGCCACACTCGCCTTCAGCCATGCCTGCACGCCTGCTTGCACGCCTCTTTCCACCAGCAATGGCTGGCTCGACGGGGCTTTCCTTGCCGCCATTCCACTCAGAAGTTCAAGCTGGGGCACGGCCCTACAGGGGGGGCTTCCTCCAAGTTGGCCAGGGGCGGCGAAAGGGGACCATCGAGCTGGCAAGATTTAACAAACCTCCAGCTCTTCTGGTGCCCCTCTTTCGCGCCCGTGTTCAGGTATCCCTCAGACCATCGGTGCTTGACCCGGCGGGCGAAGCCACCAGGGCTGCGGCAGCGCGCCTTGGGGTTGGCGGCCTGCGCAAATTGCGTATCGGCAAGGCCATTGATCTGGAACTCGAGGCCGACGACCGCGCCACGGCCCAAAGCCAGCTGGAATTGCTCAGCGATCGCCTGTTTGCCAACCCCGTGATTGAGAACTGGTCTTTGGAACTGCTGGAAGATCGCGGGGAGCGGCCCGCATGAGCATCGGGATCGTGGTCTTTCCCGGATCCAACTGTGATCGGGACGTGCGCTGGGCCCTGGAGGGTTGCCTGGGCCTGCCAACCCGCTTCCTCTGGCATGGGCAGGCATACCTGGGCGATGTCGACGCCGTGGTGATCCCAGGTGGATTCAGCTATGGCGACTACTTGCGTTGCGGGGCCATCGCCCGCTTTGCGCCCCTCCTAGATGCCGTGCGGGAATTCGCCGCCGCTGGCGGGCCCGTGCTGGGAATTTGCAACGGCTTCCAGGTGCTTACGGAAATGGGCCTGCTGCCTGGAGCGCTCACCCGCAACGCCCGCCTCCATTTCATCTGTGAACCTGCTCCCCTGCTGGTTCACCCAGGCAATTGCGGCTGGCTTGGGGCCTACGGGGAGGGGGAGCGGATCGTCCTACCGATAGCCCATGGGGAAGGCCGCTACCAGTGTGAGCCAGACCAGCTAGCTGCCCTAGAAGTCAATGGTCAGGTAGTACTGCGCTATGCCAGCAACCCAAATGGTTCGGTGGGGGGTGTGGCGGGCATCGCCAATGCCGAGGGAAATGTGCTGGGATTGATGCCTCACCCTGAGAGGGCGACAGATCCCAGCACCGGCGGCCTAGATGGGCAGCGCTTGTTGACCAGCCTGAGGGCCTGGGTCAGTTGACGGCGGCGAAAAACTCCTTGCTCTTGATTGGGTCTGGATTCATCGTCTTTTCCCCAGGGGTCCAGTTGGCGGGGCAGACCTCGTCTGGGTTGCTGCGAATGTGCTGGAAGGCCTGAAGCAGGCGCAGGGTTTCGTCGACGCTGCGGCCCACGGGTAGGTTGTTGATGGTGCTCTGCATGATCACACCATCGGGATCGATTATGAAAAGGCCGCGGAGCGCCACGCCGGCTTCCTCATCGAGCACCTCGTATGCCCGGGCGATGTCCTTCTTGAGATCGGCCAGCAGCGGGTAGGCGATGTCGCCTAAGCCGCCATTTTTGCGGTCGGTCTGGACCCAGGCAAGATGGCTGAACTGACTGTCTACCGACACCCCAAGCACCTCACAATTGCGGCTGGAGAAATCGCTGTAGCGATCTGAGAATGCCGTGATCTCGGTGGGGCAGACGAAGGTGAAATCCAGGGGGTAGAAGAACAGCACCACGAATTTGCCGCGGTAGTGAGAAAGGGTGATCTCCTTAAATTCCTGATCCACCACGGCAGTGGCGCTGAAGTCGGGTGCCTGGAGGCCAACGAGCCTGGACATGCTGAGTGGGTGGCAAAGGGGGGGCCACTGGACTTGTCGCAGACCACACCTGCCCCGGCAAGGGAGCTTTAGGCAAAGTCGGATCGACTACCAGTTGGTTGCTCAACAATTTATCACAGCTTTCCTGCCAGGCGTCACCATAGGCTCAGTAAATAACCCATTGAGGAAATGACAGCATGGGCTGGGAGCCGACCGTATTGCGCAAGTACAACACCACAGGCCACTTCCGCCTGCTTAGCCAGCTGCGCTCCGAGCTGAAATCCAACCCCCTCGTCCGTCCCAAGGAAGGCCAAAGCATCGGCGAGGTGAATCGCAGCAAGTCGTTGATACGGGCCATTGAGGGGCGCTCCCAGGGCTACGGCAGGTCCCGGCGCGGCGGTTCAGGCCAGCTGCCAGCCCCTGTGCAGCCAGCTCTTGCTGCCCCGCAGCAGGAGAGCCCGGATTCACCCTCCTTGCGCGGACGACTCATCGGCGTAGAGCTGCGCTGAGCCCCGCTGGGATCCGGAGCCCATAAAAAACCCCGCCAGAGCGGGGCAGCAAACTATGGCTCGGGGGAGACTTGAACTCCCGACCTTGGGGTTATGAATCCCACGCTCTAACCAGCTGAGCTACCGAGCCGCGGTAGTTGGATTTTATCAGGCCCTGATGCCTGCTCAGCTCAGGCCCGAGGCGGCAGCAACTGCAGGGGATTGACCGCCCCAGAGCTGGCTGGATGAATTTCGAAGTGGAGGTGGGGTCCGGTGCTACGGCCGGTGCTGCCCATCTGGGAGATGACAGAACCCTGATCCACTTCCTGGCCCACCTGAACCAACAGGCGGCTGTTGTGGGCATAGAGGGAGCGGCTTCCATCCGCATGGGCCAGGGTGACCAGGTAGCCATAGCCGCCATCGTGCCAACCCGAAAACACAACCCGGCCGGCCTTGGCTGCCACGATTGGCGTGCCGACGTTGTTGGCCACATCGATACCCTTGTGCATCCGGCCCCACCGCCAGCCGTAACCTGAGCTAAAAACCCCCTTGGTGGGCCATATCCAGCCCTGGGCTGAGCTGGGGCCATCAAAGGGCTTGGTAAGACCTTCGAAACCGGGCAACTCAGGCCAACTGACGCCGCCACTAGTCGTGGGCTTGAGGCCCAGCACCATCCGGGTGCGACCCGGAGCAGATTGGGCCAGGCGAACCTGGCTGCCCACCACCAGCCTGGCCGTCTCGAGGCCCGGGTTGAGCCGTAGCAACTCCTGCAGGGTTAGGCCGTAGCGATGGGCAATTTTGGCCAGAGTGTCCCCGTAGCGCACCGCCGTCCCCTCCTGGACCGGTGGCAGGGAATGGAGGGGGGGGCTGCGACGCAGGTCACTGGTGTCAATCGAGGCCAACTGCTTGATCTGCCGGGCCTGCTGGCTGGGCAGCACCAGCCAGTCACCGCGGAGGAAGCTGTGGTCTTCATCGACCTCATTGAGCTTGGCCAGCCGCTCTTCGTCGACTTTCAGGGAGTCTGAGAGCTCCTCGACGCTGATCGACTCGCGCACCTTGACCCAAATTCGGTCACTGCTGGGGGTCGGCAGGGCCGCCACCAGGGTGTCGATGGAGCCACCTTGAATTTCGTCAGGAGCCAGTGCCATCACCACCGCAGGCACAGCTGCGGCGCAGGGAATCAGGATTCTCAGACAAAAATTCAAAGGCTTCATCCAGATTTCTCCGTTGGACAGGCTTGTGGAGAAGCCAGCACCCACAAGTCGGCCAGAAGTTAGCGGACGAAGCTGGGGGGCACAAGGGGGCCGGACAGCAGCCCCCTCAGCGAGCAGCCCTGATCCCTGTACTGGTTGGCGATCCCGGCAACGTCAGCAAATCCTGTTGACGCAGAGCTTCGAACAGCACCACCCCCACCGCCACCGAGAGGTTCAGGCTGCGCACCCCTGGCTGGGTCGCCCGGGCGGTTCGGGCCATCGGAATGGCGAGGATGGCGTCGGCGCCGCTGAGGACGGTGGCGGGAAGGCCGTCGCTCTCGCGGCCGAACAACAGCCAGTCTTCAGGGCCAAAAAGCCAGTCGCAGTAGGACTCGCCCCCGTGACTGCTGAGGGCGATGAGCCTGCCGCCCTTGCTGTTGCGATGGTTCAGGAATGCGTCCCAGCTCCCGTGGCGCACCAGGCTTACCAGGGGCCAATAGTCCAGGCCGGCTCGCTTGAGCTGGCGATCGTTGATCTGGAAGCCCAGGGGTTCCACCAGGTGCAGCTCGGTGTCTGTGGCGGCACAGGTGCGAGCCACGTTGCCTGTGTTGGGTGGGATCTGGGGCTGGTACAAAACTATGCTCGGCATGGATTTGACCCTGCTGCCCTCAGATCTCTGGAACGGCAAGGCTATGGCTGCGGAGGTCAAGGGCCCGGCCTGCGATCACCAGCCACAGGCCGCTGCATAGGGGAGCCAGTTGCTGTTCCAGGCTGCCAAGCCGATCTCGAAACAGGCCACCGATAGCCGTTGGCGGCACCACCCCCCAACCGGTCTGCTCACTGACCAGCACGGCCGGCATGGGCAGGGCAAGCAGGCAGTCGTAGAGGTTGGAGCAGCGCTGCTGCCAGTCCACGGCGTCGAGCTCGAGGCCGGCCGCCACCCAGGTGCCCAGGGAGTCCACCAGGGCCAGCCCCGGGGGGCTCAGGCTGGCCAGGCTCTCGGGCAGGGCTGCTCCCACCTCCCTGGTGCTCCAGTTTGGCGGGCGCCGTTGGCGATGGGCCAGGACCCGGGCCAGCCAGGCAGGGTCTTCAGCTGAGGCGCCAGGTCCGGTGGCCAGGTATGTGACCGCCAGACCGGAGCGAAGGGCCAGATATTCGGCCCAGCGACTTTTGCCACTGCGGGCAGGTCCGAGAACCAGATGGCAGCCCAGCAGGGCCTCAGCCTCCACCATTCATATTGCGCAGGGTTGCCACCGACGAGGGCGAAACACGGTTGAGGTAGCGGAAGATCCAATACTTGAAGACCGTGGCCAGTACCACAGGAAAGGTGGCAATAAAAAGCATGATGAAATTTTCCCGGGCCGGCAGGCCGAGATGGTGTGCGACCCCATCGAGCAGCACAGTCCAGCCTTCCGGACTGTGAAAGCCCACAAAGATGTCGGTTGCAAGGATGATCGCGAAGGCCTTGGCGCTGTCACTGAGGCCATAAATCAGTTCATCGAGAAAGCCCCTCAGCACCTGGATATCCCGCTGGCCGAAGAGACAGACCAGCACAAAACCCACTAGGCCGCCCAGGTCGGAGAGCACATTCTTGATGGCGTGGGTGCTCTGTAGATCTGCCTCCTCCTTCAGTTCATCCGCCTTCAGGGCAAGTTGGGTTTGCAGCTCTTCACGGCTGGGCAGGGGTTTGCCCTTAAGCAGGGCATCAAACTCAATTTCGGCCTGGAAGACGCGCAATTTCTCGACCGCCTGTTCCTCCAGCTGTGGTTTGGGGTAGGTGAGGAAAGAGTTGTCTGGAGCAAAGCGATCAACCAGCGGCGAAATCACGTAGGTGCGACTGACCTGCTGCACCAGCACGGGGACCAGAATCAACAGCAGCAGGATACGCAGCGAAACCAGGGTGGAATCGCGGCGGCGGCGAAAACCTGCCACCACGTTGGCTTCTGCGTCTGGGTCCAGCTGGCGCCTGACTTGGTCAACCACGCCGATCAGGCTGCGCGGTAAAACCTCCGGCGAGCGGCTGATCGTGGGCAGGGGATCTCGCCTATCGCTGTAGCGAGCGACCACCGACTGGATCAACTGAAGTTGGCGAACTTCCTGACCGGCGATTTCACCCCGGTGGGATTCCAGGCTGGCCAGGGTCTGGCGGCAGACCTCCAGGGCTGCCCTAAATCGCCGTAGTAACTGGGACTGGGAGGCCCGGGGGATGCGCAGGTCGAGCTCGGGCCTGACCGGGCGATCGTTGTAGTGCTCAAGTTCAATGCTCTGAATCAACAGGGCAGCTTCGTAACCCCGCTCCAGATCGTTGCTGAGGTCTAGGGACTGGGCGCGCCCGAAGCTTCCCATCCAATCGGTGAGTGCCATCGGTTCAGCGAGAGAAAACCCACCAGGTGAGCATCGGCACCAGGGTTCCTACCACCAGTAGGACAACAACCCAGGTGTAGGCGTTGCTGGAGGCGGTTTCCTCCTTGGTTGGGATATTGGTGGGTTGGCTTACAACTTCCGTCAGGACCGGCTCACCCGGATCCAGGCCAGCCTCAAGCACGCTGAGCAGGCGATTCATGGCATCGAGACTGCCCTGGCGGTAACGCCCGCCTTCCCGGATCGGCAGGGTCATGGTGGTGCGGCCAGTGCTGCGCAGCAGGTTTGGATCCAGTTGACCGCCGAGTTCAGGCGAGGCGGCCACCGTGGCGCTGTTGGTCTGGCTGTCGATCAAGAACAAAAGCTGGTTCGGTTCATCTGCCGCCTGCTGCCACCGCTCGACGAGCTGGGCTCCGAGCTGGGGGAGGCTGAGGCCGTAATCCAGCCGACTCACTGTGACCAGGTGGGCATCGACCCGGTCTGGGCTGAATCGTTCCAGGGTTTTGCCGAGTTCTGCGACGGCTGACCGGCTGAGCACCCCAGCCGAATCCAGGACCCTCTCCTGGGGCGGAGCAGCGGGGAGGTTGCTGGCTGAAACGGCCAGGGCCGGTGTGGCGAGCAAAAGGCTGAGCAGGCTGCCGGTCAGGGCAGCAAGCAGACCCAGGAGGGGGAGCCAACGGCTCGGTTGCGAAGAATGCAGCAACGGAAGAGGCCACGCTTCGCCCTAGTTTGCCTCTAGCTGACCCTGTTGTCGCCTCCTGCTGTGTGGACATGACCGCCTCCATCCCCGCGCGGATCTGTCTTTGCTCAGGTGGGCTGGCTCTGGCATTGGTGGTGCTCAACCAGACCACCGCCGCCTCGATTGATCCGGCCCTGGAGAGGGCAGCCGTTCTCGCCAGCATGCTGGCCGTTGGTTTGATGCTGGTGGGGGTGGTGTGGACCCGGGCGGTACCTGAGGCGGCGGCCCGGGTGGAGCTCCAGGGCAGCCAGGGGTTGGAGCTGGCCGCTGGACTTCCCGCCGAGCTGGCCGAGGAGCTCGGCTGGGGCAGCCAGATGCTGCTCACCGCCAGCGCTGCGGCAGTGGTCGTCGTGTTCTGGCAGGGACGCTGTCTGCTGCGCCGGGGCCTGCTGGCAGAAACCGCATTTGTGCCCGGAGCGACCTGTGAGCTTGCCCAGAGCAGGGGCAGGGTCGTTTCTCTAGTGGATCTGCGGCTCTATCCGGGGCGTTCCGAATTTGAGCGCCTGAGCCCCGGTTTACCGGCCGTGGTGGTCCAACCCTTTGGCTCCCAGGGTCTGGTGGTGCTCGGGGGCTGGTCGCCGCGCTGCTTCAGTCGCAGCGACCTCAGCTGGCTGGAGGGCTGGACCCGCCGCCTTACGGGGCGAATGGAGGGGGTTGGGCCGATCGACGGGGCCCCGATCCAGACCGGGGTGGCACCTTCACCTGACTCAGCACCCGATTCCCCGGATTGCTGAATTCGGCTCGTCCCTCTTTGCTCAGCAGACCCGTGAGCCGCTCGGCTCGGGTGATCTGGTTGAGGCTCTGGCGGCGCAACACCACGCCCCCATCGGCGGCAACCTCGTTGGTCTGCCAGTTCCAGCTGCACCTGTTTGCCTCCAGGGAATCTCCGGGCTGCTGGATCCGGCAGACCTGGGGAATCAGCACGGTGTGGCTGCGTCCCAACACCTCAAAGCCCTGGCCGCTCAAACGGGACTGGTCGAGTTGGGCAGTGAAGGGGTGGGGACTGCTGATGCGCTCAAGGGCCATTTCAATGCGGGTGTCGCTGGCATCGAGGCGGGCCTTGCGGCTCGGGTCGAGCAGTTGCACGGGGGCAGCCAGATCAATCACCCGCGTAAGGGAATTGCCGCTGAGGCGTGGTGCAGTGAGGGTCTGTACGACGTTGGCCGGGAGGCGCCGCTCCCCCCGAACCGGGCCCATGCCTACCAACTGGCCAGTGCGGGCATACCAGTCGACAGCCTTCAGGGCCAGTTTCAGCTGGTCGCTGCCGCTGCGTTCCAGCACGGGTTTGCCGCGCAGTTCCAGTTTTTCCTGCTGCAACAACACCAGGGCTCGCCTCGATCTCAGGCGCAGATCCCCCTGGCTGGCCTGGGGGCTGTGATCAATCACCATGCGCTCCTGGCGCGGGTACCAGCGCAGCCTCTGGGCTGTGATCAGCAGGGGTTTGGGCCCCAGCTTGACCAACCTGGTCAGGCCTTCGAGCTGCACCACTTCGCCGTCATTGATCACCGTGCCACTGGTTGCCTTGAGGCGATAGGCGGGCTGGCCCTTGGCATAGATCGTGCCGCTGAGATCACGGGCCTGGGCCACCCTGCGGCCGAGGTCATAACGGGCTTCCGGACTGCTCAACTCCCAGAGAGGCAGTCCATCGGTGCCCTTCTGGCGCAGGTTTAGGGAGCGAAACACAAAGGGCTGGGGAGGCTCTTCCTTAGCGTCCTGCGGTCGACAGCCGAGCAACAGCAGGGGCAGGGCCGCACTGCCCATGGCAAGGAGCAGAAGGGGGCTGGCCCATGGGGCTGAACCAGGCTTGCCAGCTGAACGCCCCATCACAGGGGTGAATCCAGCTCGAGCCGCCGCATCACAGGCTCGGGCTCGGGCAGGGCCAGACCAGGCTGGAGAACCCCCCACTGCTGGGCCGCAATCCAGGGGGACTGGCCTTGGGGTTCGTCAGAGGGAGGGCCAGACTCCTTTGGCGCATCGCTGTTGAAGGGCTGCTGGCCGAGTTGCACCAACATCCGACTGGAGAGATCGGGCACGATCGGGGCCAGCAACACCGCCAGCCAGCGGCTGGCCTCCAGTACCGCGTAGAGGTCTGATCCCACCTGGTCCCGCTGGTCGTCGTGCTTCATCCGCTGCCAGGGGGCCTGGTCGTTGAGATAGCCGTTGGCGGATATGGCTAGCTGCAGGCTGGCTTCCGCCGCCCCACGAAAATCCAGCGTTGTAAGTGCTTCGTTGACTTTGCCTGCCGTCTCAAGGGCGACAAGGGCCAGAGGATGGCTTGCTGCAGCGGCCCCGCCGGCCGGGGGCACCGCATCGGCAAACCAGCGCCGTGCCATCGATGAGGTGCGGTTGAGCAGGTTGCCGATCGTATTGGCCAGATCGTTGTTCACCAGGTCGACGAAGCGCTGCTGCTGGAAATCGCCATCGTCGCCGAAGGCAATGTCCCGCAGCAGATACCAGCGCACCGCATCCCGGCCACAGCGCTCCAGCAACACCTCCGGATCGAGCACGTTGCCAAGCGACTTGCCCATTTTCTGGCCTTCCCGGGTGAGGAAGCCGTGGCCAAAAACCCGCTCCGGCAGCGGCAGTCCTGCCGAAAGCAACATGGCGGGCCAGTACACAGCGTGAAATCGCAAGATGTCCTTGCCGATGACGTGCAGCTGGGCGGGCCAACCCCGCTCGAGTACCTGCTCTAGTAGGGCCGGCTTGTCTGGATCAAGCAGGGCGGTGAGATAGCCCAATAGGGCATCAAACCACACATAAAAAGTGTGGCCCGGGTGGCCGGGCACCGGGATCCCCCAGGGGAGGTCCAGCCGGGAGATCGAGAAATCGCGCAGCCCCTGGTTAACAAAATTTTCCACCTCCTTCTGGCGAGTGGCCGGCAGGATGAAACCCGGCCTCTGGATCAGGGCCTCTACCTCGGCCTGATAGCGGGAGAGCCGGAAGAAGAGATTGACCTCGTCGCGCCATTCCAGGGGTTTGCGGTGAATGCTGCATTCCGGGTCCTGGCTGCCCGGGGCGTCGTCCTTGAACTCCTCACAGGCGACGCAATACCAGCCCTGCTGGCGCCCCTCCACCACATCGCCATTTGCCTCCACCCGGGCAAAGAATTGCCGCACCAACTGCTGATGCTGGGGGCTGGTGGTGCGGATGAAGCTGTCGTGACTGATTTGCCAGCGGCTCCAGAGATCGCGGTAACCGGCGCTGATGGCATCGCAGTGGGCCTGGGGACTGAGCCCGGAGGCTTCAGCGGTGCGCTGGATCTTCTGGCCGTGCTCATCGCAGCCGGTGATGAACACAACCTGCTCCCCTCTCAAGCGCTGAAAGCGAGCGATCGCATCGCACGCCAACGTGGTGTACGCGCTGCCTAAGTGGGCGCGATCGTTGACGTAATAGAGGGGGGTAGTGAGGGTGAAAGCCATGCACCCCACCCTGCCACGCTGGGCTGCACTGAGCCCTTGCCTGGCAGCCATGGCGATCGCCCACGAGCAGGTTGATGTGGTGGTTTGGGGCGGTGGAACGGGCGGCGTGGCTGCAGCCCTGCAGGCCGCCCGCGGGGGGGCAGACACCCTGCTGCTCACCCCCGGAGCCTGGCTCGGCGGCATGGTGAGCGCCGCCGGGGTCTGCTGCCCCGATGGCAACGAGCTCAGCCCCTGGCAGACCGGGCTCTGGGGGGCCTTTCTGCGGGAGCTGCAGCGGCGGGAGCCGGGTGGGCTGGATCACAACTGGGTGAGTTGCTTCGGCTACCGGCCCGCCACGGCCGAGGCGGTGCTGCGTGACTGGTGCCGGGCCGAACCCAGGCTGCGCTGGTGGCCATCGACCACCCTGGCGGCGCTCCGGCGGCGGGGCGCCCGAATCGAGGCCCTCGAGCTCTGCCGCGGCGAGCGCACCATAAGGCTGGATCTGCAACTGCTGATCGACGGCAGCGATCGCGGCGACACCTTTGCGCTGGCGGATGTGCCCTTTCGCTTTGGCTGGGAGGCGCAGGAGCAGTGGGGGGAACCCAGCGCCCCCAGCCGTCAGCGGCTCGAGACGGAGCCATTTTTCCGCCAGCAGCCGGTGCAGTCGCCCACCTGGGTGGTGATGGGCCAGCTGGCCGCTGACAGGCCACCAGGGCCCGATAGCGCCGGGCCCCATCCGCCCCTGCCAGCCCCATTCACCGATGCCGCCGCCGCCTTCGGCCTCGAGCGCACGATCACCTACGGGCGGCTGCCGGGTGGTTTGGTGATGCTGAATTGGCCGCTGCACGGCAATGACTGGCATCAAGGGCTCGGCGAGCTATTTGGTCCCGATCCCCAGCGGCGGCAGGCGGTGTACGGGGCCATGCGGGCCCATAGCCAGGCTTTTTCAGCGGCGCTGCAAGCGGCCAGCGGCGGCTGGCTGCGGGCGGCAGCCTGCTTCCCCAGCCATGGCGCCAGTGATGGCCAGCTCAGCGGAGCGGAGGCCCTTGCCCTGATGCCCTACTGGCGAGAGGGCCGTCGCCTGGTGGGCCGGGAGTTGGTGCGCGAACAGGACCTGCTGCCCCAGGCTGCCGGTGCGTCGATTGCCCCCCCCAGCAGGGGCGATGACGGCCAGCTCAGTGCAATCGCGGTGGGCAACTACGCCAACGATCACCACTATCCCGGGCCCGATTGGCCTCTGGCCCCCAAGAGTTGCCGTTGGGGTGGCCGCTGGAGCGGCACGCCCTTCACCATTCCCTACGGAGCCCTGGTGAGCGCCGGGGTCGACAACCTGTTGGCGGCCGATAAGGGCACCAGCACTAGTCACATGGCCAACGGCGCCACCCGCCTCCAGCCCCTGATCCTCAATACGGGCCAGGCAGCTGGTGCGGCAGCAGCGCTCTGTATCCGGATTGGCTGCCTGCCGGCGGAATTGGCGCCCCGGCTGCTGCAGGAGACCCTGATCGGTGATGCCCTCGCCCCGGCCGGGCCGATGCCCCTGTGGGACACCCCCTGGCACCATCCGGATTGGGCGGCCCGCCAGCGGGCCGCCTTGCAGGATCCGGCCCTGCTGGGCGCAGGCGGCAGCCTGCAGGGCTGGCCAGCCCGCCTCGATCCTGCGGTCGCTCCTGCCGAGCCGGCTGAGCAGCTGCTTGAGGGCGAGTTGCGATGCGACGGTGAGGGTGGTTACCGGCTGCAGCGCAAGGACGGCTTAGGCGATTGGCAGTTAATCACCCTGGAGCCCGCCATGCACCATTGGCTGGCGGCCCAGCAAAGCGGCCAGCTGGTGGCCCTGATCGGCTGCTGCAATCCCTGGGGGCCGTGGCTGCGGGTGTCGCGGCTGGCTTGAGGGACCCAGCCGGGCTCATCCGGAAGCTGCCACCAGCCGCAGCTGGTCCCGCAGCGAATCCACCTGCTGCACCCGCAGCAGCAGCGCTGCACCGGGTTGGGCACCCTGGGGACAATCCGCGGCCAGATCCATTGCCAGTTCGTCGATGCGCACCAGGCCCAGCCGGTCCTGGGGCCGCAGCCAGCGCAGGAATTCCGCTTGCCACTGGCCAGTGCGGTGGGTTTCAAACCACACCTGCTGCCAGTGGCGCTGATCTTCGCGGGATATGCCGATTCCTTCGCGCACGGCACAATCAAACTGCTCGATCAGGGCCCGTACCTCCGGCTCATCGAGCACCGGCCCGCCGCTGAGCTGGGCACCGATTTGGCGCTGCACCACCAGATCGCCGTAGCGGCGAATCGGGGAGGTGGCCTGCACATAGGCCGGCAGTCCCAGGCTGAAGTGGGGGGCCGGCTTGGTGCCCATCAGCCCACGGCTGAGGCAGCGCTTGATAGCGGCGAAGCGCACGGCCCCCTGGGGCAGGGCCTTGAGCTCAGCGGCCGGTGGCAGGTCTGCCGTCGGCTGGCTGCGATAAGGCAGGGCCAGGCCCTGCTCGATGCCGAAGCGGGCGGCGACGGCCCCGGCGAGCACCATCGCCTCGGCCACCAGCTGGCGTGATGGGCAAACTTCACTGACCTCCAGCACCGGCTCGCCGTCGCGGCAGCGAATGCGGCCTTCAGGCAGGTCAAGCAGCAGGGCTCCCTGGCCTAGCCGCCAGGTCCGGCGCCGCTGCAGGAGCCGCTCGAGATCGGCCAGGTCTGGCTCCTGGGGGGGGGCCAGCTCAATCAGCTCGTCGGCATCGGCGTAGCTGAGCCTGAAGGTGGGTTTCACCCAGCTGCGCGTAATCCCATAGGCCGCGATGGCTCCGTCGTCGTCGAGCTCTACCCAGGTGCTCCAAGCGGCCGAGCGCACCCCCTGGCGCAGGCTCAAGGGGCCGGTGGAGAGGGCCTCCGGAAACATCGGCTGGTTGCCGCGTGCCAGGTAGAGGCTGCTGCCGCGGCGGCAGGCCTCGAGATCGAGCGGCGAGCCGGCCTCGATCAGCCGGTCGGGATCTGCCACATGGATCCAGAGGCGCAGGCTGCCGTCGTTGCGGCGCTCCAGGCCCAGGCCATCGTCGATGTCGCGCGTGTCGTCGTCGTCGATGGTGACGCAGCGCTGGCCGCTGAGATCCAGGCGGGCCCCATCGCTGGGCAGGGGGGCTAGGTGAAGGGCAAGCAGGCGGCTGGCCTCAGCCTCTTGGGCAGTGCTGAAGCCACTGCTCCAGGGGGTCCCCGCCATGGAGAGCAGCTGGTGGGGATCCCACTGGCCCAGCTCGACCAGCAGATGGCGCAGGGCGCCGTGGTCGCTGCCCAGGTGCAGGGCCGTGAGGCTCTGGCGCAGGGGCGCAGCCAGTTCGCTGAGCTCAATGCTGCCGCCGGCCAGCTGTTTGAGCAGCTCCAGACGCTGGCGATGATCTGGGTTCAGGCCCGGTCCAGGCGGCTGGCGGCGGCGCAGCAGCTCAAGCCAGGTCCGCTCCTGCTGCTCGATCAGGGCCTTGCGGCGCCGATCACGGCGCAGGTTGCGCAATTCCGCACCACGGCGGGCTTCAATTTGCCCCTGGCGCAGACGAAACCAGCTTTGGCCTCCCACCAGGGCCAGCCAGCAAGCCGCTACCTGGGCCGGCCCGGCCCCACCGCACACCAGGTCGGTGAAATCACCTATCCCAATAGTCTCATCCGATTCCAGCAACAAGAGCCAGGCTGCGCCCCAGGCGCGACGCTCGGGACGGGCCCGTTCGATGGCCGCCGGATCCAGGGCCCAGGGCTCTGCCCCAAGCCGCAGGGGCGGAGCAGTGGCACCGCGCAGGGGGCAGAGCAGCTCCAGCTGGCGTTGCGGCAACAGCTGGGATTTGGCCTCGAAGCCAACCCTCAGGCGGGCCTTGCTGCCCTGCAGGCTCTCCACGACGGCCAGCTGGGCTGCGTGGGACTCCAGCACGCCGACCAGGTCGCCGTCGTGGAGGGTTGGGGAGGCCAGGGAATCAGCCCTCTGGATTCACGAATGGCAGCAGGGCCACGATCCGGGCCCGCTTGACCGCGTTGGTGAGGTCGCGCTGCTGCTTGGCGGTGAGGCCGGTGAGCCGGCGGGGCAGGATTTTGCCCCTTTCGGTGATGAATTTCTTGAGTAGATCCACATCTTTGTAATCGATGGGATCGCCCGGCTTGATCGGCGAAAGGCGTTTTTTGAAGAAGGAACTGGACATGGTTGGGGAGAACGGCAGGTGACGAGAATCGGAAGTGCGTCAAGCACTCACTTGATTTCCTTGTGCACCGTGGTGGCGTTGCAGTGGGTGCAGAACTTCTTCAGTTCCAGCCGTTCGGTGGTGTTACGACGGTTCTTCTCGGTGGTGTAGCGGGACACACCTGGAGAACGCTTGGCGGGGTTGGACCGGCATTCAGTGCACTCAAGAGTGATCACGATCCGGACGCCCTTGTTTTTAGCCATGAAGGACGTTGCGCCGCTAATGCGATGCGAAAGGACAAGGGCCTAGCTTACCTGCCCGCTGTACCCCTCCCCGTACCCCTCCCAGACCGATCCCTAGGATCGACCTACTTGAAGCAACGGCTTAATGCGCGTCTCGCTCCAGTGGTTGCAGGAGCTGGTGAGCGCCCCTGGCCAGTCCCTTGCCGCAGATGCCCTGGCTGAGCGGCTCTCGCTTGCAGGTTTTGAGGTGGACGCCATCGAAGACCTCTCTGCCCGTGCCGAGGGGGTGGTAGTGGGTTTTGTGCGCGATCGCCAGGCCCATCCCAACGCCGACAAACTCAGCGTCTGTCAAGTGGATGTGGGATCCAGCGAACCCCTTCAAATCGTCTGCGGTGCGCCCAACGTGCGGGCAGGGATCCACGTGCCAGTTGCCCTCGTCGGGGCAACCCTGCCTGCCGTCAAGCTCACAATCAAGCCGGCCGAGCTTCGCGGGGTAGCCAGCAGCGGCATGATCTGCTCCCTCGCCGAACTTGGGCTGCCGGCCGAAGCCGATGGCATTGCCATCCTCGATGATCTGCTGGCGGACCTGCCGTCTTTGGGCACAGCGGTGGGGCCCAGCCTGGGTCTGGACGACCAGGTGTTGGAGCTGGCGATCACCGCCAACAGGCCCGATGGAATGTCAATGCAGGGCATTGCCCGGGAAGTGGCAGCCCTGCTGGGCGGCCAAACCCACTTCGGCGCCCCAGCCGAGCCCATAACCAGCGCGTCCCTCAGCGTCGGGGAATCGACCAGGGCCGCCATGGAGCAGGGGGGGCTGTTCAGCATTACCGGGCTCAACTCCCTTGTGGTTGCCCCCTCCCCGCCCTGGCTGCAACAGCGGCTGGAGAAGGCTGGTCTCCGTCCCATCAACAATGTGGTCGACATCACCAATTTGGTGATGCTCGAAACCGGCCAACCCCTGCATGCCTTCGACGCCCAGCGGCTTGCTTCCATAACTGGTCCAGGCCTGGCCCAGGTCGACCGCATGGGCTTGCGTCAAGCCAGCAGCGGTGAAGCTTTCACCGGATTGGATGGCACCCAGCACCTGCTCAGCGCTGAGGCCCTGGTGGTGACCTATGGAGACAAGCCAATTGCCCTGGCCGGTGTCATGGGCGGCGCGGAGTCAGCCGTCCATGGCGGCACCACAGCAATCTGGCTGGAAGCGGCCGTGTTTGCCCCCCAGGCAGTGCGGCGTTCCTCCCGGAGCGTGGGGCTGCGCACCGAGGCGAGCAGCCGTTTTGAGAAAGGTCTGCCACCGGAAAACACCCTGTCAGCTGCTGACCGCGCCGTTGCCCTCCTAACGGAACTCTGCGGTGCCCAGGTCACCGGGCGCTGGCTGCACCAGCGTCCCCAGATCCCTTTTCAACCAATCGAGCTGCGTCGGGATGCGCTCCACAACCTGCTGGGGCCGGTGCAGCAGGACGGCTCCTGGGCTGACCTCAGCGATGGACGCATCACTTCTACCCTCAGCGCCTTGGGCTGCTGCATGGAGGAGCTCGAAAGCGGCGAGGGATGGCAGGTGAGCGTCCCCCCAGCCCGTTCGATTGATCTGCAACGGGAGGTGGACCTGATCGAGGAAGTGGCCCGCCTAGTGGGCTACGACCAATTCGCCTGCCACCTGCCCGACCCCCTCGAACCCGGTGGGCTCGATCCTGCCCAGCAGGCGGAGCGGCGGCTCAGGCGCCATTTGAGCGCTGCTGGGTTGCAGGAGGCCTGCAGCCTCTCCCTGGTGGCGGCGGGTCCTGGGCGCATTCCGCTGGCCAATCCTCTCCTGGCCGACTACGGCTACCTGCGAGACAACCTCCATGGCGAGCTGCTTGCCGCTGCCCGCCGCAACTGTCAAAGCGGCCAATCAGGCTTTTGGGCCTTTGAAATCGGCCAGGTTTTCAGCTCCGATGCGAACCAATCCGCTCGGCAGTTGCTGGTGGGGGTGATCTGCGGTGAACGTCGTTCAGAGCGCTGGAGCACCAGTGCCAAGCCCCAGCCGCCGACCTATTACCAGGCCAGGGGGGTGTTGCAGCAGGCCCTAGGGGCGCTGGCGATTCCCACGGAAGATCGGCCCCTGGCCAGCCATCCCCTGCTCCACCCGGGCCGGGCTGCCCAGCTGGTCGTCGAGGGTCGCCCCGGTGGCTGGTTTGGCCAACTGCACCCCCAGCAGGCCGGGGATTTGGATCTACCTCTGGGCACCTACGTGTTCGAGTTGGAACTGGACGCTCTGCTGACCGCAGCCACCCGTCGCAACCGCTGGCAGCCCGCCTTTGCGCCCTTTGCGACCGTGCCTGCATCGGATCGGGACCTGGCGGTTGTGGTTTCGGCCGATGTCTGTGCAGCCGACCTGCTCAAGCTGATCCGCAAGGCCGGCAAACCCCTGCTGGAGCAAGCTGAACTGGTGGATCGTTACGTGGGTGAACAGCTGGCAAGTGGCCAATGCAGTCAGGCATTCCGGCTGCGTTACCGCGATGCCAAGCGCACCCTCACCGACGAGGAGGTGGACCTGGCCCATGCAGGCATTCAGACCGCCTTAGAAAAACAGTTCGGGGCCCAGTTGCGCTGTTGATCACCGCCTCAGCACTGCCAAGGTCTCTACGTGGCTGGTTTGGGGGAAGAAATCGAACGGCTGCAGCGACTCCAACTGGTAGAGCCCCTCGGCCACAAGCATGGCCAGGTCGCGGGCCAGGGTGGCCGGATCGCAGCTGAGATAGATGAGGTGGGCAGGGGGATGTTCCCGGATCGCCCCAATCGTCACATGGTCGAGCCCCTTGCGGGGGGGATCTAGGAAGAGGGCGTCGCAGTGGCCCAGGTGCTCAGCCAGACATTGGGCCACCACACCGGTTTCAAAGGAAGCCCGACCGCTAAGGCCATTTTCGCTGGCATTGGTTTTTGCCTGATTCACCGCCTCCTGGCTGAGCTCGATGCCGTGCACATGCCAGCCCGCCGCGGCCACCGGCAGGCTGTAGGTGCCAATGCCGCTGTAGGCGTCAACCATCACTCCGGCTGGGATGGCCGCCAGGGCCGATAACAGCAGGGGCACCACCCGCTCCGCCTGCTGGGTGTGGACCTGAAAAAAGGTGTCGGCCCCAATCCGCAACTGGAGATTGCAGAACGATTCCCGCAACCAGCCCCGGCCGGCAACCACCCTGGTCTCCTCTCCCATCAAGGTGTTGGTGGGATGGGGTTGGAGGTTTAGGCAGACCCCCACCAGCTCCGGCCAGCGCCCCAGCCATTGGCCAGCCAGGAACTCCAGCCCATCAAGATCGGCGTGACTGCTCACCAAGGTGATCAGCAGCTCGCCGCTGTGGTGGCCGATGCGAAGCGCCAGGTGGCGCAGCCCACCCCCCTCACAGCAATCCCGGTCAACTGGCCAGTCACTTGCCTCCAGGTCTGCCTTGAGAGGGGCGATCAGGCCATCTAGGCGCGGATCCAGTACCGGGCAGTGGTTCATATTGACGATGCTGTGGCTGCCCCTGCGGTAGAAGCCCGCCCGCAGTCGACCGTCTTCGCAGCGCTCCAGCGGGATGATGGCCCGATTGCGATAACCCAGGCCATCGGCGGAGGCCAGTAAAGGGGCCACGGGCTGATCCAGGTGGGCAATGCGCCGCATGGCATCCACCACTTTCTGGTGCTTCCAGTGCTGCTGGCCCCGATCCTCGAAGTGCTGCAGGCTGCAGCCACCGCAGTTGTCGGCAAGGATGCAGGGGGGCTTGCGCCGCTCCGGAGCTGGGGTCTTCACCTCCTGAAGCTCCGCCAGCCAGTGGCGCCGGGCCCTATGGGTCAGCCGAGCCTGAACCTGCTCCCCCGGCAGGGCACCCGCCACAAACAGGACCCGATCGTCCAACCGGGCCACACCCTGGCCGTCATGGGATAGGCCGGTGATGGTCACCGCCACGCTGTTGCCGGTGGTGAGGCTTTCCAAGCGCGCTGGCCAATCCTTCACCCTACGTCGTGCGAAGGGGCGTTACACCTTTGCCGCCCATGGCCTGGTTGAGCGGCTGAGTCGATACAGTTAGAGGCGCATGTGGTCGCTGCGATGAGCGTCGTTCGGGATCTGATCCTCCAAGCAGACGATCAGCTGCGCTATCCCAGTGGCGGCGAGCTGCGATCGATGGTGGAGTACCTCAGCCGGGGAGCCGAGAGGCTCACGGTGGTGAGGTCGCTGACAGACAACGAAAAGAAAATCGTGGATGAGGCGGCACGCCAACTCTTCCAACGCAACCCTGACTACGTGGCTCCCGGAGGCAATGCCTTCGGCCAGAAGCAAAGGGCCCAGTGCCTGCGTGATTACAGCTGGTATTTGCGGCTGGTCACCTACGGCGTGCTCGCCGGCAGCACCGAGATGATCCAGCAAATTGGTCTGGTGGGCGCCCGTGAGATGTACAACAGCCTTGGGGTGCCGATGCCGGGCATGGTCGAAGCAATGCGAACCATGAAGGATGCCGCCATCTCCCTGCTCAGCGCCGAGCAAGCCGCCTTGGCCGGACCCTACTTTGACTTCTTGATCCAGGGAATGCAGACCAGCACCTGAAGCGCCTCCCCCACTGACACAACTTGCCCAGATGGCCGCGCGTCCCATCTGGGCCTTTTTATTGGACTCGCAAATGGTCTCAAATGAGATGCAAGATTGCGATCTCGACAGGCTATTGAAGGGCACCGCCCCTTGAAGCTTGCGTACCTGCGTAAGACACAGTTACGCAAGATCTATAGGCCAGTGGCTGGAATGCTTTTGAGGTAGGGATTTCCCTCTGGACCGAAGTCCATGCCAAGTGGACCCTGCTTTCGAGCGCTCCAGCTCTGTAGTTATGGAGAAATTTTTGGCTATCGCATGGGGAATTTGCCAATTTTCGTGATTTCTACGGGGTGTCTCTGATCAACCTCTGCCATGACCCCGCAACTCAACCGCGGAAATGATGATCTCAGGCGTCTATGCCTGGACGCCTAATAGGTCTTAGAAGTGGACCTTGGTAAGCAGCGCAGGACGGAGCGTGACGCAAGCGTCTGGTTTGTTTTCCCGTCCGAGTCTCGCACTGGGTCGCTTAAGTGGTCTCACACTCGAGCAACGAGAACACAGTTTTCCCTGGCAGGGATAGACTTCCGCGTCGCCATCAGCTATCTCATCTGGGATTTTATTATAGACTTTTAATGCGTCCAAGTTGAAATTCGTGAGACACTAGTTATTGCGGTAGAGCTCCTTGAGCAGTTGGTAGGCCTCATTGAGCCTTCGCATCGTTTCTTCGTTGCCACCGGAATCTGGATGGTGGCTCATGGCCAGTTCTCGATACGCATCCCGAATTTCGCCAAGGGTCAGTCGGTGCCCATGGACAGTTGGCAGCTTGAGCAATTTCAGGGCCCCATGCAGGGTCATCGTGTGCTCCAGGGTCTGGAATGAGGTTCCCTTGCGTCTCTTGCGGAACCGGTTGACAAAGCGATGGATCAGGGTGGGCAGGCGAAGTTGAAGTGTGGACGTACTGAACGGGTCCTCCAGCAGACCGGCCATCACCATTACGCGCTCAAAGCTGGCGGGTTCATTGCCCCAGCTGGGGGCAATATGCACCACAACGTCACAGGCCAGCGACCAGCTGAATAGTTGCCCTTCGCTCTGATCACTCTGGGGCCAGATGTCCTGGGCCAACCACACCATGGCTGCTTCCAGCACGGCTTCATTGGCTCTTTTGCCATAGAGTTCAAACCAGTGGTCGCGAGCTCTGGCCAGGGCCTGCTCGAGGGCATCCCTTTCGAGCTGGGGCAGCAGTTCAACCGGTGACTCCTCCATAGGCCTGCGGGGCTGCAAGCTCTTTTTCAGCTGCTCCGACTGGCGACGCACAAAGCCCGGTAGATCGATGCCGACCTGGCGGGGTTCGGCCTGGGGCCTTGGCGCAGCTGGGGTGTTCAAGTCAACTTCGCCCAACTCGAGGCAAAGATCTCCATTTACCCCACTGGACATCAGTACTAGGGCGCCCTGTTCATTGAATGTGGAGGCTCCTGCACTTCCGGTTAGGTCATCGGTTGCTCTGGCTTCTGGCTGGTCTGGTTGAGGTGTTGCTTGCTCAACTACTGACGTATCTGTGAATAGTTCATGCAAAAGCCTTTCAACAATATCTCCGCGACTGCGCAATCCCCATTCTGCTTTTAACGCGTCAATCTTGCCGAGCAGTTCTACCGGTAGCTCCAGGCTGAAGCGGCGCCGCTGCGATTCATGGGTTGGAGCCATCCCTAACGGCCCATCAGGCCGCGCAACATTTGCTGCTGTGCTTCCAGCGCCTGTTGATATCGATCGTAGAGAGATTGGCTCATGGGGCTGGGCTGGCTCCCGCGGTAACTAGGGGGTGGTGTCATGGGGGGAATCAGCGGGGGCACCGGGGTAAGGGGCGCCACAGGTGTGAATTCGATGGGTGCCAGCAACCCGTCTGCTTCCGTCAACTCAGGGGGGCTGATGGGCGCTGCGGCTGGGGCAGATCCTGCGGCGTTACGTGCCAGCTCTATTTGGCGCTCCCGCGCCTGGAATATTGCATGTTGACTTGCAGGCAGAATGCTCAATAGATGGCCTGGGGTTGCATCGGCCGGATAAACCAGGCTGACTCGCACCGGGTTCAGTTGACCAGCGCGCAGGTTTAATTGTGCGAGCGAAAGGCTCTGACCTGAACGCATTCCCACGTGGACTTCCTGGAGGCCCTCCTCCGAACGGATTTGCAGGGAGCCACGAAAGGCTATGAATGGTTTTGAAGCGCCACTGGCTACCGGGTGGCTCAGCACCAACTCGTACGGCCCTGAACCCTTGAGATTGAGGTCGACGTCAAATCGCACTCCGTAGGTGCCGACGTTGTCTAGGGAGGAATCGATCATGCGACTGGCCAGGGGATTGACCTGCACTTCACGGGTGCCGAAGTTATGGCGAATGGTGCTGGTCAGGGGCACATGCAGCGGGCCATTGGCATCCAGGTCGTAAGTAAGGCTGGCCGTGTACCCATCCCCAATCGCCACGCCACCTACCCGGGAGAAGACTCGACGCCCGTTGATGTCAGCAATGCGGTTGAGGTAAACCCTGCCTGGGGCCAGTCTCCCCTGGTCCAAAACCGTCAGCAGGTCACACTCGCTGGTGGCTTCCTTGGCCGCCACCACCGCCATTTGAAAGGGGCCGTCACTGCGTCCCTTGAGCAGGGCATTAGCTATACCCAGGGCGGGGAGCTGGGTTTGAAACAGAACAAGGCGACTGCGCGCTGGAATAGTGATTTCGTCGGCAAGTTTTGGATCAAGCCTGCCCCGCAGCACCTGGATGGCAGTCGCATCACCAGGGCCCGTATTCCAGGGCCTGGGCCCAAGCGGCCTGACCCCCATCTTGTATTCCTGGAGATAAGGTGCTTCAAAGCTGTTACGCACGGCTCCATTCTCAAATCGGATATGGACCGCGCGCCCACCTGGATTGATCAGAATCAATGCAAGGGTGAGTTCAGGCCGGCGGGATGAGCGGGAGAGCTGGCCCCGGTTAGGTGGAAAGTATTTGTGGTGCATGTGCACCCCAAATTCGCCGTTGAAGTTGTATTGGGCGTTGCGTAGGGGTTGGCCGGTTTCGGCCGCATAGGCGTAGCCAGGGGCGGTGTTGATCAAGATGCCGGGTCCCTCAACCTCCTCCGGTTGGTTGGAATGGAGAACGGGCACCTTGTTGAAGTTGCCATTGAGGGGCTGGGCTTTCTGGCCGGCCATCAAGGCCACATAGGCAGCTGCCGGGCGCGCCTCGAAGCCGATGCCACCCATGCCGAGGGCGAGGGCAAGGAGCAGGGGCAACGGGCCCATTGGGGAGCGGCAGTCGACTGGTCTCAAATGAAGGAGCTGGTGGGGCTTTTCGAGGGATTTGCCCTTGGAGGCAATTTGGTGAGCGCTGCTGAGCTTGAAGCATTAGTCACGCTAAGGCTGTTTCATGGCCATTTCCGGGGGAAACAAGGCACTCGGCCCACCGCTTTGGCTCGCTAGAACCATTGGGCTTTGATCCACTTTCTCATGTTTCCCCCCTTTGGCTGCTGTCCAGTTGGCGACGAAGGCGGCCACGACAACTGGCGCCGCCACCAGCAGCGCAAACTGCGCATGCTTCAGTTTTGGCGCGACGGGGTCGAACGTCAGTTGGCCGCTGTAAATGCGGCGATCAGCACGCTGGAGCAACAGATTGTCCGCGATGGCGGCAGCTCGGGCAGCTGACCGGGCTACTGAGCTGGCTGCTGATAGGTGGATTGGCCGAACGGCCCAGCCCTTGGCGCAGCTCAGCCAACCCGCGCTTGAGCCGCCTCTGCACCGTCATGGGACTCACCTTCAACAGGGCTGCGGTGCGCCGGTAAGTCCACCCAGATATGACTACTTTGTCGACCACTTGGCGAAGCTCGGGCTTAAGACAGGCCCACTGACGCTTCAGTCTCAACTGGTACTCCCCCTCGCCATTTGGTTCGGCTGACCCTTGTTGAGCTGACCCGACTTCTCGATCGACAGCCTGTTCGGCCCAGGCCTCGATCACCCCATCTGCCAGACCGATCGGCCGAGCCATGGCCTTACCCCTTTGCAGCTCTTGCCACTGCGGGATACTCAGGTCCAGGGCCCTGCGCAGATCCTCCGAGTTGGCCTCTTGGCCATGGGTTTTGTGCCAGTTCGCCTGCACTTGACGCAGTTTGTCGTGGAGCTCCATCTGACGGCGTGGCAAGCGCACGGCCAGGGCGGAATCCCTGAGGTAGTGGAGGATTGCTCCGCGAATGTGGGGTCTGGCAAAGGCCTCGAAGGGAGTCCGGGTCTGGGCGTCAAAGAGTTCGGCGGCCCGCAGCAGACCCAGCAGACCAACTTGGATCAGATCTTCGATCGGTTCGGGGCAGCGGCGGCCGTAATGCACCGCGATAGGAGTCACCAAACTGCGGTATTGGTCGACCCTTTGATTGCGCTGGAGGTGAGCCTGGCTCCTCTGGGCAGCTGTTGGTGCGGCGGTGGCTCTGGACTTGTCGGACATCGAAATAGTGGGGCATCAGGCAGGGGAGTGGACCCCTTCCTTTCCAAACAGCCCCAACCTCTGCCCCTGCTGCAACCGTGGAATTACGGAATGCTCCCCAGATCTACCCAGTTGCTGGACTGGCGACCGCCTGCAGCAGCTGCCAGGGACCCTGCTGCTCTAGCCAGCTGAGATCGGATTTTTCCGTGGCAAGCAGGTATCCCGCAAAGGCCAGGGCGTTGATGCTGAAGCCAGCGCAATGTTCGCGGCTGCGCCGCACCGTCAACAACCAACGGTCATCGAACAGCAGGTTGTAGGGATGCAGGGGCTGGGAATCCTGCTGGGGCGAACCAAAGCCCAGTTGCTCGGCATGGTGCCGGTAGAGGTCAGGCAGATCGCTGCAGCCAATCGGGTCATGGCGCCTGCTGATTCGATAGGCCCATGGCCACTGGCGCTGCTGTAGCTGGGCTTCACACAGGGCCGCCAGGGGACAGCTCGCCTCCCCTGCCCGCCTGGGCAGCAACTGCAGATGGCGGTGGGGCTGGCTTGCCCCAGCTGGGGCAGAACTGTTGAAAAACCACAGCCCAGCCGTATCCCCTGCCAGATGGCCCACGGCCTGCCAGTCCTCTGGCCTGATCCAGCCCGCCTGGGGCTGCCAGTCCGCGGTTATCAGCAACAGGTGGCCAGGTTGCACCGGGTACTTGTTGAGCAGCACCACATGACCTGTGCTGAGCCGCTCCACCTCCAGAGCCCCTTCCCAGGGCAGGAAGGGGTTGGCTTTGGGGCCGCCTTGGCGCAGATGCTTGGGCGTGGAACTCAAGAGGCGGCGCAGGACAAATGGCCCGATCCTCGGGTGCTCCAGCAGCTCGGTGGCCAGGGGCACTAGGGCGCCAGCCAGCTCTGCCTCAGCCGAGCGCTGCAGCGCCCGCCGCCACAGGAGCTCAGAGCGCACCGGCCTTGAGGCGTGCTAAGGATGCGCCCTGGTAGTAGTGGCCGAGGATCTGGTTGTAGCGGTAGCCCTGCTGGGCAAGATCCTGGGCCCCGTGCTGACTCATGCTGGCCCCCAGGTGACCATGGGCTTCCAGGCTGATCTGGCGGTTTGCCGCGTAGAGGCTTTCGACAATTCCTCCCTGGTAACTCAGGATCAGACCGGCGGTGCTGGCTGTGGCTGAGCGGGTTCTGGTGTTGCTGCGCTCCAGCCCCTTGTAGGCCTGCCAGCGAGTGGTGTTGCCGAGGTGCCAATGGCGATTGGCTGGCCTGGCCATGTGGGCCAGGGCATAGGAGCGAGCAGCCACCGCTTGGGCCCGCAGGGCCTCCATCGACCAGCTGCTCGGCATTTCGGCCCCTACCACTGCGGCTATGTACATCTCCAGCCCCAGATGGTTCACCAGCCTGAGTCCTCCCTGCTCACGGATAAGGCGCAGCCTGCCGCCATAGGGCTGGCCATTGACCAGCAGGGCTGAGCCATTGGTCTGTAGCCAGGCTTCGGATTCGGAGCTGCCTAGGGCAGTGAGGGAAACCTGGTCTCCAGGACCTCCCTGCTGCAAAACCATCCCTTGTCGATTCAGAAGTTGCCAGGCCCCGCTGGCCGAGAGGGTGGGGGTCGCACCGGCATTGAGCAGGGCCACGCGAATCTCCAGATCGACCGGCGGGCCGGCTTCCGGCTCCACCAGGCCCAGCTTGCCCGGGGCTGCTTGTGGATCTGGCACTGCGGCCCGGCGGGCCTCCACCGGCCGCAACTCGGCCGCTTCGCTGGCGGTATCAGCGGCGGGGGCTGGGGTGTCGATCAGGGCGTCGAGCAACTCCCCGTGGGCGGCGCCATAGGGCTGGGGCGCCAGCCCCTGGGCAGCAAAGCCAACTGCAACAGCCACTAGGGCCATCGGCGCCACCAGCATCAGCCGGCGGCCAGCAGGGAGGCCCAGGAGCCTGCCCCGGAGCCATCGCTTTGCCCATGCAAGGTGCCGTTCCACAGAAGATGGCCCGAGCCGCTGAGACGGATCATGCCTGAGGATGCCAATTCGCAGACCATTCCGCCAGGTCGGTGTGAACACTGCCAGCCCACCACGGAGCTGCGGCCGTGATGGTTGAGCCAGAACGGTGCCACCAGCGCATGGGCCGAGCCGGTAACGGCATCCTCGGCAATGCCCAGGCCTGGGGCAAAAAAGCGCAGCTGGTAATCGGCCGGTTGGCCGAGCACGGTTGGGCGTAGTTCTTTGGGCCTGTCACCGCAATCGAGCATCAAGATCAGGCCGCCGCGATCCTGGGGCTCCAGCTCCCCAGCCAGTCCTGCCATGGCCTCCAGGAGACTACCGGGTGGCAGCAGGGCCACCCGGTAGCCAAGCTCTGATCTCCAGTAGGACACTGGGCCGGCGCCCAAGCGGGCCTCCAGCAGGCCAACCAGGCCGCTGGAGGCCTCAGCAGGGATCAGCCCCCCACTTGGCAAGACGATCTGCCCGGTGCAGGCGGAGTTGCCGAGGGTCGCTTCCAGGGGGCCGCTGCGGCTGAGCAGGTGGCAGCGTTGGCCTGGCTGGAGAAGCCCCCAGTGGCCCAGGGCGAGCAGGGCCGCCAGGGTTCCATGGCCGCAAAGGGGCACCTCGCAGGTTGGGGTAAACCAGCGCAGGCACCACTGCCCCTGTTGGTGGAGCAGGAAGGCGGTTTCCGACTGGTTAAGGCTGCGGGCTATGCCCTGCAGCCAGCCATTACCCAGGGGCTGATCGAGCAGCACCACGGCGGCCCCATTGCCGCTGCAGGGGCCGGTCGCGAAGGCCTCCACCAGCAGGGCCGGCAGGGCCGTGTTCATGGCTCGACCATTTCGGGCCGCAGGCCCCGCTCCATCAGGGCCTTCACCGCCTCTGCCGGGGTGGTGAGCCCATCGAGAACCCTCACCACCTGTTCACAGATCGGCAGGTGCCAGCTATGGCGTTCGGCCAGCTGCAGGGCAGCCCTGGCGGTGCGGGTGCCCTCAACCGTGGCCGCAATCTGGGCATTGGCCTGCTCTTCGTTGTAACCCTGAGCCAGGAGCAGGCCGCAGCGGTAGTTGCGGCTCAAGCTGCTGTTGGCCGTGGCGAGCAGGTCGCCGAGACCAGCCAGGCCGTAGAGGGTGCTGGTGAGGCCACCGAGGCCCTCGAGCACCACCCCGATCTCCGCCAGCCCGCGACAGAGCAGGGAGGCCTTGGCATTGGCACCAAGGGCCAGGCCATCGGAGATGCCCGCAGCCAGGGCCATCACGTTCTTGAGGGCACCGGCAGCCTCGGTGCCGATTGGATCCGTATTGGTGTAAAGCCTCAGTCCACGGTCGCTGAGTTGGAGCTGCATCGCAGTGGCCAGTTGGGGGTCGCTGCAGGCCAGCACCGATGCAGCCGGCAGTCCCTGCCGCACTTCCGTAGCCAGATTCGGACCGCTCAAAACCAGTAGGGGGGCATCCCCCAGGTGCGCTGCCCAGAGCTGGGTAGCTGTCGCCAGCTGGCGAAGGTCCAGACCCTTGCTGCAGCTCAGCAGGGGCAGCCCCGTAGGCCAGTGGGGTGCGAGTTCCGCTGCCAGGGGGAGCACACCGGCCATTGCCACTGCCGAGACCACCAGGTCTTGATCGGTCAGCAGGTCGGGGGCGCTGCCGCCGGTGCGCCTGGACCAGCCCACCACGGTGTGGCCCTGGGCCTGCCAGCGCTCCAGAAGGGTTTCTCCCCAGGCTCCCAGGCCCAGTACGGCAATGCGAAGGCCCATCGAACCAAAAGCAGTGGGCTGATAGCCCTGCCATCATGCGACAAGGATGCTGTGCCGCTCCAGCTAGGGGGTATTCGGATGGGACCTGGCGCGGCAGGAGAGTGGTCTTCCTGGCAGGGATCGGCCCTGGTGGTCGGCTGCGGTGGCATCGGCCAGGCCCTGCTGGCGGAGCTCGAGCGGCGAGCTCCCCAGTTGACACTCTTGGGAGCTTCCCGCCAGGACTGGCGCCAGGGTGCTCAAGAGCGCTGGCAAGGCAGCGTTCACCTGCCGCTTGACCTGGGCAACGACGCCAGCCTGGCCAGCCTGGCCACAACCCTTGAGGCCTGGCAGCCGCTGCGCCTTGTCATCCACACCGCCGGGATCCTGCATGGGCCGGGCCTGCTGCCGGAGAAACGACTCAGCCAGGTGAATCGCCAAGCCCTGGAACGCAGCTTTGCGGTGAATGCCTTTGCGCCCCTCCTGGTGGCCCAGGCGGTCGAGGCCGTCTTGCCCCCAGATCAACCCTTCCACTTCGCCAGTCTCTCGGCCCGGGTGGGCAGCATCGGCGACAACCAGCTTGGCGGCTGGTATGCCTACCGGGCAGCCAAGGCAGCCCAGAACCAGCTGTTGCGCACCCTGGCCCTGGAATGGCGCCGCCGCCGGCCCCAGGGGTGCGTGAGCCTGCTCCATCCAGGCACCACCGCCACGCCCCTCTCGGCCCCCTTCCAGGCCGGTGTCCCCCCAGACCGCCTGTTCAGCCCCGAGCGTTCGGCATGCCAGCTCCTGGATGTGCTGGAGGCCCTCGGTGCTGAGCAGACTGGCCACTTCTGGGCCTGGGACGGCCAGCAGATCCCCTGGTGAGCTGACTCAGGCGGCGCTTGCCTGCAGCAGGGCCAGGGGAATCACCTCCAGGCTAGAGATCTCGGTGGCTTCAAGCCTCACCAGCGGGGCCATGCCATCTTCATGGGCCTCCAGCCAACGGGGAGCGCAGACACACCAGTGGTCTCCAGGTTTAAGCCCAGGAAAGTCGTAGGCCGGGGCCGGGGTGGTCAAATCGTTGCCCTGGGCTTGGCTGTAACGCAGGAAGGCTTCCGTCACCACACAGCAGACGCTGTGGCGTCCGAGGTCGGAGGCATTGGTGCGGCAAAAGCCATCCCGATGCCAACCGGTCATCGGCACGCAGCCACAAATGACCAGGGCATCCCCCAACACGTTGAGAGCAGGCTTGTTTGGGCTGGGGGATGGGTTCACTGGCCTGGTGACGATTGGGGTATGGCAAGTCTGGCTGGGGGATCCGGCCTTTGGGCCGGGCCTTTCAGGGGCGCCCTTGAGCAGTTTGGAAAGGCAACACACCGGCACAAACTGGCACCTGGTGGTTGACGGATTCCGGGGGGTAGGCGTTAAAGGTCGGAGAGCGCGTTTCTCTTGTTTTTCAGCGCGGCCCCCTTCATGAGCTGGGAATTCCCCGAAGATGCGGCCTTTCTGGCCCTCTGCGACGCCTACAAGGAAAGCGGTGAACCCTCCGCCATGGAATTCCTCGCCCATGGCGAAGGGGCCTTCCATTTTCAGGAACTCACCCAGAATGCCGCCGGTGAGGGCATTGATCTCAGCGACTCAGCCAACCTGGAGGAGTTCCAGCAGGAGGTTATCGACGCCCTCGAGGAGATGTGCAGCTAGGGGCTCGCACCGGTTGAGCTATGAACCGGTTGCGCTCAGGGCCGGTTGCTCTCAAGACCGGTTGCGCTCAGGAGTAGTAGAAGGCGATTTCCTTCGGCTTCAGCCCTTCCCAGCCGGCTGCCTGCAGGCGGGCATCGAGGCTCGCCTGGTCGAGGTGTTTTGAGCCAGTCTTGACAACTCGATTGCGCATTGACTTTTTCACCCCACTGCGGGCCCGCTGACTTTCAAGCTCCATGACCTCCTGGTAGAGCTCGACCATGGCGGCGGGAATCGGGGTGCCGTCAAGGTCGAGGCCTGAAGCGATCGCGGCGTCAACGCCGCCCGGGCCAGCGATGGCCATGGCGAATCAGCAAGGGGCCTCCACGATAGGTGCAGGCCCATGCAGCCCTGGGGGTTCAGGCTGAGAAGTAGCGGGCCTGGCTGTGCAGGGCCACCAGGGCGGTGGTGCTCTGTTCCGGCTCAAGCTGGTCGCTCTCATCCATCGTGAGGCCAATTCGCTGGGCGCCAAGCCAGTCAAGCTGCTGACGCGAGTCGGCGACGTTCGGACATGCTGGGTAGCCGAAGGAGTAACGACTGCCTCGATAGCGCTGGGCTAATACATCGCGCAGCTCCAGCGTGGTCGGATCTGGATAGCCCAACTCCTTGCGGATACGGGCATGCACCCACTCGGCCAGGGCTTCGGCCATCTGGACGCCAAGGCCATGGAAGTAGAGATAGTCGGTATACTTGTCTGCCTTGAATAGGCTTTGGGCAAATTCGGTTGCTTTTTCACCCATTGTTACTGCCTGCATGGGTAAAACATCGGTGGGCAATGGCGAGCCAGAGGCATCTTCTGCCAGGTCCATATAAAAGTCTGCAACGCAGTAGCGGTTGCCAGAGCGCTGGCGGGGGAGTTCGAATCGACCCAGCTGGCGCTCCTGGTTGGCCGGGTCAAACACCACAACGGCGTTACCGCTGCGGCCGCATGGGAAGTAGCCATAGGCCACCCGAGGTGTCAGCAAATCTTCACTCAGGCAGCGCTGCATCCATTGGCGCAGAACCGGTTCAGCTTTCTCAGCCAGCATGGCCTCATAGCTCTCGCGGCTTTGCTGCTGGGTCTTACGGAGCTGCCATTGGCCGGCAAACAGGGCGTTGCGATCGAGGTAGGAGAAGACCTCTTCGAGATCGATCTGGGTTTCCACCAGTGTCTGACTGCCCCAGAAAGGCGGCTGCAGGGCAGGCTCCTCGGCCACCGCGGCTGAACGGTGGTCGTTGGTCTGGTTTTCGGCTGGGCTGTCAGTCGTGCTGTCAGCTGGACTGGGAGAGTCGACCTCTGCCAGCTCCTGCTTTGCCTGAGCTGGGGCAGACATGGAGCTCTCGGCTGGGTCTGGGACGCTGAGACCAACCCCGTCCGGAATTTCACCGGTGAAGCCCCTGTGGTCGTCCCATTCTCCTGCTGCCTTGGCATCTACCAGGGCATCCATGAAGCGCAGATCGGCAAAGGCATCCCGGCCGTAAACCACCTGGCCTCGATAGGCAGCCCGACAATCTCCATTTACAAAGCGAGGCGTGAGGGCCGCACCGCCGAGGATCACCGGAACGGTGATATTGGCCTGATTAAAAGCCTCCAGATTGTCCTTCATGAAGGCAGTGGACTTAACTAGTAGACCGCTCATCGCGATGCAATCGGCCTGATGTTTGAGCTGGGCTTCAATGATGGCTTCACAGCTCTGCTTGATGCCTAGGTTGATAACTTCGTAGCCGTTATTAGTAAGAATAATGTCAACTAGATTTTTGCCGATGTCATGTACATCCCCCTTGACCGTGGCTATTAGAAATTTTGCCTTGGCCGAGCTCTCCCCTTCGATTACCTCCATATGGGGTTCCAGGTAGGCGACGGCCGCTTTCATGGTTTCGGCGCTTTGCAACACGAAGGGCAGCTGCATCTGGCCAGAACCAAACAGTTCCCCCACAACCTTCATGCCATCAAGCAAGAAGGTATTGATAATTTGTAGGGGAGGATAGGTGTGCAGGGCTTCATCGAGCGATGCGTCCAGCCCCAGCCGCTCCCCATCGATGATGTGCTGCTTCAGCCGTGCTTCTACGGCCAGGTCGGCCAGGGAAGGCCCGGAGGCCCGGGCTTCCTTGGCACTCACCCCCTCAAACAGGGTGGTGAGCTCAGTTAGGGGGTCGTAGGTGCAGATCGCCCCTGGTTGGTCAGACTCGAAGCGTCTGCGGTCGTAGATCAGATCTCGGCAGACCTGCTGGTGCTCGTTGCTGATCTTGACGAGGGGCAGGATCTTGGCCGGGCTGATGATTGCGGCATCCATGCCGGCCTCACAGCAGTCATGCAGGAAGACGGAATTCAGCACAATCCGTGCCGCTGGGGAGAGTCCGAAGCTCACATTGCTGACACCGAGCACCACATGGGCCCCGGGTAGGTCACTGCGGATACGCCGGATTGCTTCGATTGTTGCCGTGCCGTTGAGGCGGTCTTCCTCGATGCCTGTGGAGATGGGCAGGGCGAGGGGGTCGTAGAAGATCTCGTGGGCCGGGATGCCATATTCCACCGCATCCCGATAGGCCCTTTGGGCTATGGCGAACTTGCGCTCGGCCGTGCGGGCCATGCCCTCTTCATCGATGGTTCCGATCACCACACCGGCGCCGTAGGCTTTCGCCAGTTCCAACACCTTTAAGAAGCGTTCATCGCCATCCTCATAGTTGGTGGAATTGAGAATGCACTTGCCGCCAGCCACCTTCAGACCCGCCTCCATTTTTTGCCACTCGGTTGAATCGAGCATCAGCGGCAGGTTGACATTGGTCACCAGTCGACTCACCAGCTCGTGCATGTCCCGTTCGCCATCTCGACCGACATAGTCGACATTGACATCGAGTACATGGGCGTTTTCCTTTACCTGGCTTCTGGCCACCCCCACCAGTCCATCCCAATCCTCCTCCGCCAGCAGGTCTCTTACTTTCTTGCTGCCGCTGGCATTCAGCCTCTCGCCGATGATCAGAAAGGAATTGTCCTGGTGGTAGGGCGTGGTGCCGTAGAGCGACGCTGCCGATGGATCCCCCTGCAGCAAGGGGCGCGCGTGCCGGTTTTCCGGAGTTCGCACAGCCCTGGCTGCGGGCTTGAGTTCAGCCGTCAGCTCGGCCAGGGCATGGATGTGCTCGGGGGTGGTGCCACAGCAGCCACCGATTACCTGCACCCCGAGGTCTTCGACAAAGTGCATTAACTGCATCTTCATCTCCACCGGCGTCAATCGATAGTGGGCAACGCCGCCGATGTTCTCTGGCAATCCGGCGTTAGGGATACAGCTTATTACAAATGGACTACACCCGCTGAGGTAGCGGATGTGTTCCTTCATCTGCTCCGGGCCCGTTGCACAGTTCAGCCCGAGCACATCAATCGGGAAGGGCTCCAGGATCGACACCACCGCGGCGATGTCGGAACCCACCAACATGGTGCCTGTGGCTTCCATCGTCACACTCACCATCAGCGGCCGGCGTTTGCCGGTCTTGCTGAAGGCCGCCTCAATGCCTTGCAGCGCCGCCTTGATCTGGAGAACATCCTGGCAGGTTTCGACGATCAGCAGATCCACGTTCCCGGCCAGCAGGCCTTCGGCCTGCTCGGCAAAGGAGGCCTTCATGGTGTCGAAGTCGACATGCCCCAAGGTGGGCAACTTTGTGGTCGGGCCCATGGAGCCGGCCACGAAACGGGGCTTTTCTGGGGTGGTGTAGCGATCCGCCATCTCGCGGGCCAGCTCTGCGGCGCGCTGATTCATGGCAAAGCTCCGGTCGGCAATGTCGTATTCCGCCAGCACCAGTGAGGTGGCCCCGAAGGTGTCGGTTTCGATCACATCACAACCGGCCTCGAGAAACTGCCTGTGCACTTCCTGCACCGCGTCGGGCCGGGTGAACACGAGGTTTTCGTTACAACCTTCCAGGGCCGCCCCGCCGAAGTCTTCAGGACCCAGGCCCATCTGCTGGAGCGAGGTGCCGGTGGCGCCGTCAAACACCAGCACCGGCCTATCAACGCTGTGGAGCCGTTCGAGAAAATTCACGTCTGTTACCCGTCTACCCGGATTCGTGTTACCCATGTGTCATAGGCGGAATCGCGGCCTTCTGTGATAGCCGTGAGCCTTTCGCGGATTGCGGCCATTAGGGGCCGCTCCAAGGGTAACTCGGTGCTCTCTACCTGGCGCACGGGGGTGACCTTCGCAGCAGTTCCACTCAGGAACACCTCGTCGGCGATGAACAGCTCACTTTTGTCCACTGGCCGCTCCAGCACCTCAATGCCCATGGCCCGGGCTAACTCGATCACGCTGGCTCGAGTGATCCCTTCGAGGATGTCCTGGTCAACGCTCGGGGTGATCAGCACGCCGTCGCGGACAAGAAAGAGATTCATGCCACTGGCTTCGCTCACCTTGCCGCGGCTGTTCAGCAGCAGGGCCTCATCAAAGCCACTTTTGACGGCTTCGGTTTTGGCAAGGGAGCTGGTGATGTAGGCCCCACTTATCTTGCCGCGCAGGGGCAAGGAGCGATCCTCCTGGCGGGTCCAGGAGCTGATGCGGCAACTCACGCCGTCCGGGGAGAGGTAGTCGCCCAGTTCCAGGCCGTAGATGAGGAAGTCGGTCTCAATATCGTGCAATCGCGGCGCGATGCCCAGATCGCTCGTGTAGACGAAGGGCCTCAGATAGACCGGACAGGTCGGTTTGTTGGCCCGCAGAAACTCCCTGATCGCCTGGTGGATTGTGTCCTCGCTGAGCTCGGTCAGCAGCAGGCGGGCACTCTGGCTCAGTCGCCGGGCATGGCGATCGGCGCGAAACAGGAGAATTTCGCCCGAATCTCTGGGATTGGGCAGGGCCCGCATGCCACCGAAGGCGCCCGTTCCGTAGTGAAGGGCGTGGGTTGCCACTGACAGGGTTGCCTCTGCAAAGGGCACACATTTGCCACCGAACCAGGCGAAGGGCAGGAACTGGTGCATGGTGACAACGGAGCTGGCAGAGCAGTCGCGACACAAATGGGTCACGTTGACTTTGATCTTCTCACCGCACCCTGCAGGATGGAGTCATGCATCGCTTGGCTTCGATACCAGGGGGGAGTGGGGCTGCTGACGCCGGAGCGCTGGTTGAACAGCCGGCGGCCCCCGTGTTGCTGCTCAGCAGCGCCGATACCGACCTGCTGGCAGTTGACCAGCTGCTCGAGCGGGAGCCCGATCTGCTGGGTGTCGAACTGCGGGGTCTGAACCTGGCCGCCCTGACCCATCCGGCCCAGGTTGACCACTACCTCAGCTCCACGGTGTGTCACTCCCGGCTTGTGCTGGTGCGCCTCTTGGGGGGCCGGGGCCACTGGAACTATGGGCTCGAGCGGTTGCAGCACTGGGCCGCGGATCACCCAGATCGGCAGTTGCTTGTGCTGGCTGGAACGGAGGAGGAGGAGCTCGTTTTGGCAGAGCTGGGTACGGCCCCAGTTGAGCTCTCGATCGCTCTGGCCCGCTGTCTGCGTGAAGGGGGGCCTCGCAACCTGCGAGTGCTGCTGGAGACCCTGCAGGACTTGCTGGCCGGTGGCACCCCGCAGCCGCCTGTGGCCGTGCATTTGGCCGATCCGTTGCCCCATGACTGGCGCCCGGAACCTGGCCCCCGGGTGGGGGTGATTGTCTATCGGGCCCTGCTGCAGGCCGGTGATCTGGCCCTGATGGATGCCACCCTCTTGGCTCTGCGCAGGGCGGGACTCAGCCCCCGGGCCCTGTGGGTGAGTGGTCTGCGCGAGCCGGCCGTCCAGAGCGGAGTCGCCGATCTGTTTCAGCGTGAGGGCGTCGAGACGGTTTTGTGCAGCACCTCATTTGCCTCGGTGCAGTTTGAGGAGGCGGGGCTCGGTGCCCCTCTCTGGGAGCGGTTGGGGGTGCCGGTGCTCCAATTGCTCTGTAGCAGCCAGCCCCGGCAGCGGTGGCAGGCCAGCAGTATCGGCCTGGGCCCGATTGACCTGACCCTGCAGGTGGCCCTGCCCGAGCTGGATGGCCGCTTGACCACCCGAATCGGGGCCTTCAAGGAAACGGTGGGTGCCAGTGGCCGCCTCGCGGCTGCCCTGCAGAGCTATCAGCCTGATCCTGAGCGGCTGGCCTGGATCGCCCAGCTCACCGCCAACTGGATCAGCTTGCGCCAGACCCCAGCCGCCCAGCGGCAGATTGCCCTGGTGCTGGCCAACTATCCAACCCGCAACAGTCGACTCGCCAATGGGGTCGGCCTCGATACCCCGGCCTCGACTGCCCTGATGTTGCAGTGGCTTCAGCAGGATGGATACGCGCTCGGTGATGGTCTGCCCGCTGATGGAGAAGCCCTGATCCAGGCGTTGTTGGCTGGCCTTACCAATGATCCAGAGAGTGGCCACCGCCAGGCCCTCGACCACCTGCCCTTGGCGGCCTACCAGAGCTGGTACCGGCAGTTGCCAGTAGCTGCCCGCTCAGCTCTGGAGTCTGTTTGGGGGCCACCAGAAACGGATGCTGGCTTGCAGCCGGGCCCGGGGGGGACGCCTGCTTTCCCAATTCGCGGCTTGCGGTTCGAAAACGTGGTCGTGTTGATCCAGCCCGAGCGGGGCTACGACCGTGATCCCAGCCTCAGTTACCACAGCCCCGACCTGCCCCCCACCCACGCCTACCTGGCCCAATACCTCTGGTTACGCCAGTGCTTCGGTTGCCACGCCGTGGTTCATGTGGGCAAGCACGGCAACCTGGAATGGCTTCCAGGTAAGGGGCTGGGCCTCAGCGGCGCCTGCTTCCCCGAGCTGGCCCTCGGCCCCATGCCCCATCTCTATCCATTCATTGTCAACGACCCTGGTGAGGGTTCCCAGGCCAAGCGCCGCAGCCAGGCCGTGATCCTCGACCACCTCACCCCCCCCCTGGGCAGGGCTGGACTCCACGGTGAGCTCCAACTGCTCGAGGTGTTGCTGGATGAATACTGGGAGGCCACCCAGTTGGGTAGCGAGCGCGCTGGTCCCCTGCGCAAGCAACTGGCCCAGCGGCTTGAGAGCCTCCAGCTTCCCCTGGGGCCAGGCCTGGAGCTGGATGGGCGGCTCGATGCTGCCGACGGTTACCTGTGCGAACTCAAGGAGGCCCAGATTCGGCTAGGGCTCCACACCTATGGCACCCTGCCGGAGCAGGGGAAGTTGGCCGAGCTTCTGCTCTGCCTGGCCCGCTGCCCACTGGCCCAGCAACCCGGGCTCACCCAGGCCCTCGCCACCGATCTCCAGCTGGGCTTTGATCCCTGGGCCGATGGGGACGACATGCCCCTCGATCCGGCAGACCAGCAGCGCCTGCTGGCCGCATTCGGTGGCCAGAGCCCCAGACGGGTTGGCGACGGAACGGCCCTGCTGGAATCTCGGGCCCTGGCCCTGGTGCAGCTGGAGCTGGGAGGCCAAAGGCAGGAGCCCGGCGGCGCTGCCGAGGCAAAGGCCCTGGAGCATCTTCGCCAGGAGTTACTGCCCCGCCTTCTGGCCTGCGCTCCAGCCGAACGCGGGGCCTTCCTGCGGGGTCTTGGCGGTAAACGGATTGCGGCGGGGCCCTCCGGCGCGCCCACCAGGGGACGACCTGACCTGTTGCCGACAGGGCGCAATTTCTACAGCGTGGATCTGCGCGGCCTGCCCACCGAGGCCGCCTGGGACCTGGGCCGCCGCAGTGCCGAGTTGCTGCTCGAGCTCCACCTCCAGGAGCAGGGCGAACACCTCCAGAACCTTGCCCTCTCGGTATGGGGTACGGCAACCATGCGCAATGGCGGCGAGGACATCGCCCAGACCCTTGCCCTACTCGGGGTCCGACCCGTTTGGGATGGTCCCACCCGGCGGATGGTGGATCTGGAGGTGATTCCCCTTTCCCTGCTGGGCCGTCCGCGGGTGGATGTGACCCTGCGTATCTCCGGCCTATTTCGGGATGCCTTTCCCCAGCTGGTCGCCTGGGTAAATAGGGCTACCGAGCTGGTGGCCCGCCTCGAGGAGGCAGATGCCGAAAATCCCCTTGCCGCCGCCTGGCGACGGGAGGGCCAGAGCGCCCGGGTATACGGCTCTGCACCAGGTGCCTACGGAGCCGGCCTGCAGGGTTTAATCGATGGGGGTCATTGGGAAGACCGCGGCGACCTCGGCGACGCCTTTCTCAACTGGAGCAGCTGGCGTTATGACGGCCAGGCTGGAATCGAGGCCCGGGCCGATCGGGCCGGACTTGAGCAGCGGCTGGGCGCCGTGCAGGTGGTGCTGCACAACCAGGACAACCGAGAACATGACCTGCTCGACTCCGATGACTACTACCAATTCCAGGGGGGCCTGAGCGCCGCCGTGGAGCGAGTCTCCGGCCAGCGGCCGGCCCTTTGGTTTGGCGACCACTCCCGCTCGGCCCGGCCGAGGCTCCACCGCCTGGAGCGGGAATTTGACAAGGTTTTGCGCAGCCGAGTGCTCAATCCCCGCTGGATTGGGGCCATGCAGCAGCACGGCTACAAGGGTGGTTTCGAAATGGCCGCCAGCCTCGATTACCTGTTTGCCTATGACGCCAGCACCGGTTGTGTTCCCGATTGGGGTTACGGCGCTATCTGCGATCAGTGGTTAGGGGATAGGTCGGTGCGGAGTTTCCTGGAACAAGCCAACCCCTGGGCCCTGCGCGATATGGCTGAGCGCTTGCTGGAGGCCCATCACCGGGGCCTGTGGGAGGGGGCCAACCAAAACCAGCTGGAACACCTGCGCCAGCTGGTTTTGACAAGTGAAGCGAAGATTGAGCAGGGCTGATCGGCCGGGTTGGGCCCCGCTCAGCTGGTCAGATCGCGCACCATTTGCTTGAAGGGGTCGATCTCGCCTGCCTTGCCGGAGGCCTGCTTGCTGATCTGGGGCTGGCTGGGAGCCTGGGCACTGGCCGAGCGCTCCTGCTCCTGTTTGATTGCCGCCGGCCCCCCAGGCACATTGACGCCAAAGGCCGACCCCTTTTTGCGTTGCTCGAGCTCCGCGGCAGACATGGTCTGGGCAAAGGTCTTTTTGACCGGTTTGGGGATGCCGCCGCTGAGGTCAACGGTTTCCGGCTGGCTGCTGATGCCGGCCAAACCCTCAGACATCATCTCCAGCTTGGATTCCATTGATGCCACCTCGGCAATCATCTCCTTGTTACCAGGGCTGTCAGCGGTACCTGGAAAGGTGTGCCGGATGGTGTTGGAGCGGCGCATGAAGTCGACGTTGCCCATGCTGCTGGAGGCATCGGCGTCGAGAAAGAAGCTTTCAACTTCTTTTTTCGGTTTGGCGGGAGTGTTGTTGGCGGGAGGGGTGCTGCCGCGAGGTGCAAGCAGGCGATCGAACAGACCCATCGTGCAGCAGGTGAAGACTCCCTACAACCCTAGCGGCCGTGGAGGGTCAAGCCATGGGTATCGGTGCCACAACTCATCAATAGGCCCCGCTCCCGCAGCTCGGCTGCGATTGTTTCGCAGACGATGGGAGTAGGGGTCCAATTGTCGTTTTGCTCGTAGTCGTACCAGGCCTCAGCCCCATCGAAGCCAAGCTGATCGGCTGCACTGATGAGCCACTTGAAAGGGATCCGGTAACGGGCGGGATGGGCAAGCAGCATCAGGGCTCCCGCGTGTTGGCCGGCCCGCAGGACGGCCTCGGCCCGCAGCGCCGGCCCCACCGCAGCATGGCCCTGCAGGTAGGGCTCCAGGCTGGGATGGTCTTCACCGAAGCCAAGTGCCAGCACATGGACCAGGCAGCCCTCCAGGAGGCAGCTGATCTCGACTCCCCGCCAGAATCTGGGTACGGGCCCGCCTCTATCGGCTATGGCGCGAAACAACGACGTGACGGGGGCATGGGCGGCGATGCTGTGGTGGTCAGTGATCGCCAGATGTTCCAGGCCCAGCTCTAGGGCCCTCTGAGCAAGTTGGTCGGGACTGAGACTGCCATCGCTGAAGGTGGTGTGGCAGTGAAAGTTCACCCTGCCCGGGCAGCAGGTGGGAGTGATCTGCTCCAGCACCGGGCGCAGGGGGTGCAGTGGCGAGCCAGCATCAGCCATTTGCAGCCAGCCCCTCAGCCCTCAACCGCCGCCAGCGGGCATAAAACTGAATTGAGGCGGCCATGAACACCACCAGGGCCACCATGAACCAGGTGGCGGCACCAGTGGGGAATTGGTTCTTGAACACCACCAGCATCACCACGACCACCAGCAGCAGGGTGGGCAGCTCGTTTAACGCCCGCAATTGCTTGGGGCTCCAGCTGCAGGCTCCCCTGTTGAGCTGGCCCATCAACCGATAGCAAAAGGCGTGATAGGCCAGCAGTGTCGCCACGAAAGCCAGCTTGGCGTGCATCCAGCCCTGCTGAAGCCAGGTCGGGTTGACGCTCAGCAACCCCGCCGCACAGACAACGGCCACCACCATGCCCGGGGTAGTGATGATGTTGGCCAGCCGGCGCTCCATCAGCGCGTATTGGTCTTGAAAGGCCTGCCGCAAGGGGGCTTCAAGCTCTCCAGCCTCGCGGTGATAGATGAACAGCCGCACCAGGTAGAAAAGTCCGGCAAACCACACCACCACCCCCACGATGTGGAGGGTCTTGAACCAGAGATAGGCCTCCGGGGGCCAACTCATGGCCAGCAGGGGCATGGCAGGGGTTGGTTGGGCATCCATCAAGATAGGTTCCTGGCACCCGCGACAGCAGCAGCAGCCCGGATCGCCGCCAGCTCTTCGTCGGGGATCCGCTCGAGCTGCTTCATCACCAGGGCCATGCGGGGGTTGCGGCGCAGCTCCTGGGCATGACGGGCTAAAAAGTCCCAGTAGAGGGTATTGAAAGGGCAGGCCGTCGGGCCCGTGCGCTGTTTGGGGTTATAGCGGCAGCTCTTGCAGTAGGTGCTCATCCGGTTGATGTAGTTGCCGCTGGCGGCGTAGGGCTTGCTGGCCAGCAGGCCGCCATCGGCGAACAGCCCCATGCCGAGCACGTTGGTCTGCATCACCCAGTCATAGCCATCAATGAACATCCGGTGAAACCAGGCGGTGAAGGCCTGGGGATCCAGCCCAGCTATCAGGCCGTAGTTGGCCAGCACCATCAACCTTTGAATGTGGTGGGCGTAGCCACTGGCGTTGAGCTCGGCCAGTACCGTGTCCATACAGGCCATGCCACTGCCGCCCAGCTGCTCCAGCCATTCGGGCAGGGGGAGATTGGCAGCGAAGTGATTGTGCTGGGGATAGTCGGCGCCAAACCACCAGTAGAGGCCGTTGGTGTATTCGCGCCAACCCAGGATCTGGCGGATCACCCCTTCGAGGCAGGCCAGGGGGGTGCCCTGCTCCAGGCCCGCCTGCTCCAGCCGCTGGATCACCTCAAGCGGATGCAACAGGCCAATGTTGAGATAAGGGGAGAGCAGGGCGTGCCACAGGCTGGGTTGGCCGCTCACCATGGCGTCCTGGAAAGGTCCGAAGCCATCGAGGCGGGTGGCGATGAAGTGCTCCAACACCGCCAGTGCCTGGCTGCGGGTCACGGCCCAGCCGAAGGGTTCACTCTGCCCAGGGAGAGGACCCACCCCATCCGCCTCCAGCTCCGTGGCAAGGCGCTCCACCTTGGCGATCACTGCGCCGGTGGTCCCATCCGGCGCAAAGGCCAAGGGTTCTGGGCCGGCCAAACCCTTGGGCGGGGCCTTGCGGTTGTCGTGATCAAAATTCCACTGGCCGCCGAGGGGTTGACCGTCGTCGCCCATCAACACGTCAAAACGCTTGCGGCCCTGCCGGTAAAACAGCTCCATGCGCAGCTGCTTGTAGGGCCGCGCCCAGGCCGCGAATTCCTCCCGGCTCCAGAGGAAGGCATTGGAGCGATGCCATACCAACGGCACTGCCAGGTCCAGCCGCTCGATCGCCATTCGGAAGGGGCGCTCGGCTGGCTCCATCAGATGCAGTTCGCTGATGCCCTGTTCCGTGATCCAGCTCTGCAGAGCATCGGCAAAGGTGGAGGCTTCGCGGTGGTCAACGCTCCAGCCGCTCTGGCGCAGCTCGGTGGCGAAGTGGCGCATGGCACTCCACACCAGCACCAGCTTCTGGCGGTGGTAGCGGCGGTTCTGCAGCACCGAAGTGCTTTCGATCAACAGCACTCTTGCTTCTGCCGCAGCGAGGCTGGCGAGGGCCGCCTGGCTTGGCGAGAGCTGGTCGCCGAGCACCCAGACCCCCTTCACGGCTCACTCCAGGGGCTGCGATGCCTGGGCGTCACTGCCGGAAGCGGCGGTCGGACTCGATCCAGCGCTCGAAGGCGGCTAGCCCTTCGATCAGTGCCCAGACGCTGAGGACGAATGCAACCACCCCGCCCACGGCGAACAAGGTGGCCACTAATAGGGGGATCGCTGCCAGGGCCACCAGGGGAATGACCACCAGAGCTCCCAGGGCGGCCAGGCCCAGGATCGGGGCCACGATGGCCGGCGGAGGGCCGTTCCTGCTGGCAACCCGGAGGGGTTGGGTCGGAGCCATGGCAACCCTTGCTGAAATCATTGTCAATTCTGGGGCTCCAGCTGCAGCGGCAACGCCGGCCCATGGGCGGAGAACCGGCCGCTTAGGCGCGTGGGGTCTCACCGGCCAGGCGGCAGGCGCGTCGCGCCACGGCAGCGATATAGCCCCGCTCCACGGGGCCAGCAAGGGGGCTGACTCCACCATTGCGGCAATCCACCACTAGGCGCTCATGCTGTCCCTGCTGGTCGCTCACCCGCAGGCGCAGCTGCCAGTGGTGCTTGGCGCTGCGACTGATCTCATCAGCACAGACCGGCCCGACGCAGACCCCGGGAGCAGCCCAGGCTGGACCAACCGGCAGCACCTGCAGGAGCCACAGCAATAGGGAAAGCAGCAGTAAACCTGCAAGGCGCTTCAACTGGCCAACTCCTCGCCGGCGGGGTCGTCACTGGGATGAAAGTAATCCCACACCTGGCGGGCCAGGGCCGGGCCAACCCCTGGTGCCGCAGCGATCTGGGCGGGACTGGCCAGCTGGATGGCATCGATCGAACGGAAGTGGGCAAGCAGCTCCTTGACCCGCTTGGGCCCTAGGCCGGGAATGTCGGAGAGCCGGGAGCGCTTCATCCGCTCGCCCCGTTGCTGGCGGTGGAAGCTCACGGCGAAGCGATGGGCTTCGTCGCGCAGACGCCGCAACAGCTGGACGCCCAGCTGGTCGGGTTCACTCTCCAGCGGCAGCTTCGCCCCCGGCACGAAAACCTCCTCCCGCTGCTTGGCCAGGGAGCAGACCACCAGATCTTCATCGAGGTTGAGCTCCCGCAGGGCCTCCATCACGGCTGAGAGCTGACCCTTGCCGCCGTCGATCATCACCACATCTGGCCAGTCGTTGAGGCCGCCGGTGTGGAGCGTGCTGTTGGCAGCCCGGCGCAGCTGGCGCAGGTCGGCACCCTCGGCCTTGGCCTGGGCCCAGCGGCGGAAGCGGCGGCGCATGATCTCGGCCATGGCCATGAAGTCGTCGGAGTGGCCGGAGTGGATCGAGCTACTCTGGATCTTGTACTTGCGGTAGTGCTGCTTGGCCGGCAGCCCATCGATGAACACCACCTGGGAGGCCACGGCGTCGCTGCCCTGGATGTGGCTGATGTCGTAACCCTCGATGCGCCGTGGTGGGCTGGGCAGCTCCAGCAGCTGGGCCAGGTCTTCGGTGGCCAGCAGTTGCTGCTCGGCGCCGCGTTGGGCCCGCTGCAGCTCATAGCTGGCATTGCGCTCCAGCAGCTCGATCAGGTCGGCTTTCTGCTGTCGCTGGGGCACGGCCAGTTTCACTTTGCGGCCGCGGCGCTCCGCCAGCCACTCCTCGATCAGGGGCTGCTGGGGCAGGACGTGCTGCAGCAGCAGCTCGGGGGGAATCTCCACCGGCTCCACCTGGCTGTAGTGCTCTTCCACCACCCGCTGCAGGATGCGGCCGGGCTCCAGGAGCTGGCCATCGGCGCCGACGGCATCGGCGGCGAAGCCGAGCCGGCCCACCAACTTGCCGGCCCGCATCTGGAACAATTGGACCGCCGCCACCCGATCATCGGCGGCCAAGGCGACCACGTCACGGCTCACTGAGCTGTCACCGAGGCTCATTTTCTGATCAGCAGTGAGGGTGTCGATGCCCTGAAGCTGATCGCGCACCCCAGCGGCACTCTCAAAGTCGAGGCGCTCGGCATACTTGCCCATCTGCTCGGTCAGCAGCTCGAGCAGCTCCTCGTTGCGCCCTTGAAACACCATCGCTACCTGGCGCAGGGTTTGGTGGTATGCCTCGGAGCTGATCTTTTCCTGGCAGACGCCTGGGCAGCGGCCGATGTCGTAGTTGAGGCAGGTGCGCTCCCTGTAAAGCGGCTGGGGCCGCTGGCGCAGCGGAAAAACCCGCTTCACCAAAGTGAGGGTGCGGCGCAACAGCCCCACATCCACATAGGGTCCGTAGAAGCGATCCAGGGGTGAGCGGAAGCGGCGGCGGCGGGTGATGAAGATGCGCGGATAGGGCTCACTCCAAGTGATACACAGATAGGGATATTTTTTGTCGTCCTTGAGCAGCACATTGAAGTGCGGCTGGTTCTGCTTGATCAGGTTGGATTCGAGTGCCAGGGCCTCGGCTTCGCTGTCGGTGACAATGAATTCGATCTCGCACACCTGGCGCACCATCAGGGAGATGCGCGGGCTGTGGCCATGGCCGCTGCCGCTTTGGAAATAGCTGCGCACCCTGGGGCGCAGCAGTTTGGCCTTGCCGATGTAGAGGATGCGGTCCTCACTGTCCCGCAGCAGGTAGCAGCCCGGCTCAGAGGGCACCTCGCCCAGCCGGGCCTTGAGCCGTTCCGGTTGTTGCAGCAGGGGCAGTGCCAACTCAGCCGCCGTACTGCCAGCCCGTAGTGCCCAGCTCGAGGGCGGGGCCATCCCCATGCAGGGTGGCGGTTTTTACCTCACCGACAAAGACGGTGTGGTCCCCATGGGCGACCTGGCCTACGAGCTCGCATTCCACGGCGCCAATCGCGTCGGTGAGGATCGGCAGACCCAGGGCCCCCAGGCTGAACGGTGCGGCATCGAAGCGCCCACCCACCCCCTTTTGGGGCTTGAAAAAGACCGCGGCCAGGTCTTTTTGATCTGCCTTGAGCACATTGAGGCAAAATTTGCCCGTGCGCTGGATCATGCCGTTGCTGGTGCTGTCTGCCCGCACGGCCATCACCACCAGGGGCGGTTCAAAGCTCCCCTGGGTGACCCAGCTGGCGGTGAACCCGTTCACCTCATCGCCCTCGGCCACGCCACAGATGAACACGCCATGGGGGATCTTGCGCAGCAGGGTCTTTTTGGCTTCGGCGTTGAGAGTGGCGTTCTGGGCCATGGTGGCAGGGGCACCCTGGGGCGCGGGAAACTCAGATAACTCTAGAAATGCAGCACCCCCAAACCGACCTTCCCCATGCGCGCCCTCTATCCAGGCAGTTTTGACCCGCTCACCCTGGGGCATCTTGACCTGATTGAACGGGCCGCCCGGTTGTTTGAGGGCCTCACAGTCGCGGTTCTGCAGAACCCCAGCAAGCAGCCCGCCTTCAGCCTGGAGCAGAGGTTGGAGCAGATCCGCCTCGCCACGGGCCACCTGCCCCACGTCGAAGTGGGCAGTTTTGATGGCTTGACCGTGGATTGCGCCGTGCGCAGCGGCTCCGAGGTGATCCTGCGGGGGCTGCGGGCCCTGAGCGACTTCGAATTCGAGTTGCAGATTGCCCACACAAACAAGAGCCTGGCGCCGCTGGTGGAAACGCTCTTTCTGGCTACAGCCGTGCAGCACAGCTTTCTGAGCAGTTCGGTGGTGAAGGAAGTCGCCCGTTTCGGCGGCGATGTGCGTCACATGGTGCCCGCGGGAGTGGCGGAAGACCTTGCCAGGCTTTTTAATCGGGCAACTGCCTAACACCTCCCCATGGCCGAGGCCACCATCACCGCCTTCGATCAGCTCGACCAACTCGAAGAGATAGTGCTGGAAGGCAGCCGGATCCCCTTCAGCGGTGGTCGGCTGGTGAACGAACAGGATGCCATCGAGGTTCTCGACACCCTGCGCGAGTCCCTGCCGGTCCAACTGGCCCAGGCCGTGGAGCTGATCCGTCAGCGGGAGGAATTCATCAACCAGGCCCGCCAGCAGGGCGAGGAGATCATCGCTTCGGGGAAACGGGAAAGGGAGCAGCTGATCAACAGTGCCTCGATCCGCCAGGAAGCCGAACGCCATGTGGCGGAATTGAGAGAGCAGGCCCGGCAGCAGTGCGAACAGCTGATGCTGCAGGCACGCAATCAGGTTGCCCAGACAGAGCAGGAGCACCAGGCCCGCATGGCCCAGATGGAGCAGCAGTTTGCCTCCCGCCGCCAGCAGCTGGAGCAGGAAAGCGCTGAACGCAACCGCCAGTTTCTGGAGCAACATGAGCGCAACCGTCAGCAGGCGATGGGGGAGCTGGAGCAGATCCGCCAGGAGGGCGTACGGGTCCAACGGGATAGCCAGGCCGAGGCTGAGCGGTTGCAAAATGACGCCCTGCAATTCCGCCAACAGACCCAGCAGCAGTGCGACGCCCTCCTGGCACGCAGCCGTCAGGAAGCGGGCGCCACTGAGGAGGGTGCCAATCGCTACGCTGAACAGGTGTTGGGCGAACTGGAAGGCCGCCTCAAGGAACTCAGCCAAGTAGTCCTGGGAGGCCGCAGGGAGCTGGTCCGGCTCCAGTCCCCTGAAACGATCACCCCTCCCCCCGCCGCCGATCTGACGGTCAGCCGTAGGCGTCGCCTGGCCAAAGGGGTCAAGCAGATGGCCGGTTAGGGCGGGCAGAGCCTAGTGTCCTGGGTCTCGCGCAGAACCAGCCCGATGGTCTCGTTGGGGGAGCTTGCCCCGTTGCTGATGGCACTGACATAGCGGGGCCCATCGCTTGTGACAAGTACGCCGCTGATGGCCCGGACCCCAGTGATGGTGCCGGTCTTTCCATAAAACTTGCCCTGCAGTGGTGTGCCTACATAAAGATTGCGCAGGGTGCCGCGTTTTCCTGCCACCGCCATTGAGGCCAGGTAGTCACGGCCGTAGGGATGCTGGTCCATCCGCAGGAGCAGGGCCGCCAGGAAGCGACTGGTGAGGCGATTGGCCCGGTCCAGGCCACTGCCATCCACCACCCGCACACCCTGCATTGGCAAACCTTGCTGGGCTAGCCAGAGGGTTTCGCGTTGGGCTGCCTGGCCAAGATCCCAGCTGCCCGCACCCTGGCGCAGCAGCACCTCGGCGGTGAAATTGTGGCTTTCCGTGTTGGCCAGGCTCAGCAGATTGTGCATCGGAGCCGAGTTTTCCTGGTGCATCAAAACCGCATCATCCGGCAGGGGCGCCCGGGCTGATATCAGCGATACCTGCACCTTGGCACCCTGCTGCTGCATGGTTTTCTGCAATAGGTTCTGGAGCCGGGAGGGGGGATTCATCACCGCCTCGTGGATCGCATTGGAGGTAAGCGCGAGCCGGGTGATCGGCGCGCCATAGGCGTAGTAGCGATCATCGGGATGCCAACCCTGGGGCCACCAGGACTGGCGCGGTTCCTCGGCGATCTGCAGTTTCAGCAGCGATGGCAGCTGGCCGCTGCCACCACCGGAGCCCAGCGCCAACTTTGCGAAGCGCTGCAACTGGGGCAGGGCTAGGTCGGGGTCTCCCTCGCCGGTGAGCCGGAAGCTGCCATCACTGAGCCGCCACAACTGGGTGCTGAGGCGATAGTCGGTGCCGAGCCTGTCGAGGGCATAGGCCGTGCTCACCAACTTCTGGTTGGAGGCAGGGATCCGGGGCCGGCTGCCATTGAGGTCGGCCAGGAGCCGGCCCTGGGAATCGGCAATGGTGATACTCCAGACGGAGGCTTGGCCGCCAACCGCTGCCAGCAAGCGTTGTTGCAAGGCGGGACAGCTCAACTGGCTCTGCAGCTGGGGCAGGCCGATCGGCGGTGGCGCTGCCGGCATGGTGGCCAGGGTCTCCGGCCCCTGCTGGGCAATGACAGCGGCGGGCAGCAGGGTTGCTGCTGGCAGAAGCAGCGCGGCAAGTAACCGGACAGGCTTCGGATAAGCCATCTCAGTTGGCTCCAATCTCAAGGCCGCTCACCGTGCCACTGAGCCGGTATTGCTGCCCCTCGATTTCAACAGGAGTACCGATCTTGAGATTCTGGTTGCCGAACACAACGCCGCCGCCGCTCTTGCGGCCCTGGCCTTCAAGCACAAAGCGGGCATCCAGACTGCCCAGCCTGAACTGGTTTGGATCGGTGGCTGTGACCACAGTGCCGTTGGGTTGGACTGCCACCAGTAGCCTTTGCAGGGGCTGAACCTGCTTGACCACCACCGAGCCGTGGGGCTGGTTGCGGATCACGATGGCTACCCTCCCCTCCTCTTTGGCAGCCTCAATCAGGGCGCTGGGATTGGCCACGGGCACCCCACGCACATCCACAAACACCGTGACCGGAGTCAGGGCACCGGTGGCCCTGGCCAGGGCGCCGCTGAGTTTGGGGCTCCAGATCACCCCAACGGCGGCTAGGACTACGGCGGCGGCGGCAGCTGCATCCACCAGGCTCCAGGAGCGGCCGCTGGGGGCGGAAGGCAGGTCACTGTTGGCGGCCATCGGTCTCAGCGGCGTTCGAGGCAGTGTAAGGAGGTCGGTGCGAGCCCACCTAGCTAGGGCTTGCTGAATTTCATTCGCGGGTTTTTCGTCCGCGTCAAGGGCCGCGATCTCAGCCTGCAGCGCCAAGCGCTGGTGACCTCAATTTTACTCCTAGAAGCTGACTAAGCAGCCCACAGAAGCGCTGGACGGCGCCAGGAGGCGAGCAAATAGAGCATCAGGATGTACACAGAGACAAGAATAGAGAATAAGAGGCGCAGTAGCCTGAGAACCTTCTCGGCATTCATCACAAAGAACGCCATCGTGATCACCGTTCTTGATGTTTCAATCAGCTTGGTCATGATCCGATCCAGTCCATATTTCCGTTTGCTCGTTCCGATTCTTCCTTCGATCACGGAACGCTTTCTCAAGTCTGATTTAAAAAGCTCTTGTTGCTCTGCTGTCTGCACCTCGGCCTCTACCTGCTTCTTGCGTGGACGGCCACTGAGCCTGATGTTATTTTCTGCGCAGAACTTCTTGTTGCCTAATGTCATATAGATTGAATCGGCACAGATTCGTGCTGGATAGTACCCTCGCTCTTCCTTGTATTGCTTGGCACGTGTGATCAGGTCGTTGGCTTCATTGTAGTTGTCCCAGCTGATTCGATCCACATCTACAAAACCATTATCATCTGATATTGAGATCTTCGCACCGAACTCTGTTCGCCTTCCTGCCTTGCCCCTCACGATCGGCCGCACGTGTGGTTTTGACAAATTGACAATCCGATCGTCGATGCGCCGGCTATCAGCGTCATACATCTCCTGCTGCTGCCGGTACAGTTCACTGGTGATCAGCAGCTTGCGGTAGAGCTGGGTTCCAAGCTCCAAAAGCATGGCACCGCAATGGATCATCTGATCAATTGCTCTGAGGTTTCTCCGGATCTCGTTGAGCTGAAAGCGCTTGACCTCCCGGATCTCTGCGCATTTGGGCCTTTTCTTCTTGATGATGGCCAGAAACCGATTCCGAGCTTTATCCCGGTTGCAGCGGGGTTTACGATTGATCTTTCCCTGCAACTGCTTGAACAGTTCGTCGATGATCTTCTCAGTCGCCTCTCTCGCTTCGTTCAGCAACCTCAGATCTACTGGGTAGGGAATGTCATCAGGCACGCAGGTTGCATCGAGAATCAGAGTACCCCAGTTACATTCAGGATCCAACGTTGCAGGCTTCACCCCTAGCGCTTCGTCGATGGCAGCAAGCTGTTGCTCCTCTTCTTGTTCGCTATCATCCTCCTCCGCCGAAACCAGCATCTCTTTAATCATCGCAATGCCATTGGCCTTGGTCATGTCATTGCAGATCTTGAACAGATCAGGGCCAATGCGCTTACGAAAATGCACCATCATCGATGGATCAAACGGTGGCATTGCCTGGTACGCACTCAAGCCAATGAAAAATTGTAGATACGGTGATTCCGTGATCAGCTGAACCGTTTCGCGGTCTGTCACTCCCAGGCGTTGCTGGATGTACAGCGCACCGAACGCCATCTGAAACGGCTTGGCCGGTGCTCCTGTCTTGGCACTGAATTGGGGTGCATACTGGCCTTCCAGCGGCATCCATGGAATCAGGTTACGAAGCAGAACCCAGCGATTATTGGCATCCAGCTTGCCGCCGAAGGGCGTGTAAAACTCCTCGATCGATAGCTGACCTGCGTGCTGAAAAACGTACATTGGCGTGTCAGCAGATTATTCTAAGCCAGGAATGGCTACATTTGGCTCATTTTAACGTGAGACCACCCCTGGAATCAACTGCAGCGCAATGGATATTGGTTCCTCAGCAAGCCCTAGCTAGTTACGAAGCCCTTCAATGAAGGCGTCGATCACCCTGAGGTTGGCGCCCAGGCCCAGGCCGGCCTCCCCTGCCAGGGCCAGGGCCTGTTCTTCCAGGTCGGGTTTCTGCTCAAAGCTGGCCACCGCGCGATAGCCATCTGGATCCGAGCGGTAGAGCTGCCATTGGTCGGGGAAGGCACGGCGCAGGGCGCCATCGGCTGTAGGGATAAGGGCGTAGGCCGTTTGCAGCTCGTTCAACAAGCCCTTACGGCGCTCCCTGGCAACGCTGCCGATGCCGACAGCCCCATCTTCGAGGCTGGCATTCAGCAATACGACGCTTCCCCGGTGGAGGGCGCAGACCTGCTCCACCTGGTCGTAGTCGGAGGGGGCTGGCCCTACCAGCACCAGCACGCCCTCACTGCCGCCATCGGCCTGTTGCAGGCGCATCTGGTCTCTGAGGCTGGCAATGCTGGCGGCAAGGTCCGGAGCGTCGCGCCTGGCCAGGGCCGTGGCACCGGCATCGGCGCAGAGCAGCCTTGCGCCAGGCAGCACGGTTGTGAGTGCCCTATGCAGCCTCAGGGCCAGCGGGAGCAGCCGCAACCCCTCAAACCGTAGTTCCACGGTCCATAGCCCCCTTTGGCCTGACTCCAGGGCAGCCTGGATGGCCCCGAGGGCTTCAGCTTCGGCACTGCGCAGATCGGCGGGAAGCATCCATTCCAGGGCGTTCAGATGACCCTAGGGGGGCTGGGCTGACGGGCCCGTTCCAAGGCCGCCCCCACCCCGGCCAAATCCGCAGCCCGGTGCCAGGGCCCCAGGCTGAATCGCAGGCCGCTGGCCGCAACCTCACTGGTGTGCCCCATGGCCAGCAGGATTGGGCTCGGTGTCAGACCATCAGGGCCGGCAGTCTGACTACTGCTGCAGGCGGAGCCGCTGCCTACGGCATAGCCCTGCTGCCAGAGGTTGCGCACCAGCCGACGGCCCGAGAGGGGCTCGCCACCCGGGCCTGCCAGCAGGAGGCTGAGGTGGTGGGGCAGGCGCTCAGGGGCCTCCAGATCGCGGGGATCGGGCCCCGAGAGCCTGACGCCTTCCTGCTGCAGCAGCTGCTCCAGCAGGGCATTGCGCAGGGGCTCCACCGGATCGCTGCCCCCATGGGCAACCAATCGGTCCGCACAGAGTTCCAGGGCCCTGGTCAGGCCCGCCACCAGGGCCACGGGCTCCGTTCCGCCCCGCCGTCCCGCCTCCTGCCCGCCTCCGCCGATAAGGGGGCTGAGCTGGAGGTCAGGGCGCAGCAGCAGGGCACCAATCCCCCTGGGCCCCTGCAGCTTGTGGCCAGCCAGGCTGAGCAGATCGACGGGCAAGGCGTTGAAGTTGAGCTGTTGGTGGCCAATCACCTGCACCGCATCGACGTGCAGCAGCACACCAGCCGCCCTGCATTTGCTACCAATGGCCTGCAGGGGCTGGATTGTGCCCACTTCGCTCTGGCCCCAGATCAGCGACACCAACCGGGTGGGCGGCACCAGCAATTGCTCGAGCAGCTGCTGATCTACCAGCCCGAGCCCATCCACCGGCAACCGTTCAACCTGCCAGCCGCGGCTTTGCAGCTGCTTTGCTGCAGCCAGGGTGGCCGGGTGTTCCACCGCTGAGATCAACAGGCGACCCGCAGGCAAAGCGGTTGCCACTCCCAGCAGGGCGGTGTGGATTGATTCGCTGCCGCCCGAGGTGAACAACACCTGGTGGCTGGCGCAGCCGAGCAGTTCCCCTATCCTTTGGCGGGAGCGTTCCAGCTGTTCGGCGGCAGCCAGACCAAAACCATGCAGGCTCGATGGGTTGGCCCAGGCCCCGGCATGGACCGCCGCCATGGCCTCAAGCACTTCAGGTGCCGGTGGTGTGGTGGCACAGGCATCGAGATAGTTGGCCCAGCAGCTAGCCACCGCCCTAGTCAAAAGCGTCCTGCTCCCCTGGCGCCCCGTTCGCTTTGGAGATCCTGGCCCGGATGCGGGATTCGAGCGAGTTGCTTGCCAGCGCCACCAGGTCGTCTAGGGAATTGGCCTCGAGCATGGCCTGCACCCTCGCCCGGGCATCCGCAGATGCACAGGCCTCAGGCTGGATACACCCTTGGATGCAGGCGCTGGCGCAGTCGACCTCGGCTGCCTTTGGACTGGGCTCCCCATGGCTGCCGCCCCATAGTTCGGGCGTTACCACCCCGTCAAAGACGGCCAGGGCCGGGCCGGTCATGAACAGATGGTCAGTCCGGCCATCCCACTCAATTTCGAGGCTGCCCCCAGGCAGATCGAGCCTGGCGATCCGGTTGGCCAGGCCGAAGCGATGGGCCACCACCAAGGTGGCGCAGGCGCCAGTGCCACAGGCCAGGGTCGGACCTGCCCCCCGCTCCCACACGCGCATGACCAGATGGCTGGGGCTCAGCACCTGCACAAAATGAACATTGGTTCGGGCCGGAAAGGCCGGATGCAGCTCGAGGGCAGCGCCGAACCGCTCCAGGTCAATCGCAGCAACATCCGCAACGGGAACCACCACATGGGGATTGCCCATGCCGACGGAGCCAACATCAAATTGGCTCCCAGCTATCTCCAGGCACCCTTGGGCGACCCCAGCTGGGCCGAGCTCCAGGGTTGTGGGGATGGCAGCAGGTTCCAGGAAGGGAACTCCCATGTCCACCCGGATGGTGCCGTCCTGACGGAGTTCCGGAACGATCCTTCCTGCCAGGGTCTCGATCTGCCAGCAGCGTCCGGCAGGGTCACCATCGCTGTCGGCCAGGAACCTGGCCAGGCAGCGGATGCCGTTGCCGCACATTTCGGGCTCGCTGCCATCGGCATTGAAAATCCGCATCCGCAACTCCCCCTCGCCCCGGGCGGGCAGGGCCAGGATCACTCCATCAGCCCCAACGCCAAAGCGCCGCTCGCATAGCCGTTGAATCCGCTCCGGGGTGAGCCCCAGATCGTCCTGATCCCTGGGGCTGAGCCGCCCATCAAGGATGAGGAAATCGTTTCCCAGGCCTTGATATTTGCTGAACTGGAGCACGATGGAGGCAAGCACAGCCACAGCAGAATCCTATGCAGAGCTTTTTCGAGAAGCACTCGATCGCTCTCGATACGTCCCAGCCCAGCATTCGCCATCTGCAGGATTTGATTCGCCATCGCACCCCCGTGGCGATCCAGGTGGTGGGGATCGGTGAACTGGAAGGCACCCTGCACTGGCAGGACGGCAGCTACCTGGCCCTCAGCCAGGCGGAGGGCCGTCCCCTGACCCTGATCAACCGCTCAGCTGCCAGCACGATCCGGGCCCTGGGTTGAGAAACTTGGCTCTGCTGGGCTGTGGCACGATCAACGCTCCGATCCTGGCCTGGCTGCCGTGAGCGAATCACCCCGGTACCAACCCCAGGCCCTTGAAGCCCATTGGCAGCGGCAATGGAGCGACTCCGGCCTCTACGCCACCGAAGAGGGCGCTGCAGCTGGCGAGTCTTTTTTTGCCCTTTCGATGTTTCCCTACCCGTCGGGGAACCTGCACATGGGCCATGTGCGCAACTACGTCATCACTGATGTCATAGCCAGGGTTCAGCGGATGCGGGGCCAGCGGGTGCTGCATCCGATGGGATGGGATGCCTTCGGGCTGCCGGCTGAAAATGCTGCCATTGAAAGGGGCATTGACCCCGGCCTCTGGACAGACCAGAACATTGCGTCAATGCGGACCCAGTTGGAGCGGCTGGGCCTGTCGATCGACTGGGACCGAGAAATCGCCACCTGTCACAGCGACTACTACCAATGGACCCAGTGGCTATTTCTTCAATTCCTTGAGGCGGGCCTGGCCTACCAGAAGGATGCCACCGTGAATTGGGACCCGATCGATCAGACCGTACTGGCCAATGAACAGGTGGACAGCGCTGGCCGCTCCTGGCGCTCCGGAGCTCTGGTGGAAAAGCGGAAGCTGCGCCAATGGTTTCTGAAGATCACTGCTTACGCTGACCAGCTGCTCGACGATCTTGTCAAGCTCGATGGCTGGCCGGAGCGGGTGCGCACCATGCAGGCCAACTGGATTGGACGCAGCACGGGGGCAGAGCTGCAGTTTGACGTGGTGGACGGAGATGGCCGACCCAGCGGCAGCAAGATTGCGATCTTCACCACCAGGCCAGACACCATTTATGGAGCCACCTACCTGGTGCTCGCTCCTGAGAACTCCCTGGTGCCAGAGCTGACTGCGGCCGCTCAGCAGTTACCGGTGCAGGCCTTCTGCAACTTGGTGAGTCGCCAGAGCGAGCAGGAACGCACAGCCGAGGACAAACCGAAGCGGGGTGTGGCCCTTGGTTCCCAGGTTCGTAACCCCGCCAGCGGGGAGTTGATGCCGATCTGGATCGCCGACTACGTGCTGGCCGACTACGGCACGGGGGCGGTCATGGGCGTGCCTGCCCACGACCAGAGAGATTTTGTCTTTGCCCGCCAATACGAACTGCCAGTGCGGCAGGTGATCATTCCAGAGGGCAGCGATGAGCACGCCTATGGGGGTGGAGTCTGGAGCGAAGCGGGCGTGCTGATCCATTCCGGCCGCTTCAGTGGCCTGGCCAGCGGAGCTGCCAAAACAGCGATCACCAAAGCGGCAGCGCAGGAGGGCTGGGGAGAGGCGCGCACCAGTTACCGGCTGCGGGACTGGCTGATTTCACGACAGCGCTACTGGGGCTGCCCAATTCCGGTGATCCATTGCCAAGCCTGTGGCACCGTGGCCGTTCCAGCCGAGCAGCTGCCGGTCAAGCTGCCCGAGGCTGCCAGTTTGGCCGCGAAGGGAGGTTCGCCCCTGGCCCAGCTGGAGAGCTGGTGGAAGGTCGATTGCCCCCGCTGCGGCAAACCGGCTAGGCGGGAAACGGACACCATGGACACTTTTATGTGTTCCAGCTGGTATTTCCTTCGCTATAGCGATCCCCACAACACAAATCTGCCATTTAAGCGTGAACTGGTAGATCGCTGGCTGCCCGTTGATCAGTATGTGGGCGGAATTGAGCATGCAATCTTGCACCTACTTTACGCCCGCTTTTTCACCAAAGTTTTACGTGATCGTGGTTTGCTGGGCTTTGATGAGCCCTTCAAACGCCTCCTCACCCAGGGAATGGTCCAGGCAATCACCTACAAAAACCCTCACAGCGGCAAGTACATCGCTCCTGCGGATGTGGCCGACCCCAGCGACCCTCGGGATCCACTAAGTGGCGAAGGGCTTGTCACTTTCTACGAAAAGATGTCGAAATCGAAATACAATGGTGTCGATCCGGCCCAGGTGATCGAAAGATACGGCGCCGACACTGCCCGCATGTTCATCCTGTTCAAAGCGCCACCGGAGAAGGATCTGGAATGGGATGACGCCGACGTGGAGGGACAGTTTCGCTTTTTAAATAGGATCTGGCGTCTGGTGGACGGCGCTTGCGAACGGGGCCTCCAGCTGGAACTCGAGCCTCAAGTCATAGACCGCAGCAATCTATCGGCTCCAGAAGTGGAGCTGCGCAGAGCCGTGCATACGGCGATCGCGGCGATCAGCGAAGACCTCAGCGGTGACTATCAATTCAATACCGCCATTTCGGAGTTGATGAAGCTCAGCAATGCGATGGCCACCCATCTGGAATCCTCCTCCAGGCCGGTGGCCTGTGAAGCCCTTGCCAACTTGATGATTCTGCTTGCACCCTTTGCCCCTCACCTGGCCGAAGAGCTCTGGGTGCGCTTGGGGGCAAACCCTGCTGGCACCAACAGCATTCACCTGCAAGCCTGGCCCAGCGTCGATGGGGATGCCCTCAGTAAAGAGACGATCCCGGTGGTGATCCAGGTGAAGGGCAAGGTGCGGGGCAGTCTTCAGGTGCCTGCTGATGTGGATCAGGCAACGCTTGAAATGCTGGCTTTACAAAGTGAGATTGCAGTTAAATGGCTGGAAGGAAAGCCTCCCAGCCGAGTGATCGTGGTGCCGGGGAGATTGGTCAATCTGGTGCCCTGAAGGCACCAGCTAGACGGCTCAGAACCATTCGGCCAGCTCAGCCTCCTCCGCTTTGTTTACATTGGCTTCGGGCGTGGTGCGGTTGAAGTTCAGCGTTATGTGCCTGGTCTGTTCCCCATCTGCCGCAACTGCCGTAATCGGATAGAGCTGTTGGCCATCCCGAAACGGCACCTGGATGCGGAAGGTGCCGTCTTCAGCCAGGGGTACTATTTCATCGCCGATTCTCAAGGTGGCGGCTGGATCGGTGGCGCCGTAGACGACCAACTCAGCATCGGCAACTAGCCAGAAGGATCTGGGGCGGGCTGCCACAAGGCCAGATCCAGATTCACTGCGCCCACTTGCCCATCTGCCAACGCCTGAAGCATGCAGGCCCTGGTCATTCAAAGAAAAGGAATCGCTGGTGTGGAAGGCCTCAGATCCCCTACCTAGGGTGCGGCTGGTTGAGGTGGCAACCTGATAGATCCGCTCGTGGATGCCGGCGGTGGCAGCGGGTACGGAGAATTTCTCATCTGAAACCGGAGCCACCGCATCGAGGCTGAATGGCACAAATTGGTCCAGCACCTGCTCGCTGGGGTGGAGGGCTGGAACGCGGGCCACTCCAGAGAAGGCAAGGGAGCGCCAGCTGGAGCTGGCCACGCGATAGCCAAGTTCCACCCGGTAATCGCGGTCGCTGAGGGGCACCGGCAGGTACCACTCGGTGGCATGGCTGTTGACAACCACTTCCATCAAGGTGTGCTGGTGGGCCGCTCCACCGCCCAGACCCGTTACATCGGCTACTCGCAACACCAGCTGGGTCGAGCCGTCGGCCATGGCCTGCCTCCGGTCAACGTCTGAGAGCTCCCAAAACACATAGGCCCACTGGGGATCACGGGGGAGGAATACGACTGTCGTCTGCAGCTCCGGACGGGGAGCGGGCACCATCTCGGCCTCAATTGAACGGAGTTGCTCTGGCTGGTCCGGTGAGTCGGCCCCGGCGTCTGATCTGCGCTGAATGGCGCTCAGCAACTGGTCCTTGAGCATGCGGCTGTAGCGGCCGATGCCCAGGTCGCTGGCCAGCTGGCGCAGCTGGCGCAGGCTCAGCTGACCAATGTCAGGCCTATTGGCATCGTCTTGATTGCCAAAGTCTTGATTGGATAGGGGAAAGCCTGACGTCACCATGACGGACTCGCTGGAAGGTCTCGGACAAGGATCCCGCCTATTCCCTTAACTTTCGAGGGTCTGTCAGCAGTTCCCAACCGGTCTCAGCGGCGACCCTGCCATCGGTACCGGGGCAATGGTGCTCCACCTTTCCTGTCAGATGGGGGTTCTTGGCCGCCTAGCCCTGGCTGCCCCCGATGTCAGCGGGATCAGATGGTTTGGCCGTTGCCGTAGGCAACCACGCAGGCGGCGTTGAGCAGGTTGGCGTTGGCGGCGGTGGCAGGGGCGCCGTTGAGGCTTCCTTGGCGGCAGTTGCCGCTGGCGGCCTGGCTGAGGGTGCCGTTGGTCCAGGTGAAGCTCACAGAATCGGGCTCGATCGCCTTCACCGAGGCGTAGTTGAGCTGGAAGCCTGTCTGCGGCACCACGATCACGGTGGACTGCTGGGCGGCGGCGGCGTTTACCGAGTTTGTGATGGCGGCTGCGCTGGCCATGCCCGCCACGCCCCAGGCCAGCGGAGCGGTGCCATACCAGCCGTAGGGCCAGGGCCTGGTGGCCAAGTAGCCGCCCGTGGCCCAGCCCCCATGCCATACCCCGGCGCCATATGCCCCGGCAGCCGGCCTCACGCCGACACCGGCTGGGCCACCGATTCCGCCCGCGCCGACCCCGGCCCGGGGGGTGATGCCAGCCCCGGCAGCTCCAAAGCCTGCCCCCGGGCGAGCCCCTGCCCCCGAGCCTGCTCTGCCGAAGCCCCCGGCACCGCCAAAGCCTCCGGCACCGCCCGGCCGTGCCTCAGCTTCCCAGGGCAAGTGCAGGAAAAGGGCTGTGGCAGCTGAGGCAGCCAGCAGGGTGTGGCGGAACACGCAGGTCATTGGGGAAGGCTTGGGCAGAGCTCCAGGGTGGTTGCTCCTGACCTCACTTCTATCTGGTCCCACTGCTAGCCGCTGTCCCATTGGGTTTAAAGCTCTGAAGCTAAACGGATGCGGCGTCGAAGCGGGCAGCCAGCACGGCATCGGCGCGGGTCAGTCCATCAACCTTATGGGTGTAGATCAGGGCCTCGGCGTGGCCCCAGCCCAGGGTGAACTCCGCGTGATGGCCCTCGGCTTCGCAGATCGCGCCTGCCCTGTTGACCCACTCGAGGGCCTGCTGGAAATCTGGGAAGGGCCAGGATTTCAGCAGGTGATGGCCGTCCACCACCTGCCAGCCAGGCAGTTCCAGCATCAGTTCATCAAGCTCTGCTTGGCTCAGCGTGGGGGCGCCATCTCGACAGGGGATGCAGGTTTCCTGGGAAAGGGTCATCGGCCAAGCCTGGATGCAACCATCCCATCATGGCCGGCCTAGGTTGGTGACTCTCGGGCGGTGGAGATGCCTTACCCCGATTTCCCCATCCCCCAAGACGAGCTTGAGCGCCAGCGCGACCTCGAGCGGCAGGGAATCCTCAACCTCCCTAGGGATGAACACTTCGACCGTCTGGTGCGGTTGACGGCCACCGTGCTGGAAACGCCGATTGCCCTGATCTCCCTGGTGGATGGGGAGAGGCAATGGTTTCTGGCCCGCCACGGCCTGGATGCAACCCAAACCCCAAGGCAGATGGCCTTCTGTGCCCACGCAATCGCCGGAGATGAACCGCTTGTCGTGCCCGATGCAAGACAGGATTCCCGTTTTTGCACCAACCCCCTGGTGACCGGTGATCCCTTCGTGCGTTTTTATGCAGGAATACCCCTGCAGAGCAACCAGGGCCACAACCTCGGCACCCTCTGCGTCATTGACAGGCAGCCGCGCCACTTCAGTAACAACCAGGTGGCCCTGCTCGACGATCTCGCCAAATTGGTGCTGCGGGAGTTCGAGCTACGCCGCTTGGCAACGGTGCAGCCGATCAGCGGATTTCCTATCCGCGCCAGCTTCCTGGAACAGGCAGAACCTGAACTTGCCCGGGCTCGTCAGGGGGACTCCCCCCTGGCCCTGCTGGTAATCGAGCTTGACCACTTCAACCAGCTTCGCCAACGCTGGGGCCAGCAGGCTTCCGACCAGGCCCTGCTGGATGTGGCGGCTCTGCTTAGCTCCCAGCAATGCCCCCAGGATCTGCTGGGCCAGATCGGTGAGCAGCAGTTCGCGCTGCTGATGGCCAATACCGATGTGGATGCAGCCCTGGAGCGCGCTGATGCAATCCGCTGCGGCATTAACGAAATGTCCGGGGTGTTTACGGCCAGCGGCCATCGCCTCGGGATCAGTGGGGGCTTGACCCAATTGGCGCTGGCTGATCAGGGCCCCCAAGACCTCTTGCACCGTGCTGAAAAGGCCCTGACACTTGCCCAGGGAAACGGTCAGAACCAGATCGCCAAATTGCTGGACAATGCACCCTTGTCAGCCGGCGATTATCCGGAGCGACGTAACCGGTCCTAAGTGGGCGCATAGGGGCCAAACACGGTTGCGCAGGCTGCGCCGCAGCGGCTTCCCAGGCAGATGGCCTCAGCAGATGACCAACCTGCTGCCAGTCCAGCTGTCACCCCCGCGGCAAAGCTGTCGCCACAGCCGTAGCTATCAACCAAAAGTCCCGGCAGCGCCTGGGCTGGGTAGCGTCCCCCCGGCTCACTCCATCCCCCGGCTGCCCCTTCGGTGGCAATGCGGAGACGGGGTGGCTGATGCAGTTCCCCTGGCTCAACCCGCTCGGCTGGATCGAGGGCACTGCCGATCAAAGCATCACAGCTGACCCCGCTGGCCGCGACCAGCGCCATGGACAACCGGGGCGTGACGGTGAGCAGCCTGGCTTGACGGCAGAGGTGTAGGCCGGGGGCGTCAGTTGCGGTGACGAAGACCCCATCACGGAGTGCCAAATCCGCCCAAGGCAGGGGGTCGCTGGCCTCGGGCTGAAGGCGCTGGCCGATCACCGTGATCGCCCGGTCGCCGGCTGGATCGACAAAACTCACGCCCCGCCTGGTGGGGGCGTCGCGCCAGGCCACTTCCAGGTCGAGGCCGAGGGCCCGGAGCCTGGCCGCCGCCTGCTCGCCGATGCCATCCATACCAAGCGCTGTGTAGAACTTGACCGGCCGGCGGCTAAGCCTCGCCAGCTGCACGGCAGCCACGGCTCCGCCGCCAGCCGGCTCCTCCCGAAATGCCTGGGCCTGGCAGATCGAGCCCGGACCCGGCAGCTCTGCGACCGACAAAAAGCTGACCCACTCAACGTGACCAACCACCGCTAAGGAGAGGCCCTCCAGTGCGGAATCGAAGCCCATGGCAACCGGGGCGGGGCCTGCGTTTGACTGGTTTAGTCTGCATGGCCGAGCAACCCTTGCGAGCCATGCGCGCTGCACCGCTCCATCTCGAAGCTGGCAGCGATGTGCGGCTCACACTCGAACAGTTTGCCCGTCAGAGCAAGGCCACTGGTTTTGTGCTGAGCGTGGTGGGCAACCTTTCCCGGGCAGCCTTTGCCTGTCCCGACAGGCCAGCGGCCACGATCATCTCCGGTGAGCTGGAGATAATCACCCTGCAAGGCACTATCAGCCCCAACGGTGTCCATTTGCACCTCAGCTTCTCTGATGTCGACTGTCAGGTTTGGGGCGGGCATTTGGAACCCGGCACCCTGGTATTGAGGGGGGCTGACCTTCTGGTGGGACTGCTCGAAGAGGCGGCAAGACCGACGACCGGGCCCAGGGTGAAGATTGCAGTTCTTCCTGGCTGCCCCTATTCGATTCGGGCCCTACGAATGCTTCGAACCCTGGCCATCCCATACCTAGAGATTGAACCTGATGGGGCAGGCCCGGTTCCCCAGTTGTTCATTGATGGGGTGGCAATCGGTGGCTACGACGCCCTTGCCGAGCTCCATGGCCGTGGCGAGCTCGAAGCACTTCGCCCCTAAACATTGCCGCTAAAGCATTTACCTATGAAATTGCGGCGCTGGATCGATTGGACTGGGCTGAATATCCTTATTCCAGTTTTCATCCTGCTGATCCCCTGGGTTCAGGAGCTTATCGACCAGCTGTTTTATGGCGGTCAGTGGAATTTGCCGATGGCTCCTGGAGGTTCATTCCTGGGGGTCTTGACAGCCCCATTCAGCCATGGCGGCTTTGGCCATCTGCTGGCCAATTCACTTACCTTCCTACCCCTTTCCTGGTTAGTATTGCTACGCGGACGCGGCGATTATCTGGCCGTCTGGCTGGGGGTCTATGCAGCGGCAATACCAGTGTGGTTGATCTGGCCTGTTGGCAGCCATGGGCTCTCTGGAGTTGTTTATGGATTGCTCGGTTATTTGCTATTAATCGGCTGGCTGGAGCGTCGCATCCTTTCACTTGTTCTTTCCCTTACAGTGCTACTGACCTACGCGGGGATTTTACCGAGCCTGCTGCCGATCTTTTCGCCACCTGGAGTAAGTTGGATCGGCCACATCAGTGGCTTTATGGGCGGGATGCTGGCGGCCTGGGCCGTGGCTCGCCAGAATTTGCCAGATCCCAGGGTGTGACGATCAGCAGATCTGCCGCATAAGTGCAGCAGATCTACCTATTTGCGCGCAAATGGTGTGCTTCGGCACAGACTTTCTGTCTGCCATGGCCCAAGGTCAGATCGACATATTTGCGCCCATGGATGGATTTCTGTCATTACTCTTGCCTTTGTCATTACCTAAACAAAAGTAGGTATTTGATAATTTTAAAACTCATTTATGCAGATAAAATTCTGCTTGAAAAGGTGCTCTTCCCCTTTGAGGAATGGTATTTTGACGCCCCGGTTGAGGCCCATGTGGAGCTCTGGAGCAATGGCCTATCTGGCGCAGAACTGCTAGATCGATTTGAGGCTGGCTCCCTTGCCAATGCCCTATAGGGGCCTATCCGGTAAGGGCAGTGCCGGCCTGATCGGCCTGGGCAAGCCGCTCGAGTACCAGTTGTAGATCCAGGTCGGTCAGTTCACCATTGGCTTGCCACTTCAGGCAGGTGCGGCCAAGGCAATTGAGCTGGGTCGGTACCAGGTTGCCTGGCCAGGGCTTTTGCTGGATTGGGCGGTGGGATGAGTTGGCCATGGAGCTGGTGATATCCGATTTATTTATTATCAGCGAGTAGCCACCCCCCCGGATGCCCCCATCCGGGGGGGATTGGCACCATTTCTGCACCCCTTTCCTGTTACGGCCGCTGCCTTTGCTGGCCAGTCTGGGCAGAATGGGATCCCTCTCCAAAAGCCCATGGCCAGTGCCCATGATCGTCAGCTCGACCTGCTCAGGATCGTCTGCTGCGTGGCCTGGGCTGACGGGGAGGTCTCTGGGGAGGAAAGGCGGCTACTCGAAAAACTTGAAGCCCGCTATTTCATGGCTGGGGAGGAAACTGGCGGCAGTTCTGTTTCCAGCCAACTGGCCTCCTGGAGCCAGAACGGATTGAAGCTTGAAGACCTGATGGAGCGACTTGATTCTGTGGAGGACAGGCTGCTGGCGGTGAAATTGGCAAACATGGTTGCCCGGGTGAGCAAGCGTGCCGAAGACACTGACTTGATTAACCCACAGGAAAAGGCCCTCTATCGAGGGCTTGTGGAGGGGCTGGGCCTCAGTGAGAGCCAGATCCAGGAGGCGGAATGGGCCGCCGAACAGGAATTGGCAAGCGGCCGCAATGTATGGAGTTTGATAGGTGACGCCCTCTCTGGCCTGGGGGCCTGGCCCAGCTCCGAGATGCTGGAGAAGCCCGGTATCCAATGGCTCTGAGTGCCAAACACAGGCCGATCAGGTAGCCGCCGGGGGATGGGGGTTCTGCCATTTGCCCAGGGCTTCGAGTAGGGACAGGCCGTAGCGCTCGAGTTTGACCTGGCCCACACCGCCTATCTGGCCAAGTTCCTCCAGGCAGCCTGGCCGCCGTTGGGCCACCTCTACCAGGGTGCGGTCATGGAAGACCACATAGGGGGGGACCCCCTGGTTGCTGGCCTGCTGTTTGCGCCAGGCCTTGAGCTGGTTCAGCAGCTCGCTATCGCCAGGCTCGAGTATGGCCGGTGCGGTGCCCCTTGCGCCGTCGGATTGGCGACCCCGGCTGCGCTCTTGGCTGCACTCCCGGCTGGTTTGTGGCGGCAGGCGCAACTCCAGCCTCTCGTCCCCCCGCAACAGGCGTTTAACCCGCTCTCCCTCTGCGAAGGCCAGGGCGCCGTAGCGCTCCGGGTCAGCGCGGAGCAATTTCACCGCCACCAGCTGTCGAAACAGACTGCGCCACTGGCCGCGATCCAGCTCTTTGCCAACGCCATACACGCTCAGAGCGGCATGGCCCAGCTCCCTGATCCGTGCCGTATCAGCTCCGAGCAGTACATCGGTGAGATGGGCCGCCCCGAAGCGACTGTCGCAGCGATAGACGGCGGAGAGCGCCTTGCGGGCGGCTTCGGTGACATCCACTGCCGTAGACGGTTCAAGACAGGTGTCGCAGTTGCCGCAGGGGTCTGCCAATACCTCACCCAGGTGCTGCAGGAGCAGCTGGCGCCTGCAGGTACCAGCCTCCGTGAAGCCAATTAGGGCATCCAGCTTGCCGTGTTCAACCCGCTTCTGGGCCAGATCGGCATCGGATTCGTCAATGAACCGTCTCAACTGGGGCACATCCCCGCTGCCATGAACCATCCAGGCGAGCGCAGGCAGACCATCCCGGCCAGCCCGCCCCGTCTCCTGGTAATAGGCCTCCAGACTTTTGGGCAGGTCCAGATGGGCGACGAAGCGTACGTCTGGCTTATCTATACCCATGCCGAAGGCGATGGTGGCCACCACCACCACGCCACTCTCGCGGCGAAAGCGATCGAGGGCTGAGTGCCTCACCTCGGCATCCAGGCCTGCGTGGTATGCAACCGCGTCATAACCAGCTGAGCGGAGCTCGAGGGCGAAGCGGTCAACCCGGTTGCGCGACCTGGCGTAGACAATGCCCGCCTCGCCCCGATGGTCGGCCAGGAGGGCCAGCAGCTGGCGCCGGGGGTTGTCCTTCTCGCGCAGGAGGTAGCGAATGTTGGGCCGATCGAAGCTGGCCAGAAATACGGCTCCCTGCTCCAGCTGGAGTCGTTTGCGGATCTCCTCCCTGGTGCGCGGATCGGCTGTGGCGGTGAGGGCCAGCCTGGGCACCGCCGGAAACTGGTCTGCCAACACGGCCAGTTGCAGGTATTCCGGTCGAAAATCATGGCCCCACTGGGAGACACAATGGGCCTCATCAATGGCAAATAGGGCCAGGGAAAGCTGGGCCAGGCGCCCCAGGGTGCTGCCTGAAAGCAGGCGCTCAGGGGATAGGTAGAGGAGGTCGAGTTGGCCAGCTTCGATGGCACTCCAGCTGGCCCGGGTTTCGGCGGCGGAACAGCCCGAGTGGATCGCCGCGGCACGCACACCCGCCTGGAGCAGGGCCTCCACCTGGTCCTGCATCAGGGCGATCAGGGGTGAGACCACCACCGCAAGGCCAGCACGACACAGGGCCGGGATCTGGTAGCAAAGAGACTTGCCACCGCCAGTTGGCATCAACACCAGGGCAGACCCACCGGCCACCACGTGTTCGACGATCGCCTGCTGGGGACCGCGGAAAGCGTCGTATCCAAAGACCTGACGCAATACCTGTTGCGGAGACGGCAGGGCCTCCGGGTTCGGCATCGACATCGGGGCGGCCCTACTCAGGCCCTGCCGAAGCTCATCGCCGCAGGTTGGGACCAATCGCCGCTTGCCCGGTAACCCCTTGGATTGGCGCAGAGATGGCGCAGGATCCAGAACAGGGGTTCTGGGCTACTGGTGCCGAGGGCGTGCTGTAGCTCCTGCAGGCTGCGGGTTTTGCCATCACCCAGCAGGGCTTCTAAGCGCTCCTGAAGGCCAAGAATCTCCGCGGCTGCCTTTTTGCCTGCTTCCACCCCAGGCTGGTCGTAGGCATTGACATTGACCAGCTCGGCATAGAGGCCTACCGCTCGCTCGAACAGGGCGATCAGGGCGCCCAACGCCCTTGCATCGAAGCGGCGCAGGGTGATCGACATGCTCTGGCGCCCTCCTTCCATCAGGGCGGAGCGGGTGCCCTGGAGGAAACCGTCGAGGAAGTCGCCTGGAATTTCATCGCCAATCGGGGCTATGTCGCTGGGTTCCTCGAGGGCTTCAATGAAGGTCACAAAGAAGTTGTCAATGCCATCGCGCAGCTGTTGCACATAGGCGTGCTGGTCGGTGGAACCCTTGTTGCCGTAGACAGCGATGCCCTGGTGTACAACGTTCCCATTGCGGTCCAGTTTCTTGCCCAGGCTCTCCATCACCAGTTGCTGGAGGTAGCGACTGAACACTTCGAGCCGGTCCCGGTAGGGCAGGACCACCATGTCCCGTTTGCCTTCGCCATGGCCTGCCACATACCAGGAGGCGGCCATCAGGGCTGCCGGATTGCGGCGCAGGTCCGGGACCCGGGTGACGCAATCCATCTGGGCTGCTCCTGCCAGGAAGCCGCGGATGTCTGCCCCAATCAGGGCACCGGGCAGCAGGCCAACCGCACTGGTGATGCTCGTGCGCCCTCCCACCCAATCGAACATGTCGAAGCGGCGCAACCACTCACCGGAGACGGCCAGTTTGTCAAGTTTGCTATCCACCATGGTCACGGCCACGGCTTGACCCGCCCATTGACCCCCGCGGGCCTCAAGCCTTGCCTGGGCCTGCTCCATGCTGATGTGGGGCTCGGGAGTGCCACCCGACTTGCTCACCACCACTACCAAGGTGGTACTCAGGTGACTGTCGAGGGAAGCCAGGGTGCGGCTCATCCCCGCCGGGTCGACGTTGTCAAAGAAGTGAAAGGGCAGTCCCACGCCTGCGTCCTGCAGGGCCCTCACCATCAGCAGGGGCCCCAGCCCCGAGCCCCCGATACCGATCCAGAGCACGTCGGTAAATGGCTGGCCGTTGGGGGCCAGGAGGCTGCCCTCCAGAATGGCCTGGCCGAAGGCTTCAATCCGCTCCAGCTCAGCCTCAATGTGATGGCTGATTGCCGCTTCCGGAGCCAGCTCAGGCTTGCGCAGCCAGTAGTGGCCCACCTGCCGCTGTTCATCAGCATTGGCTATGGCACCGGCCTCCAGGGCCTCCATCGCTGCAAAGGCCTGGTTGAAGCGGGGGGAAAGGCTGTCGAGGTCCGCCTGGCCGATAGCCATGCGACTGACGTCCAGCCAGATACCGAGGTCGGCTTCGTACCAGAGCAGCTCGCAGAACCGCTGCCACTGGGTTTCTGCGCTGGAGCCATTGAAATTGGCGAGCATGGCGTTGCGGCTCAAGCCGCTCACGATGCCAAAACTTAGGGCTGAATCTCCCCCAACACCAAGCCATGGGCCGAAGTGGGGGCCGTTCTGTTGCAACTTAGGGGTCAGGGAAAATTGCGTATGCTCGAATTACTTCATTTGGTTACGGGTGCGATTCGCCAGAGCCCTCCATCAGCGTCGCTTCGGCCTGGTCGCCCTTCTGGTTGGCCTGGCTGCCATCCCCTTTGCGGTCACCCCCAAACGCCAGCTGCTGCTGCTCGACCCAGGCCTTAGCGGCAGCATTAGCACCCCTGTAGGGGAGGGCGAAGCCTACGATCCACTGCGGTTTTCAGCGGCCGAGCTGCTCGAGTTGAAGCGTCGCTTTGGCGTGCATGGCCCCCAGCCCCGCCTGGCCCAGCTCTTCACCAGCGGCATTGACCAACTGGAGCCCTTGCGCACCCACACCCTCGGGCGGATTGCCGATCTGCGGCCGCTGATCATCGCCGAGTGCCGCCGCCAGCGGGTCAATCCGATGTTGGTTGCTGCCGTGCTGTTCGACGAAATGCGCCATGCCAAGCCCGGCGAGGACATTCCGCTGGCGGCCCATTCCGGCCTTTTCAGCACCCACGGCCCGGCCCAGCTAGGGCTTGGCGAGCTGGTCCATCAGGGGCTGCTCAAAGAGAATGCATCCGAGGCAGAAATCAGCCAGGCCCGCACTGAGCTGCTGGATCCGCAGCGGAACGTTATTTTGCTAGTTGGAAAATTCGCGCGACTCAGCCGCGAACTCAACCTGCCCGAGCGCACCCTTGAGGCCAGCAGCAGCCAGCGGGATGCCAAGGCCCTCGCCACCCTGGCCTACCTGCACAACGGCAAACTCGACTATCCAAGACGCATCCTGCGCACGATGCAGGACCCCGAGTTGCACGCCCTGATGTACGCCAGCCGCAAGCAACCCCCTGCCCCACTGATCTGAGCCAATACTTCACAGATCCCAGATTCAACGCGCCAAGCTTCAACGCCTACAGAGCAGGCCGAGGTTCTGAAGCCGCTGCTGCAGGGCCTGCCAGTTGAAACTACGGGGGTCCGCCCGCTCGCCACCGAGATCCACGGCTCGGTGGGTGGTGATGTTTGCGGCGGGGATCCCATAGCGCCGCATCCAACTGGCCAGCTGGGCGGCGAGGGCGTCGTACTGGACGGCGGAATAGCCACTGTGGGATGGGTCGCTGTCCTCCCCGTCGAGGGGCGTTTCCAGGCTGATGTGCAGGGCGAAATTGTTGACCGAGCCGCCCACCTTGGCATTGGTCTTGACCCAGCGACCATTAAAAGCAGAATTGCCCGCACCAAAGGCCCGCTTGGCTGGATCGAGCACCTGCACGATCGCACCATTCTCACCAATCAGGCTGTGGTAGCTGACCTGGTCCTCATCGCGGGGATGGGGGGTAGTGAAGGTGTTAATGGCCGATCCGATCCCGTAGACCGTCTCGTGCAGGACGACCAACTGGGGGGTGGGGTCAACCGGGTTGCCGTAGGCATCAAGGCTGAACCGTTCGCCGTAATTGGTCGGGTGAATTCGCACCTGTACCGGCGAGGTCTCCACCTGACCCACCAGCTGGTGCAGCTTCTTACCTTGGCTTGGATCCGTGATCGCGCAGCTGGAGCGCAGGGGGGACTGCCAGCTGGGATGGGGCGGGGGCCCTGGGGCCCTCCTGCGTCCTGGCTCAGGGGAGGCGGGGGGTTGGCGCATCTCCTCCAGCAGTTCAAGCAGGCTGGGATTGCCGCTGCGCTCCCCGGTCTGGGGAGTCATGTCACGGGCCAGCCAGCCCAGGCCGCCTAGTAACACCAAGCCAGCTGCTGAAACGCAAACCAACAGGGGCCTGGGCACGGATCTCACGGCGCTTCCAGGGTCAACCAACGAAGACGTTGCTGCGCCATGGTCTCAGTCCCATCAGGGTCTAGCAAGAGGCTCCAAGCCACCGGGGCGGGTGGATCTGGGGTGATGGTGGCCGTGCGTACAAGTCCATCGCGACTGAACAGCAGTTGACGGGCCCGCGGAGATTCCCCAGCCGTCACCATCGCAAGGGCATCCTCTGGGGTTCGCAGCCTGATCCCATCGAGTGCCAACCATTCATCCCCAACAGTCAGGCCAGCCCGGGCGGCCGGCCCATCCCGCTGCACCCCCCCGGCGCAGGGCGCACCCGTGCCTGAATCCAGCCGGCAGCCGAGCTCCTGGCTCGCGCCCAGCGTGACCTTCAGGCCCAGGCCCACATCGGCCAGGTAGTTGGCCAGGGGTGGGTCCCCATCGCCGGCCAACCAGGTGGGCAGCAGTTCGGCCAGATCGGGAGCATGGCGGGTAAATGCTGCGATCAGGTCGGCCTCGCGGTAGCCCCGCCCCACAGCACCGTGGCTGCTCCAGAGCTCCCGCAGAATCACGGGCAGGCAGCTGCCGGCGCGGCGCAGGTGCAGATCTAGAACCAGAGCCAGTACTGCCCCCTTTAGGTAATAACTGATCTGACTGTTGGCGGAAAAGGCATCGGGTCGATAGAGCTTCACCCAGGCCTCCTCACTGCTGGCACGCAGGCTCTGGATGCGGCGGCCCGGGCTCAGCAGATAGCGGCTCAGGTCTGCGCCCAGATCCTCGATGACCTCGGCTTCGGTACAGCAACCGGCAGTGAGCGGCAGCAGCCGGTCGACATAGCTGGTGATGCCTTCAGCAAACCAGAGACTGGGAACCACCACGGCCTGGTCGTAGCGGTAGGGAGTGAGTTCGGCGGGCCTCAGCCGACGCACGTTCCACTGGTGCAGGTATTCGTGGGCGGCCAACTGCAACAACTTGCGGCGCCCCTCCGGCCGGGCTAGGGCGCGGCGACCGAACTGCAGCACCGTGCTCAGGTCATGTTCCAGGCCGCCATAGCCAGCGTCGCTGAGATGGAGCACAAACAGGTAGTGGGCGGCGGCAGGGCGGTCCACGCCCATCAGGCGGCAGCAGGCCAGGCAGACCGATTCAAGGTGTTTGAGCCAGTGGGGATCGCTCTCAACCAGTTCGCAGCCCTCCAGCACCGGGCCCCAGCTCACCCAGCGGTGGGGCACACCGGCAACACTGAAGGAGTGGCAGCGGTGTGGCCCCACCTCGATCGGCGTATCCACCAGCTGGTCGAAGTTCTGGGCTAGCCAGCCGCCACCCGGATCCTCGGCCAGGGGCACGAAGGCCTGCCAACTCGGCGGCAGGTTGAGCTGGAGCCGATGGCAGGACCAGCGCTCCCCCTCAATCTCCAGGGCCACGGCCGCCAGCGCCAGGAAGCCGTGCTCGCCGTTGAGGTGGCAGGTACGCACCGTCAACTCTGCCGCCAGGAGCGTGTAGCTGATCTCGATGGGCTGGAGGCTGGACAATTCCAGCTGCCAGCTACTGGGCGTGAGCCTCCTGAGCGGCAGGACGGACCCTCCCTGCCCAACCTGCCTCACCTCAAGCCCCTCCAGCTGGCGAACGTAGTCGCGGATCAGGTAAGAGCCTGGCGTCCAGCTGGGCAGGGAAAAAACGAGCCTGCCCTGTCGTGGCCGATGGCTGATCCGGACCCGCACCAGGTGCTGGTGGCAGGCGGTGAGATCGAGATTCAGCTCTGGCACGGCAGGGCTCCAGGCGGGGCGGGGCTCAGGTGCTCACGCTCACTTGAGTCCCGGCGCAGAGGGTGGAGGCTTGCCGCAGGGCCATTTCAGCTGCGTAGCGGCGGGTGATGCGGCCCAGCAGCTGCTGCAACTCCTGGGCGCGGCTGAGCCGCTGCAGGTCGGCCACCAGGGCGAGGGAACCATCGCCCTGGCGCATCCAGCCCAGTCTCTCCCCGCCAACCAGGCAAACCTGCAACAGCACCTGTTGGGCCTCATCTGCAAATCCCGGAACCGTTCCACCCCACTGGGGCGAGAGCTTCAGGGCCTCCAGGCTGGAAGCAAGTCCCTCGGCATCGCGCAGCACGGTTGGCAGGATGGAGAGGTGGGACAAGGCTCAATGACCGCTTCCTTAGAACCTAGCGATCATGGACAGGCAGTCCAGTGGCCGTTGCCACCGGATGGGGTTCTTGCCTCGATGCCCCTGCGGCTGGGGGTGATGGCCTCCGGCGCCGGGAGCAATTTCGAGGCATTGGTTGATTGTTTCCGTCACGGCAGCCTTTGCGGTGAGGTGGCGCTGCTGGTTGTGAATAATCGCGATTGCGGTGCCCAGAAGCGGGCCGAACGGCTGGGCATTCCGTGGGAACTCCACGACCACCGGCTCCAGCCAAACCGTGAACAACTCGATCAGGCTCTGGTGCAGGCCTTCAGGATCGCCTCGGTGGATTTGGTGGTGATGGCTGGCTGGATGCGGGTCGTCACCCCGATCCTTATTGGCGCCTTCCCCAACCGGCTGATTAACATTCACCCCTCCCTGTTGCCGAGCTTTCGCGGCCTCGATGCGGTGGGCCAGGCCCTGGCGGCGGGAGTCACCCTGGCGGGGTGCACGGCCCACCTGGTCAGCGAGGAGGTGGATGCGGGCCGCATCCTCGTGCAGGCGGCCGTGCCCGTGCTCAGTGGCGATGACCACGCCAGCCTCAGTCGACGCATCCAGGTGCAGGAGCATCGGATCCTGCCGGTGGCGGTAGCACTCGCCGCTCAGGGGTAAAAGGGCAGCAGCGGGAGCCCGGTGGTGGCTTCCAGGCCTGCCATCAGGTTGAGACACTGCACCCCCTGGCCCGCCTGGCCCTTGATCAGGTTATCGATGGCGACCATCACGATCAGCTGGTCGGTGCGGGGATCGAGTTGGACCGAGAGCAGGGCCCGGTTGGTCTGGCGCACCCACTTGGTGGAGGGATAGGTGCCAACAGGCAACACCTCAACGCAGGGGGCCTGGCGATAGGCCGAGGCCAGTAGGGTGGCGCAGTCCTCGGCGGTCAGCCCCGGGTCGCGTAGGCGGCAATAGATTGTGGCCAGCAGTCCCCGCACCATCGGCATCAGGTGGGGGGTGAACTGGAGCTGGATCCCATGGCCCGCCACCCGGGTAGCCAGCTGCTCGATTTCGCTTGTGTGGCGATGGCCCACCACGCCATAGGGGGAAACCGCTTCGGAGCATTCGGCCAGCAGCAAGTGCTCCTTGGCGGCCCGACCACCACCGGAGGTACCGGTTTTGGCGTCGATCACGATGCCCCTGGTGTCGATCAGACCCTGCTTGAGAAAGGGCAATAGACCCAGCAGGGAGGCGGTGGGGAAGCAGCCCGGAGCGGCAACCAAGCGGGCGCTACGAATCTGCTCCGCCTGCCATTCCGGCAGGCCATAGACGGCCTCAGCGCAGAGGTGGGCATCTGCCCGGGGCAGCTGGCCGGCCTCAGCTGCATACACCTCCTGCCACTGGGCCAGGGAGCTGTAGCGATAGTCGGCAGAGAGATCCACCACCCGCAACCCCCGCTCCAGCAGGGGAGGCACCAACTGGGCTGCCAGCCCATTCGGCAGGCTGAGCAGGGCGAAATCAGCCTGTTCTGCGATGGCAGCTGGATCCGGGGTTTGAACCACCGGGTCCCCTGCCAGGGGCAGAAACGGCACAAGTTCACTCCAGCGTTTACCCCTGCTGCGTTCGCCACCTAAAAAACTGACCTCGAGCCCCGGGTGTTGGTGCAAGAGCCGCAGGGTCTGCAGACCGCCGTAGCCACTGGCACCGATCACCGCTACGCGCTTGCTGGCCATGGGGGGATAGGTGGGCGGATCGTTCCAGGATTTATAAAGGATGATTGCGCCAGGGCTCCGGGCCCACCGGCACGCCCTTGACCCTCCTGCGCGACCAGCCCGTTTCGCCCCAATCCACCGGTTCCCTGGGCGATGGGATCCGCTTCGATTCAATTGCCGATGCCCTGGCGGCGATCCGCAACGGGGATTCGGTTGTGGTGGTAGACGATGAAAATCGCGAAAACGAAGGGGATCTGATCTGCGCAGCCCAGTTCGCCACCCCCGAGCAGATCAACTTCATGGCCACCGAGGCCCGGGGCCTGATCTGCCTGGCCATGGAGGGCGAGCGGCTCGACGCCCTGGATCTGCCCTTGATGGTGGATCGCAACACCGACAGCAACCAGACGGCCTTCACGGTGAGCGTGGATGCGGGTCCGGAGAACGGCGTCAGCACGGGAATTTCCGCCGACGATCGCGCCCGCACCATCCAGGTGGCGATCCACCCCCACACCCGAGCCAGGGACCTGCGCCGCCCGGGCCATATTTTTCCCCTGCGTGCCAAGCAGGGAGGCGTGCTCAAGCGCGCCGGTCACACCGAAGCCGCCATTGATCTGGCGCGCCTGGCGGGCCTGTACCCGGCCGGGGTGATCTGTGAGATCCAGAACAGCGATGGCTCCATGGCCCGGCTGCCCCAGCTGGCGGCCTATGCCCAGCTGCACGGATTGCGGCTTATAAGTATTGCCGACCTGATCAGCTATCGGCTCGATACCGAACGCTTTGTGCGCCGCCAGGCGGAGGCGGACCTGCCCAGCGACTTCGGCAGCTTCCGGGCCATCGGCTATCGCAACGAGCTAGATGGCAGCGAACATGTGGCGATCGTCAAAGGCCATCCAGCCCAGGCCCAGGGCCCGGTGTTGGTGAGGGTCCATTCGGAGTGCCTTACCGGCGATGCCTTCGGCTCCCTGCGCTGTGACTGCCGCCCCCAACTCGAAGCCGCCCTGCGCATGGTTGAGGCGGCAGGTGAGGGCGTGGTGGTCTACCTCCGCCAAGAAGGGCGCGGCATTGGTCTGATCAACAAGCTGAAGGCCTATTCGCTTCAGGATGGCGGCCTGGACACCGTGGAGGCCAATGAGCGGTTGGGGTTCGCCGCTGACCTGCGCAACTACGGAGTTGGGGCCCAGATCCTCAGTGATCTGGGTGTGCAGCGCCTGCGCCTGATCACCAACAATCCGCGCAAGATCGCCGGCCTTGGTGGCTATGGCCTGCGTGTGGAAGATCGGGTGCCGCTGGTTATCGACCCCGGCAATTACAACGCCGCCTATCTGCAAACCAAGCGGATCAAGCTGGGACATCTGCTGGGGGAGGGTCCCTCCTGCCCCATCGCTGGGCCCACGGCCGTTTTGGCCTGGCATGGAGTAGCAGCGGCAGCGCTCCTCCCAACGGCTGAGTCTCTAGTTGAGCAAATCGTCCAACTTGAACACTGGGCGACCCAGCTGGGCCTGCAGGTGAAGCTGGAGGAGCATCCCCGGCTGCTGGCCCTGCTTGACCAGCCCCACCTCACCGTTGTGATCAGCGGTCTCGACCAGGCGAATACGGGAGTTGCTGCAGTTGCAGCAGCCCTGCAGTTGATGGGCGGTTGGCCCCTAACCCGTCAGCTCAGTTTGTTGCTGGCCCCCGATAGCCAGCGCAGCAACCACCCCAGTGCCGATCTTGAACCGGAACGGCGCTCTCTGGTCGAGTTGGGCTCCGGGCTGAGGGTTCAGCCTGGAGCCTTCCTGGTCTGGACCTGAGCCTGCCTGATATGAACCGGTGCGGCTGCGGGCCTCAGTCCTGGATCGTCAGCTTGTTAATGCGACTGCCAGTTTTGAGAGCCAGCACCACATCCATGTTGCCTGTGAGGCCAAACACGGTGTGGACGCCATCGAGGTGGGGCTGGGCTCCGTGGCAGATATAAAACTGGGAGCCGCCGGTGTTTTTGCCTGCATGGGCCATGGCCAGGGTGCCCGCCTGGTGCTTCTGGCCATTGATCTCACAGTCGATCTGGTAGCCGGGGCCGCCGGTGCCGGCGGTGCCACGGGCGCCTTCACGGCTGTTGGGACAGCCCCCCTGGGCCATGAAACCGGGAATTACCCGATGGAAGGCGAGGCCGTCGTAGAAGCCCTCCTTGGCGAGCTTGGTGAAGTTGGCCACGGTTTTTGGCGCATCAACCTCGAAAAGTTCGAGTTCGATGCTCCCGGCATCCGTTTCCATCAGGGCTTTGGTCATGACAAATGGGGGTAAACAGCGACTTTATGGGGTCGGCGGAAGCGGTTGCCCCCACCCCCCATGTTGAGAATGGAAGCCGATGACCGCTTTGCCGATGACCGTCTTGCCGATGACCAGCTCCAGCCCAGTCCCCCGCGCCGGCATTGATCTCAGCCGGGCCCGCATGGGAATCCTGGGGGGCAGCGGGCTGTACGGCATGGACGGCCTCGAGGACGTCCAGGAGCTGCGGATCGAGACCCCCTACGGCGATCCCTCGGCTGACCTGCTGCTGGGGCGTATCGGCGAGCTGGAGGTGGTTTTCCTGGCCCGCCATGGTCGCCACCACAGCCTCAGCCCCACTGAGGTGCCCTATCGGGCCAACCTCTGGGCCCTGCGTTCCCTCGGGGTGCGCTGGATTATCTCCCTCTCGGCGGTGGGGTCACTCCAGGGGCAAATCCGCCCCCTGGACATGCTGGTGCCGGACCAATTCATTGACCGCACCCAGCAGCGGCCCACGACCCTCTTCGGGGATGGGCTGGTGGCTCACGTGGGATTCGGGGATCCCTTCTGCCCGGCCCTGGCCCGCCTACTGGCCGACGTGGGCGAGAGCCTGATGCCAAAGGGCCACCAACTGCATCGAGGTGGCACCTACCTCTGCATTGAGGGGCCCGCCTTCTCCACCCGGGCCGAATCGGAGCTCTACCGCTCCTGGGGATGCGCGGTGATCGGCATGACCAACCACACCGAGGCTCGCCTGGCCCGGGAGGCCGAAATCGCCTATGCCACATTGGCGATGGTCACCGACTACGACTGCTGGCACCAGGACCATGCCTCGGTGACGATGGAGATGGTGATCGAGAATCTCGGCACCAATGCCGCATTGGCCCAGCGGATCGTGCGGGTGGCGGCAGAGCGGGTGGCGGCCCAGCGGCCTACCAGCAGCGCCCATCACGCCCTGCGCAATGCCCTGATCACCCCGCCTGACCAGGTGCCCGCTGCCAGCCGCCGCAAGTTTGATCTGTTCACCGCGCCCTACTGGGGATCCTTCAACTGAGCAGCGCAAGCCGCTAGAGCCTCCCTCAAACTGGGTCCATGCCGTTCCAGCTGGGTGGTGGCCCCATCCAGGTCCAACCCCGATGCGGCCATCAGCAGGGCTAATTTCACCGAACCTTGGCTTTCCTGCAACAGGGCCACCCCATCCTCCCGGCTGATCCCGGCCAGGTCGCGCAGGATGCGCAGGGCCCGATCCTCCAGCTTGATATTGCTGACGGCTACATCCACCATCCGGTTGCCGTACACCTTGCCAAGCCGCACCATCACGCCGGTGGAGATCAGGTTGAGGGCCATCTTGGTGGCGGTGCCTGCCTTGAGCCGGGTAGACCCGGCCAGCAACTCCGGCCCCGTGAGCAGGCGGATATCGATCTCACAGGGCATTGGCACCTGCGCTGCCGGCACGCAGGCCATGGCTATCGCCAGGGCCCCGATCGCCTGGGCGTGGGCCAGCCCGCCCAACACGTAGGGGGTGGTGCCACCTGCCGCAATCCCCACCAGGCAGTCGCCGGCGCCGAAGCCCCGCTGCTCCAGATCCTGGCGACCGGCTTCGGCCAGGTCTTCCAGCCCCTCCGAACTGCGCAGCAGGGCAGCTGCCCCACCTGCAAGAACTCCCTGAACGAGCTCTGGTGGGGTGCAGAAGGTGGGCGGACACTCCGCCGCATCAAGCACCCCAAGTCGGCCTGAGGTGCCTGCGCCGAGATAGAAGAGGCGACCACCCTGGGCCAGCCGGCTGGCGATGGCATCCACCGCCCGGGTGAGGGCTGGGGCCGCCTCTGCCACGGCTCTCTGGGGCTCCAGGTCGTTGGCACAGAAGAGGGCTACCAGCTCGGCGGTGGAGAGCTGGTCGAGCTTTTCACTGAGGGGATTGGCCTGTTCGGTGAGCAGGTGGCCCCGGTCGGTTGCGGGCACAGGCAGGCTCACAGCAGCCCCTCCAGCTGACGCCGAATCGCCTCCAGGCTGCCATCGCCAGCCTCCGGCTGCTCCTCCTGCCACTGGGTCACATCCATGTTGCGCTCCGGTGGCGCGATCAGCAGTCGATCTTCCGGGCTCTGGGGCAGGAAGCCGGCTGGCACCAGTCGAGCTTCATAGCCTGCCTGGCTGCAGAACAGCTCCATCTCCTCCCGGTCGAGGGGCTCGACCGTTGGCATGGGGAAATCCTGGGCCTCTAGCAGTCCCGCATAGCGCTCGGCATCGTCCCTGTCTTCAAACAGCAGCACGACAGTGCGGCCACTGACTTCCAGGGAATGGATGCCTTCCTGGTCGCTTCCGGCATCAAATAACAGCACATGCACCGGCATGGATCGCGGCAGGGGGGCACCGCCCTTCAGTGTGTCACCGGCTGCCGCCATCGGGGTCATCGGCCAATTGTTGAAGCCGTCTGTAGAGGGCCGCCTCATCGTCAGCCAGCACATCCGGCACAACGATGCGTACCTCCACCAGCTGGTCGCCCCGTTGCTCGCCCCACTCCTGGCCACGGGCCCGCAGCCGCAGCAGTCGGCCGCTGGAGGAGCACGGTGGCACCCTCAACTTGACCGGCCCCCGCAGGGTCGGCACCACCACCTGACAGCCCAGGGCCGCCTCGGCCGGGCTCAGTTCCAGGGGGTAGAGAACCCGCAGGCCATCGATGCGCAGGCCTTCATCCGTGCGCACCCGCAGCTGGAGGAAGTGGTCACCACCGCCCGGTGTCACCCCGACAAGCCGCAGCCGCCAACCGTCGCCGGCAAAGGGGGGAGTCCAGACCTCCACCACCGTGCCATCGGGGAGCACCAACTCCACCCGCTCGCCCTGCAGGGCCTGCTCTGGGCTGAGTTCCACCAGACTTTCCTGATCACTGCTGGCCTGCACCGGGGGGGGAGGGGCGGGAGCGGAGGTCACCGAGCCGGCAGATTCGGCCTCGACCTCGGTCTGTCCCTCTGTCTCGGCGTGGGTCTCGGTCTCGGCGTCGTATTCCCGCTCCACAGGCGGCTCTTCCTCCTGGGTCGGCCTGCGGCGCTCGCCCAACAGGGCGTCGAGGTAGTCGTCAAAGTCTGGAAATCCCGTGGCAAAGGGATCACCTGAGCCTGAGCCACCCGGCCCTGCCGAATGGCCACCGGCCTCCCACGCCTGGCGGCGCCGGGGATCGGAGAGCACCGCATAGGCCTCGTTGACCCTTTTGAAGCGCTCCTCTGCGAGGGGGTCGTTGCCATTCAGATCCGGATGCCAGCGGCGTGCCTGGGCCCGGAAGGCCGCCTTGAGGCTGGGGGCATCGGCACCGGGCTCCAGACCCAGCACTGACCAGTAGTCGGGCTGGGCGCCAGGACTATGGGTCACCGGTAGGAGCCATCCCCCCAGGGGTCCTCATCTGGCCGCAGAGGACGGTCGCGGCCGATCGGTTCAGGCTCCCGGTAGCTGGGTTCCCTGTAATTGGGTTCCCCATAGCTGTTTTCCCGGTTGTAGCGGGGCGGCGCCATGGCCCAGGGGTCACTGCCTGGCCGGTTCCAGTCATCCCAGTCATCATCGGCAAACAGCTCATCCTTGAGCGAGCCCAGGGTGTTCTTGAGGCCCTGGAGGGGCCCCTGCTCGGCCTTGCGCTCACTTAACAGGCGGCGATTGAGGCCAAACAGCGCCTCTTGGAGCTGGCTGACCGCCAGTTCCAGCTCCACCAGGTCATCGGCGGCGAGCAGGTCCTGCACGTCGCGCAGGGCCATCTCCACAGAGCGCTGCTGGCGCTCGGCGCCATAGGGGCCCAGCTCCAGGGAGGCATCGCGGAGCCGGCGCTCCGCCTGGGCCACCAGGGTCTGGGCCCGGTTGCGACGGTCAATCTCTGAACGCTTGCGCCGATCTTCCCCGGCCTTCAGCTCTGCCTCCTCGATCAGGGTTTTGATCTCCTCCTCGCTGAGATTGGATCCCCCCTGGATGCTCACGCTCTGTTGACGGCCCGTGGTTCGGTCAGTGGCCGAAACCTGCAGAAGGCCATTGGCGTCGATGTCGAAGGACACCTGCACCTGGGGGACCCCGCGGGGAGCAGGCGGAATACCGGAGAGGCGGAAGCGCCCGAGACTTTTATTGCCCTCGGCCATCTGTCGCTCGCCCTGCAGCACATGGATCTCCACAGAGCTCTGGTTTGACTCGGAGGTGCTGAACAGGTCGCTTTTGCGGACTGGGATCGGTGTATTGCGCGGGATCAAGACCTTCATCACCCCACCGATGGTCTCGAGACCAAGCGACAGGGGCGTGACGTCGTTAAGCATCAGGTCGCGCAGCTCACCGGTGAGGATGCCCGCCTGCACGGCAGCCCCAATCGCCACCACCTCATCGGGATTAACCGACTGGCATGGCTCCAGCGGGATGAGGGTACGCACCATTTCCTGCACCATCGGCATGCGACTGGAGCCACCCACCAAAACCACATCGTCGATGTCATCCGCTGCCAGGCCTGAATCCCTCAGGGCCCCCTGCACGGGGCGGAGCAGGCGGTCGAGCAGATCGGGACAAAGCCCCTCAAACACCCTGCGCTCGAGGGTGGTTTCAACGTGCAGGGGGCCATCCGGGCCGGTGGCGATGAAAGGAAGAGAAATCGGGGTACTGGGCATCCCGCTAAGTTCGATCTTGGCCTTTTCCGCCGCTTCGGTGAGCCGCTGCAGGGCCTGGCGGTCGCGGCGCAGATCGACTCCGTGCTCGCTTTGGAAGCCATCTGCCAGCCAGTCGACGATGCGGCGATCCCAGTCATTACCACCCAGCTGGGTGTCGCCGCTGGTGGCCTTGACGTCGAAGACCCCCTGGGCAATCCGCAGCACCGAAACGTCAAAGGTGCCGCCCCCCAGGTCGAATACCAGCACCCGTTTGACGGTGCTGCGATCAAAGCCGTAGGCCAGGGCCGCAGCTGTGGGTTCGTTGAGGATTCGCTCCACACTGATCCCGGCCAGCCGCCCCGCATCGCGGGTGGCCTGACGCTGGGCGTCGTCGAAGTAGGCCGGCACGGTTATTACCGCAGCCTCGACCGGCTCGCCCAGGTAGGTGGCGGCATCATCCACAAGCTTGCGCAGGATGCTGGCCACCAGTTCTTCCGGGGCGTATTCACGCTGGGTAGCCGGGCAGACAATCCGCACGCTGCCCTGGTCGTTGGCCCGCACCGTGTAGGGCACCGTCAGGCTGCCCTCCTCCAATTCATCCCACTGGCGGCCCACGAACCGCTTGAGGTTGGCGAAGGTATTGCGGGGGTTGAGCACCAGCTGGCGCCGGGCCAACTGCCCCACCAAAAGCTCCTGATCGCGGCTGAACCCCACCACTGAAGGTGTCGTGCGGCCGCCTTCAGCGCTGGCTATCACCTGGGGACGGCCACCCTCGAGAACTGCCACCACCGAATTGGTGGTGCCCAAATCGATACCAACTATGCGTGACATGAACGGGCGCCATGGGATTTGGGGAGCGATGAAGCCTGTCGACCCATGAAAACGGCTGGCGCGACCCCGCGCGATGGAACACCAAAACTACCGGGCAACAAGACGTTAATCACTGCTTAAACGCCCATGCGAGGGGCACTTCGTAGATTTTGGCTGGATCGACCGCCCCCGGACTGTCCGCTGCAAAGCCACTTCCCCCATGCTGACGGACCACAGAGCTACGGATCCCAGCCCATCCCAGCGGGATGTCTTCACCTTGAGGCGACGGCCACCAAGCGAAAGGCTCGTCGACCTGGGCTTTCGGCAACTGACCCTGGTGCTCGCCTCCATGGTGGCCATTGTGCTGCTGGGCATTTTTCTGACGGTGTTTCAGGGGGCCCGCGAAGCGATTGCCGAGTTTGGTCTGAACTTCCTCACTACCTCCGGCTGGGATCCCGTCAACGAAGACTACGGAGCCTTCATCGCCATCTACGGCACCCTGGTGTCCTCGATTCTTTCTTTGTTGATCGCCGTGCCCCTTGGGGTAGGTACGGCAATTTTCATCACCGAAGATCTGATGCCGACGGTCGTTAGAGATGCCATCGGCCTGATGGTTGAACTGCTGGCTGCCATCCCTTCAGTAGTTCTAGGCCTGTGGGCAATATTTGTGATGGAGCCTGCGATCAGGCCAGCCCTCGGCCTCCTCCACAGCTTGCTGGGCTGGAGCCCATTTTTCAATACAATTCCCCAGGGACCTGGCATGGCTCCGGCAATTTTGATTCTGGTGGTGATGATTCTTCCAATTATCACTGCCATCTCTAGGGATGCGCTAAATCAAGTGCCGGTTGAATTGCGCCAAGGAGCTTACGGGGTAGGAACTACCCGCTGGGGAGCCATCTTCAGTGTCATTCTGCCTGCAGCTATTTCTGCAATCACTGGGGGTGTGATGCTCGCTTTAGGAAGGGCCATGGGTGAAACGATGGCTGTCACAATGATCATTGGCAATTCCCTAAACTTTGACCTCTCCCTGCTGGCACCCGGCAATACGATCGCTTCGATGTTAGCGAATCAATTTGGTGAAGCCGATGGTATCCAGGTATCGGCTCTGATGTATGCGGCTTTGATATTGATGGTGCTTACCTTCTTGGTGAATATGGCTGCCCAGTTAATTGTGAAGCGGCTGAGCCTTCGCTACTGAGATAACCCACCAATGGCTACCCAAATGACAAATCCATCCCCTATCGGCTACTCGAACAGCTCGTTGTTCGATCGCAGGCCTCTTCATTTTGATCCAAACCTGAAGCGCAATCGGCTCAACCAGCTCTTCACCACGGTTGCGGGCCTGTTTGCCTCAATCGCGATTTTGCCCCTCTTCCTGGTGCTGATCTATGTGCTGGTTCAGGGAGGCAAGTTGATCTCTCTGACCATGTTCACCGAACTACCCCCGCCCCCTGGCCTCGAGGGTGGTGGAATCGGCAATGCCGTTCTCGGCACGATCCTAGTTACGGCGATTGCGGCCCTGATTGCAATTCCTGTGGGAGTTGGGGGAGGGATATATCTAAGTGAATATTCCAGTCGGGGCTGGTTTGCCCAATTTGTTGGCTTTGGCAATGACGTGCTGGCAGGTGTTCCCTCGATCATCAGTGGCGTCTTCGTTTACGGAATCGTTGTTTCCACTCGCTTCTTCTTTGATCAGAGCTTTAGCGCCATGGCTGGGGGTATTGCACTTTCAGTGCTGATGCTACCCACGGTTATCAAAACCACAGACGAAGGTCTTAAATTAGTACCCCAAGAGTTACGTATGGGCGCCTACGGAGTTGGTGCCTCCAGGTTTGTCACTATCACCCGGGTAACGCTCCCTTCTGCATTCACTCCTATTGCCACCGGCGTGGTTCTGGCAATTGCCAGGGCAGCCGGTGAAACGGCCCCTCTGATCTTCACAGCCCTTTTCTCTCCCTTCTGGCCCGAGGGTGTTTTCAACCCAATTGCCACCATGTCTGTTTTGATCTTCAATTTCGCGATCATGCCTTACGAAGCTCAGAACGAACTTGCATGGGCTGCCTCTTTTGTTCTCGTCATGATGATTCTTGCGGCAAATATTTTGGCCCGCTGGATCAGCCGTTTTGCCAAGGTCTGAACCCCGGCTCTCACCCCAAACCTATCCCCTTAGAACCATGACAAGCAGCTACGCAAAACCAACCAGTGTTGATGCAAGCAAAATGGATGTCTGCATGTCACTGCAGAACGTCACCATCTCCTACGGGAAATTTGAGGCGGTGAAAAATGTCTATATGGATTTACCGAAAGGCAAGGTAACAGCCTTTATTGGCCCGTCCGGTTGTGGCAAGTCCACGGTGCTGCGGGCTCTCAACCGCATGAACGACTTGATCCCGGGTTGCAAACTGAAGGGTCGGGTTGTGTTTGACAACAACGACCTCTACGACCCCCGCGTCGATCCGGTAGAGGTTCGCAGGCGAATCGGCATGGTTTTCCAGAAACCCAATCCCTTTCCTAAAACCATCTACGAAAATATTGCCTTCGGCGCCCGTATCAATGGCTTCAAAGGCGATATGGATGAGCTGGTGGAGCGCTCACTCCGCAAGGCTGCGGTATGGGATGAGTGCAAGGACAAATTGCGAGAGAGTGGCCTGGCCCTCTCCGGCGGTCAGCAGCAGCGCCTCTGCATCGCCAGGGCCATCGCCACGGAGCCTGAAGTCATCCTGATGGATGAACCTTGCTCAGCCCTTGATCCGATCTCTACCTTGAAGATCGAGGAAACGATGCACCAACTCAAGCGTAGCTATACGATCATTATCGTGACCCACAACATGCAGCAAGCCGTTCGGGTCGCCGATCAAACGGCTTTCTTTAACGCCGAAGCGGTGGAGGGGGGCAGTGGCAAGGTGGGCTACCTGGTTGAGTTCAATGACACTGAACGAATATTTAACGCCCCCGGCCAGCAGGCCACCCAGGATTACGTAAGCGGCCGCTTTGGCTAATTGCCCATGTGATCTGCCTGCGCAAGCCAGCGTGCCTGCGGAAAGGTTGCCCAAAACTTTATGGGAAAAAGCCGGCTCTAAGGCCGGCTTGTTTATACGGAGAGGGAGGGATTCGAACCCTCGATAGAGTTGCCCCTATACAGCATTTCCAGTGCTGCGCCTTCGACCACTCGGCCACCTCTCCAGGGGCAAAATGGGGCAACCAGATGGCAATATAGCAGCATGACTAGCAGCCCCAGCGTCAGCCATCCAATAATCGTTCACTGGCGCCAGAGCGGTCGCTCGATTCGCCATGAGGTGGTCGAGGGCGACTACATCCTTGCCAGTTTCGAGCGCCAGGGTGATCCCCTGCCTTTCAGCTGTCGCAATGGCTGCTGCACGGCCTGTGCCGTGCGAGTGCTCCACGGTGAAATTGACCAGCGGGAAGCCCTTGGCCTCTCCCCCGACCTGCGTAGACGCGGTTACGGCTTGCTCTGCGTGGCCCGCGCCACCGGACCACTGGAGGTGGAAACCCAGGACGAGGATGAGGTTTACGAACTCCAATTCGGTCGCCATTTCGGCCGTGGCACGGTGCGTGCGGCCCTGCCGTTGGAGGAGGAATGAGCGCCTGTCCCAATAGTGTCAGCGAGCAGACCTGGCGGGATTCGGGGCTGGCGGCGTGGGAAATCGAGCGCTTTGCGGAGCTGGCCCGCCAGGCGGCGACGGCCGGGTCTCGCCAGTTACTGCACCACTTCGGCCGGCTGGAGCGCATCCAGGAAAAGGGTTCCGCAGGCAACCTGGTCACCGAGGCCGATTTCGCCGCAGAAAAGGCCGTGCTGGCCGTGCTGGCTGAGGCCACACCCGAGCTTGGCGTTCTGGCTGAGGAAAGTGGTCGTCGCCTCGGCCAGGGTTCACCCCTCGAATGGTGCGTTGATCCCCTCGACGGCACTACCAACTACGCCCATCGGTATCCATTTTTTGGCACCTCGGTCGGTCTGACCTGGAACGGTCGCCCCCTGCTGGGAGCCCTGGCGGCGCCTGCCCTCCAGCAGTTTTATTGGGCGGCACCAGGATTGGGGGCCTGGAATAACGACAGTCCGATTCGGGTCAGCGATTGTCAGGACCTGGCCAGCTCCCTTTTGGTCACGGGCTTTGCCTACGACCGCATCACCCGCCTGGATAACAACTATGCCGAGTTCGCCTGGTTCACCCACCGAACCAGGGGCGTCAGGCGGGCGGGAGCTGCTGCGGTGGATCTGGCTTTTGTGGCCGACGGCCGTGTAGACGGCTACTGGGAAAGGGGCCTCTCCCCATGGGACTTGGCGGCGGGTATCCCCCTGGTGGAGCAGGCCGGCGGGGTTGTTTGCTCCTATGACGGCAGCCCGGTGGATCTGGCCAGCGGTCGCCTGATCGCCTGTACCCCGGCTCTCCGCCAGGCTCTAGTGGCTGGCCTGGCCGCCTGCCGCCCCCTCAGGGGTGCCAGCTATGGCGCTCCTGAACTGGATGGGGGTTGCCAGATGGCAACTCCATAGGATCGACGTTTCTTTTTGCCTCCGGCGTGCCATGGCTCTGCAACCCGCCGCTGGCGCCCGGGATCTGAACCCCAGGGAGGTGGAGAGCAACCGCTGGCTCTGCGAGCAGCTGGCCCAGGTTTACCGCCTCTGGGGTTACGCGGAAGTGGCTCCCCCCGCCGTGGAACGGCTGGAGACTTTGGCCGCCGGCGGTGGCATCAACCAGCTGGACCTGGTGCGACTGGCCGCAGCCGAACCCCTGGGGCTGCGGCCGGAGATGACTGCCTCAATTGCCAGGGCTGCCTGCACCCGCCTGGCCGCTCGGCCGCGACCGCTGCGGCTGTGGAGCAGCGGGGTGGTCTTCCGTTGTGCCAGCGGTGATGGGGGCCAGCATCGGCTTGAGGAGAGGTTGCAGAGTGGTGTCGAGCTGCTGGGGGCCGCAGGTCCGGAGTCCAGCGCAGGCGATGTCGAACTGCTTGCCCTGTTGCTGGCCTGCCTACAGCAACTCAAGATTGCCGCAGCCCAACGCCCCCGCCTGCTCCTCGGCCACCATGGCCTGCTTTCGGCCCTGCTTGACCAGGTGCCCGACAGGCAGCGCACAGCTACCCGCAAAGCCCTCACCAGCTTTGACCCCGTGGCCCTGGGCAGGCTGCAGTTGCCTGGCTACCAGGGCCAGGCGCTTCAACAATTGATGCGGTTACGGGGCGAGCCTGAACAGGTGCTCTACCAACTGGAGCAGCAGTTGGGCCCCTCGCCAGTCTTGAACGCACTGGCCGCCACCATCAAGGTGATCGCCCCGTTGGCTCGGCTCCACGGTATCGCTCTGCAGCTGGATCCCAGTTTTCAGCCCCACTACGACCTCTATGACGGCCTGGTGCTCCAGCTTGTCTGTCATGGTGCCGATGCTCCGGTAGCCATCGCCAGTGGCGGGCGCTACGACGCCCTGGTGGGGCGCTTCGGGGGCGAGCCTGGCGGCATGGGCTTCAGTTTTGAGGTTGGGGCCATCCGGGAGTTGTTGGGCACTGAAGTCACCGCCCCGCAGCCGCCCGACACAACCCTTGTGAGCTTCCAGGAGCCCTCCCAGCTCGAGGCTGCCCTGGCTGCATTGCAGGAGTTCCATCAGCGGGGCGAACGGGCCGAGCTTCTGCACCAGCCCTGTGCCACCAGGAGCGGCGCTGAGGCCGTTGCGATCCAACGGGGCTGCACAGCTACCCGCTGGTTGGGGCCCACTCCCTAGGATTCGACCTGCTCGACTTGCTGGTCTACATGGCCCACACGATCGTCACGGCCGTATGCGAGGGGGTAGCGGACTGCGTGGATGCCTGCCCGGTGGCCTGTATCCATCCCGGCAAGGGCGCCAACATCAAGGGCACCCCCTATTACTGGATTGATTTCGACACCTGCATTGACTGCGGCATCTGCCTGCAGGTGTGCCCGGTGGCAGGGGCAATTCTGGCCGAGGAAAAACCCGAACTGCAACAGGGCGGGTGAAGGTCGCCAATCCCCAAGCTAAAGCGGTGCTGGTTTTCGATGGAGGCTGCCCCTTCTGCCGCCATTTCGCCGAGCTCAGTGAGCTGCGCAGTGGAATTGCAGGACTGGAAATTCGTGATGGCCGCGCCGATGCGGAGCTGCGCCGGCAGCTGCAGCAGGGCGGCCTGCACCTGAGGGATGGGGCTTTTCTGATCGTCGGTGACCAGCAGCTCCACGGTGCGGCAGCGATCCAGTGGCTCTGTGCCCGCATGGCCCCGAGCGCCAGCCTGCTGCAGCTGCTCGCCCCCCTACTGGCTAGCCCGGCGCGAGCGCGGCGGCTCTATCCCCTGCTGCTGCTGGCCCGTCGCGTCGCCCTGGGGCTGGGGGGCCTACCGGCGGATCCAGACCAGCTGGTCCCCCGGCCCGGCGCAGGCGCCTGATCACCCCCCATGGCGTTTGAGCTGCTCATGGCAGGCAGATAGCCAGGCCCCACTGGCGTCGTAATACCGAACCAGGCGCTCCAGCCGATCGGGACCGCTCAGCCAGCCGGCCTCCACGCTGAAGGCCTCGCGGTGACTCACCTGATCTGGACGGCGGCTGTAGCCACCATCGGGCAACAGTTGCGCAGCTTCAAGATCGCTGTCAGCAAAACTGGTGCTGCAGTCGCTGAGCTCGGGTTCGGCCCAGTCGGCTGAAACCATGGCCCGAACTCCCCGCCAGCGGCCTAGTAGTTGTTCGGCTGCAAGTGGCGGCCGCTCACTGGCCCCGCTACCGGCACGAAATTCCCGAATCAGCACCAGGCTGCTGGGGCGGCCGGCGGCGTCATACAGCTGCACCAGACGATGACGGCGGTTGGCGCAGATAAAGCCGTATTCAGCTCCGAATGGGGTTTGGGGTGCCAGTTGCAGTGAGCCCTTGCAGAAGGTCCCGTTGGCAAAGAACACCGCCTGGCGTCCAAGGCTGCGGTAGTCCTGCTGGTGATCACTGATCGGCTCAGTGCCTTTGCCATCAGGGCCAAAGCGGCGCAAGCGAAAGCGAACCAGCCGATCTTCTTCTGCGCTCTCAAGCAAGAGCACCGAGGCAAATTCCTTCTCGATTTCCCCAGCCAGGTTGATGGTGGCGAAGGATCCGTGCCACTCGCCCTGGTTGCGCAGAAAATTCTGCCATTGGCTGGTCATCACGATGGCTGCTTGGGAGGCGTAGAGCGTAGGCAGGGCCCAGGGGCGACAGCTAGGGGGCGGTTACCTGCCCATCGCCCCCCCTTGGCGGCAGGGCCCGAATCGTTGGAATCTGGGTTATCTCCATCAAGTTGGATCGTGTTGCAGGCAGAACAGGGTCAGATCCAGATCCACACCGAAAACATTTTCCCGATCATCAAGAAGGCCGTCTACAGCGGCCACGAGGTGTTCCTGCGGGAATTGGTGAGCAATGGGGTCGATGCGATCAGTAAGCGACGCATGGCCGCCATGGCCGGCGACTGCAGCGAGGGCCCAGAAGCCAGGATTGCGATTCGTATTGATCGCGAGAAGAGCACCCTCACCATTTCAGATAACGGCATCGGCATGAGCGCTGATGAGGTCAAGCGCTACATCAACCAGGTGGCCTTTTCAAGCGCGGAGGATTTCCTTGAGAAATACAAGGGTGAAAACGACGCAATCATTGGCCATTTTGGCCTGGGGTTCTATTCCAGCTTCATGGTGGCCAAGCAGGTGGAACTGGTGACCCTCTCCGCCCGGGGTGACTCCGAGGCGGTGCGCTGGAGCTGTGATGGTTCACCCAACTTCAGTCTGGAGGCAGCCGAGCGCAGTGAGCCGGGCACTGATGTGATTTTGCACCTGATGGAAGAGGAGCTTGAATACATCGAGCCTTCCAGAATCCGCACCCTGATCACCACCTATTGCGACTTCCTGCCGGTGGAGGTTCAACTCGAGGGTGAAACAGTCAACAAGCGTCAAGCCCCCTGGCGCCAGAGCGCCCGTGAGCTGAGCGACAACGACTACATCGAGCTCTATCGCTACCTCTACCCTTTCCAGGGTGACCCCCTGCTCTGGGTACACCTCAATACCGACTACCCCTACAACCTGCAGGGCATCCTCTATTTTCCCAAATCAAGCGGTCGGGCTGACTGGGAAAAGGGCGAAATCAAGCTCTACTGCAACAACGTCTTCGTTAGCGACTCGATCAAGGAGGTGGTGCCCCGCTACCTCCTGCCCCTGCGCGGTGTGATCGATTCCCCCGACATTCCGCTGAACGTGAGCCGCTCGGCCCTGCAGACCGATCGGCGGGTGCGCTCAATCGGCGGCTTCGTGGCCAAGAAGGTGGGCGATCGTCTCAAGGAGCTGTACCGCGATGACCCCAAGCGCTACGCCGAGATCTGGGAGTCGGTGGCGCCTTTCATTAAGATCGGTGCCATGGAGGATGACAAGTTTGCCGACCAGGTGGCCGAACTGGTGCTCTTCGGCACGAGCGCTGCGGCTGCAGAAGGCGAAAGCCCCGATCCGATTCCGGGGGAGGGCGGCAAGGCTTACACCACCCTGGCGGGCTACCGCAACCGTCTCGAAGGTGCCAACGCCAAGCGCATTCTTTACTGCACCGATGAGGCCGGCCAGGCAGGTGCCCTCGCCCTGTGGAAAAGCCAGGGCGCCGAGGTGTTACTTGCTGACACCTTCATCGATACCCAGTTCATCCCCTGGCTCGAATATCGCCACGAAGACCTCAAGTTCCAGCGGGTGGACAGCGAACTGGATGAGTCCCTGCAGGAAAAGGAGGGTGAACTGACCGATGCGGACGGCAAGGACAACTCCGAGAAACTGCGCGACCTGTTCAAATCTGCCCTGGCCAACGACAAGGTGACCATCCAGGTGCAGGCCCTCAAAGGCGACAACGCCCCTGCGGCCCTGATCCTGTTGCCGGAGCAGATGCGCCGCCTTAACGACATGGGTGCCCTGATGGAGCAGCGTCTGCCAGGCCTGCCCGACCACCATGTGCTGCTTGTAAATCGCAAACACGCCCTAGTGGAGGGCCTGCTCAAGCTCTCGGCTGGCGCCGTGATCACCGGCGCAGGGGGGGGCAGCTCGCCCAGCCAGCAACTGGCCGATGACCTGGGTCGTCACCTCTACGAGATGGCGCGCCTGGCGGTGGGCGGCCTGGAGCCAAACCAGCTGGCCGGCTTCCAGCAGCGGAGTGCGGACCTGATGGGCCGACTGATGCAGCGAGGCCTGTAGGGCATAGGCCGGGGTCTAAAAACTGATCCAGCCCTTAGCCAGGGCAAACTGGACTCCGGCCGTACCGATCAGGGCACCAATTAAGCCACCGGCGAAGGCCAGAAATCCCAGTGGAGCCCCCATCAATCACAGTCATGCCATGGCTGCCATCAGGAGAATCCCTGGTCTTCACCAACAACACCGCATGGGGAACCTTCACGATCTGCAGCACCCTGGCCAGTTCCACGGTCAGCTCCACGGCCCTGGCCTTGGGAGAGGTGGGAAGCAGCACCAGATCTGATCCGAGGGCCAGGTGGCGCAATTCCTCTTCATCGCTGCTGGCCTGGCCGTCTGTGATGACCACATCAGCTGAGCGGGTGGCTTTGGCGGCCGCCTCCACAGGCACCACCGAGCAGGGCAGTTCGCCGCGGATGGCATAGGCCAGGGCTGAGCGATTGCGATCGGCATCGACGACGCATACGGATAAGCTCTTGCCGGCCCACACACTGGCGAGGTGAATGCTGGTGCAGGTTTTGGCTACCCCACCCTTCTGGCCAGAAACGGTGATGAACACCGCAAAAATCAACTGGGCCGAACATAACCTCATCCAATTGTTTTTTCGGTAGGCACGGCCACCTGACGGGCGGCTCCCAGGGCGCTCGGGCTCCCGTTTGATAAGATTGGTTGGAGTCTGCTTATTGTCATGTCCCGCGTCTGTGAGCTCACTGGCAAGCGAGCCAACAACGGCATGGCCGTATCCCACTCCCATGTGCGCACCAAGAAGCTCCAACAGGTGAACCTGCAGGAGCGCAGGCTTTGGTGGGCCGAAGGCAACCGTTTTGTCAATTTGCGCGTTTCTACCCGTGCCCTCAAAACCATCCAGAAAAAAGGTCTGGGTGCCTACGCCAAGGAACTCGGCGTGAACCTCGCCAAAATCTGAGCCGACCATGCGGCGCCGGGCACTTTTGCAGGCATTGGCGGCGGTTGCCCCCCTCTACGCAGGTGGTTTAGGCATCATCTCGTTCGCCCGTCGGGCCGAGGCCATCGGTGGAACCTTGCCGCTGTTGAACCAGCCTGCGCCAGATTTCAGCCTGGCTGGCATCGCACCAGCTGGCAAGGGGGAGGTAGTGGAGACCAGGCTTCAACTGGCCGATTTTGGTGGCAGCTGGCTGGTGCTCTACTTCTATCCCCGGGATTTCACCGGCGGTTGCACCATCGAGGCCCGTGGCTTCCAGCAAGATCTTGCCGCCTTCAAGGCCGCTGGCACAGCGGTTGTAGGTGTCAGTGCCGATGACGCCGACTCCCATGCTGAGTTCTGCAGCAGTGAGGGCCTGGCCTTCCCCCTGCTGTCCGATCCAGCCGGCAAGGTCAGCAGGGCCTACGGCAGCTGGATCGCGCCCTTCTCCCAACGCCACACATTTTTGATCGATCCGGCCGGGGTGTTGCGGGCCAACTGGCTGGCCGTACGGCCCAGTGGCCACAGCGTCGAGGTGCTTACAACCCTGCAGGGGCTCCAGGCCGGCTGAGCGGTCAAACCCAGAAAGCTCGCTAGCGAGCGGCAATTTGGTTTGCCAGGTCATGCAGTTGTTGGCGATGGACCTCCGTTTGTTGGCGGAGGGCGGCCAGTCGGGCCACCGCAGGCGGGCTGTCGAGTGCGCCGCTCCAGGCCGCCAGCAGCTCGGCCGGGGCCGCCATCGCATCGAGGCTGTGGCAGGGGCAGCCCAGGCCGTCTGCGGCAGCTTGCACCTTGGGGTCGTAGCTGAGGGCAGCACAGGGTGCTCCGGCGAGGGCAGCCAAGATGAGGCCATGGAGCCGCATGGCCACCACCAGCCCGGCGCCGCTGGCCACCGCCATCGCTTCGCTGGGCCGCTCTGCCAGCACCTCCCGGCTGCGGCCAGCCAGGCCCGCAGGCAACAGCTGCTGCTGGTCAAGCTGCTCCAGCAGGCCCCTGTCCTGGGCGGCGTGGAAGGGCAGCCAGATCACCTCGCGGTCCTGCAGGCGGGCCAGTTGGTCGAGAGCCTGGAGATAGGGGCGCCAGGTCGATCCCTGCAGCTCTTTGGTAGGACGTAGGCAGAGCACCAGGGGGCCTCCGCTGCCACGCCAAGGCTGGGCCGGTAGGGCCCAAACCGGATCGCTGCCCACCGGGCCATCACGGCCAAGCTTTCTGGCCAGAGCCGCCGACTCCTGGTCACGCCAACTCACCGCCGTGACCAGGCTGAGCAGGTGCCCAACCAGGATCCGGCTGGGCCGCCGCCGCAGTGGCCCCAATCCCTGGCCCCAGAGCAAGACGGGCTTGGCCTCGAGTCGGGCGGCAAAGATCAGGGCCGCGTAGTAAAGCAGGCTGCGGAAGCTGGTGGAATCCTGCAGCAGGCTGCCGCCACCCAGTACCAGCCCATCACAGCGATTGAGGGCCTTCAGCACCTGGGCCAGGCTGCGGCGCTGCACCGTATCCACCCGGAAGCGTTGCCGCACCAGGTCGGTGTCATAGGCGGTGACCGTCGCCGTAAACCCCGCTGGCATGTGGCCGAGCAGCACTTCCAGCAGGGCGTCATCACCGAGGTTGTGCTCACCGTAATAGCCAACCAGCAAGAGCTGCCGCCTGGCCTTTTCCCCCTCCTGTCTGGTCTCGCGCACGAGCCGATCGACTCCTACCTTTCAGCTTCGCACCCTGAGAAGATTGAGCCCATGCATGCGCTCTCCCTGCCCACCTGGTGGATCCACATCACCTCCGTACTGGAGTGGGTAGTTGCCATGCTGGCTGTGCAGCGGCTCGGGGTGCACCGGCGGGAGGGGGGCTGGCGTTGGTTGAGCCTGGCCATGCTGCCTGCCCTGGTCAGTGCCATGGCTGCCTGCACCTGGCATCTGTTTGACAACAGCCCCGAGCTCTTCGGCCTGGTGGTTTTCCAGGCTGGTCTCACCGCCATCGGCAACGCTGCCCTGGCCCTGGCCGCCTGGAACCTGCTGCGTCAACAGCGCCAGGTCAATTCATGAGCGGCATGGGCGGCGTGCTCAGCGCTCTGGCCAAGATCGATCCCAGCCCCCTGTTCGTGCTGTCGCTGCTTCCCTATTTGGCCTTCCTCTGGTGGGCGAGCCAGGTGGAGGGATTTCCAAAACTGGCCCTGCGGGGTTTCCAGTGCACCCTCCTGTTCGTGGGCGTGACGATTGGGGCGGCCATCGTTGCCCAACTGCGCTACGGCGAATTGCTGGCCAACGTCGATGCCCTCCATGGCGGTGCCGAATCCCTGCTCACTGTCTCCAACCTGCTGGTGGTGCTCGGCTTCAGCGGCTTCGGCGCCGCGCTGGGCCGGAGGCAATGAACAAGTCTTAAGCAGGGGGGGCGCAATGCGATCGGCCCCGGAAGATGGGGCGTTGCCATTCGCTCCATGATTACTCCCCTTCTAGCTTTGGCCCCTGCTTCCATCTCCTGGTCGCCCAAGGTGGCGTTGGTGATGATCGTCTGCAACGTAATTGCCATTGCGATTGGCAAGGCCACCATCAAGCAACCCAACGTGGGTCTGCAGCTACCCAGCCCGACCCTGTTTGGTGGTTTCAGCCACGGCGCCATGCTCGGCACCCTCAGCCTCGGTCACATCCTCGGCATGGGCGCGATCCTTGGCCTGGCCTCCCGCGGGGTGGTCTGAGCCACCAGAGCCAGGGGGCGTCAGGCGGCTACAGGCTGGCTGGCGCCTGCCAGGTTCGAAGCCAGGGGAGAGCCGTAGCGCTCCAAGATGCGATCGGCCATCTGGGGTGGGGTGAGGCCCAGGCTCTGCTTGCTTTGATCTGGGCTGGCGTGGTCAACCAACACGTCGGCAATGCCGATGCGCAGCACCGGCACGAGCACGTTGTGGTCTACGAGCGCTTCGACCACGGCGGAGCCGAAGCCGCCGGCCAGGGCGGCTTCCTCCATGGTCACCACCCGGCCGATACGTTGGGCCATCGGCAGAATTAGGGCCTCGTCTAGGGGTCGCAGAAAACGGGCGTTAATCACCGCTGCTCGCATCCCCTTTTCCTGCAGCAGCCCGGCGGTGGCCATGGCCGGACCCACCATGGCCCCGTAGGCCACGATCAGCAGGTCATCGCCATCGGTGAGCAGCTCGCCGCGACCGATCTCCAGGGGTAGAAAGCCCTCTTCGGCCAGGGGAACCCCTTCACCCTCCCCGCGGGGAATGCGCAGGGCACAGGGGCCGCTGTGGTGGATAGAGGTCACCAGCATCCGCTGCAGCTCGGCCTCGTCCTTGGGGGCCATCACGGTGAAATTGGGGATGGCGCGGAAATAGCTGATGTCGTATTGGCCTTGGTGGGTGGGACCATCGGCCCCGACGATGCCAGCCCGATCCAAAACAAAGGTGACCGGTAGATTCTGAATGCCCACGTCGTGGATCAGCTGGTCAAAGGCGCGCTGCAGGAAGGTGCTGTAGATCGCCACCACGGGCTTGAGACCCTCACAGGCCATGCCGGCTGCCATGGTGACGGCGTGCTGTTCGGCGATGCCAACGTCGAAATACTGATCGGGCAGGGCCTTCTCGAGCAGGTCGAGGCCGGTGCCGGTGGCCATGGCGGCGGTGATGCCCACCACTGTCGGGTCCTGCTCACAGAGCTTGACCAGGGTCTGGCCAAATACCTTGCTGTAGCCAGGCGGTTTTGGTTTGCTGGAGGGGTAGGCCTTGCCGGTGGCCAGGTCGAAGGCACTTTGGGCGTGGTAGCCGACCTGATCGGCCTCCGCATAGGCGTAACCCTTGCCCTTGGTGGTGGCCACATGCACCAACACGGGACCTTCAGTGCGGTGGGCCTGCTCAAAGGTGCGCACCATTCCGGCGATGTCGTGGCCATCGATCGGGCCGATGTAGGTGAAGCCCAACTCCTCGAACACGGCTCCCACCTTGGGGACCGCCAGGCGCTTCATGCTCTCTTTGAGGGTTTTGAGTTCATTGGGCAGCTCGCCGTGCAGGAAGGGCAGGTGCTTGATCGCCTCCTCCGCATTGCCCTGTAGGAACTGCAGGGGCGGACTCAGCCGCATGCGGTTCAGATAGGTGGAGAGGGCCCCCACCGGCGGGCTGATCGACATGTCGTTGTCGTTGAGCACGACCAGCAACTTGGTTTTCGGCAGGTGGCCGGCATGGTTGATCGCCTCCAGGGCCATGCCACCGGTGAGGGCCCCATCGCCGATCACGGCTACGCATTTGAAATCCTCGCCGCGGCGATCCCTGGCGAGGGCCATCCCCAGGGCAGCAGAGATGGAGGTGCTGGCATGGCCGGCGCCGAAATGGTCAAAACGGCTCTCGCTCCGCTTGAGGTAGCCCGCCACCCCATTCTTCTGGCGCAGGCTGTCAAAATTTTTGTATCGCCCAGTCACCAACTTGTGGGGATAGGCCTGGTGACCCACATCCCAAACCACCTTGTCGCGCTCGAGGTCGAGGGTTTGGTAGAGGGCAAGGGTGAGCTCCACCACCCCTAGCCCTGGGCCGAGATGGCCGCCGCTAGTGCTCACCACCTCCAGATGGCGCTCCCGGATCTGGCGGGCAATCGCTTCGAGCTCAGCCGTGCTCAGGCCGTGCAGCTGATTCGGATGACTGAGCTCGCTGAGATGCATGCACAGCCCTGGAGGTGCAGTGCAATCTAGGCCTTGGCTTCCACTGGCAGGTGCGAATTGCGACACTGGTGCCATGAGCGCCGATCCCCAGACCTACCTCCAGCGAATCCTGCGGGCCCGGGTCTACGACGTGGCCATTGAGTCGCCGCTCGATCCCGCCCCGAACCTCTCAGCCCGCTTGCACAACCGGGTTTTCCTCAAACGGGAGGACCTGCAGCCGGTCTTCAGCTTCAAGCTGCGGGGTGCCTACAACAAGATGGTGGGCCTGAGCGCGGCCGAGCTGGAACGCGGCGTGATTGCCGCCAGCGCCGGCAACCATGCCCAGGGGGTTGCCCTGGGGGCCCAGAAGCTGGGCTGCCGGGCCGTGATCGTGATGCCTGTCACCACGCCTGAGATGAAGGTCAGGGCTGTTGCCGCCCGGGGGGCCGAGGTGGTGCTGCACGGCGATAACTACGACGCGGCCTGCGCCGAGGCAACTCGCCTGGCCCAGGAGCGGGGCCTCAGTTTCATCCATCCCTTCGACGATCCCGATGTGATTGCCGGCCAGGGCACGATTGGGCTGGAGATCCTGCGCCAGTGTTCCTCACCACCTGATGTGATCTACGTGGCTGTGGGGGGCGGCGGACTGATTGCCGGCATCGGTGTTTACGTAAAGACCCTCTGGCCCCAGGTGCAGATCGTTGGCGTTGAGCCCGAGGACGCGGACGCCATGACCCGTTCCCTTGCCGCCGGCGAACGGGTGGAGCTGGAGCAAGTGGGTCTATTTGCCGACGGAGTGGCCGTGCGCAGGGTGGGGGAGCTCACCTTTGCCCTGGCCCAGCAGACAGTGGATCGGATGGTGACGGTGAACACCGACGCCATCTGCGCCGCCATCAAGGACGTGTTCGAAGACACCCGCTCGATCCTGGAGCCGGCCGGGGCCCTGGCGGTGGCGGGCATGAAGCGTGACGTGGAGCAGCAGGGATTGCATGGCAAAACCCTGGTGGCGGTGGCCTGCGGCGCCAACATGAACTTTGATCGCCTGCGCTTCGTGGCCGAACGCACGGAGATCGGCGAAGACCGTGAGGCGATGTTGGCGGTGGAAATTCCCGAGCAAACCGGCAGCCTGAGGCGCTTCTGTGCCGTGCTGGGCCAGCGCAACCTCACCGAATTCAGCTACCGCCTGGCCGATCCCCGGGTGGCCCATATCTTCGTTGGGGTGCAGACCAGCGGCTCGGCCGATGAACAGGACCTGATCCACGACGTGCGCCGGGCGGGGTTCCCCTGTCTCGACCTCTCCAACGACGAACTCGCCAAGCTGCACCTGCGCCACATGGTGGGTGGACGCCTACCAGCCAGTGCTGGGGCCGCCCTCGAGCTGGGTGAGGAGCTGCTCTACCGCTTCGAATTCCCGGAAAAACCAGGCGCCCTGATGGCCTTCGTCAACGCCCTGCACGCCAGTTGGAATATCAGCATTTTTCACTACCGCAATCACGGAGCTGACGTGGGTCGGATCGTGGTGGGCGTGCAGGTGCCCCGCAGCGAGAGGCCGCAGTGGCAGGACTTCCTTGCCGGTTTGGGCTACCAGCACTGGGACGAAACCGACAATCCTGCCTACCGGCTGTTCCTCGGCCCCAGCACCAGCCCCCTGCCGGCCCTGGCATGAACTGGCCTGGGCCAGGCAGGTTGGGGTACCCTGCGCCCATGCAGACAGGTGCCCCAGCTGAGGCGATTGAGAACCTCTCCTTACCTGCTCGGATTGAGGCGATTCTCTATCTAAAAGGCAGGCCCCTGACCCTGGCCGAACTGGCCGCCATTGCCATGGTCAGCCGCGAGGAGGCTGAGCTCGGCCTGATCACCCTGATCACCGACTACGCCCACCGCGACACCGCCCTGGAGGTGCGCCAGGAAGGCAAGTGCTACAGCCTGCAGTTGCGGGAGGGCCTGGGCGATCTGGTTCAGAACCTCTTACCCGTCGACCTCTCCACCGCCGCCCTGCGCACCCTGGCCACAATCGCCCTCAAAAAGCGCATTCTCCAATCTGAATTGGTGGAGCTGCGTGGCTCTGGGGCCTATGACCACATTAAAGAGCTGCTGGCCCAGAACTTCATCGAGCGCAAGCGCCAGAGCGACGGCCGTTCCTACTGGCTCACCCTGGGCGAAAAATTCCATCGCACCTTTGCCATCAGGGCCGAAGACCTGCAAGCTCGAACCCCCACCACAACGAAAGGTTGGCAAACCGCTGCCTAGAGTTCACCCAATTGAAGGTTTGCTCCATCCATGGAAGCTCTGAGTTTCTTGTTGCAGGTGCTGGCCCAGACCCTGAGCATCTACACCTTGCTGCTGTTGGTGCGGGTGCTGCTCAGCTGGTTCCCCAACCTGGACTGGAGCAATCCGCTACTTTCGACGGTGAGCTCGATCACAGACCCCTACCTCAACGCCTTCCGGGGGCTGATTCCGCCCCTGGGCGGCCTCGACCTCTCGGCGATTCTCGCCTTTCTGGCCCTGCAGTTGGTCCAGAGCCTGCTCCAGGGGGCCAGCGTTTCTGTGCTCGGCGCCGGCTACTGAACCACTAGTGAACAACTACTGAACTACTACTGAACCAGGGTTCGCTCCGCCAGCTCCTGTTCAAGGGGCAGGAGTTCATCGTCGCTGCCGGCTCTGGTGCGCACGGGTGCGCTGAAGCCGCGCGCCTTGACATTGCGGAACCTCAAGGGGCCTGGGGTTCCTGCCGGAACAGCCAGGCGCAGCCCAAAGGTCGAGGAACCTGGCGGCACGTCACCGATGCTGCCTACTCGGGTGCGGTTTTGGAGCACCGGCTCACCGCTCGAATCCAGAATCAGGGCAAAGACATCCGTATCCACCACAGGTTTTTGGCCCGTGTTGATCACCGTCCCGCGCAGGGCGTAGCAGCTGGCGCCAGCGGGCCGCCCCAGCTCCGGCTGGGCGCCTATGTCTGCGGCGGGGCAAGGCTCAAGGCTGACCTCGGAGACCTGGAGATCGCTTGCCCAGGCGGGGGCAGCCACCAGCCACAGGGCCAGCAGAATTGGGGCAAACATTGCTATCAGCCCGGGTCTGCCACTATTCACCGGCTGTCTCCACTGCCTGAGATCACGTTACGGGCAGAGCGGCTTGCCAATTTGTCCAGGTTGGCCTGGGCAACCTGATCGAGCTCCAGGCCCAGTTCGGTGGCCAGCTGGGCGACGTACCAGAGCACATCCCCCAGCTCCAGCTGCAGAGCTGCGATCACCTCGGCCGAAAACTCACCGCCTTGATCACGTAGCACCTTTTTGATTTTATCGGCCACCTCGCCGGCCTCGCCGCAGAGTCCGAGGGTGGGATAAATGGGGTTGGCGCCCGCATCCGGGTAGCAGGCGGTGGCCCGGGATCGCTGTTGATAGGTGTGAAAGTCCAACTAGGGCAGCCCGTTGCGGGCCTGGATGGTAGTTTCCAGCAGTCTGTTGGCGCCTGCATGCCCCAGCCCGATCTCATGCGACGCACCAAGATCGTGGCCACCATCGGGCCCGCCACGGAATCCCCAGAGCGGTTGCGGGAGCTGATAGCCGCTGGCGCCACTACTTTTCGTCTCAATTTTTCCCACGGCGACCACAGCGACCATGCGGTTCGCATCGCCACCATCCGCCAGGTCGCAACCGAGCTGGGCATCGAGATCGGCATTCTTCAGGATCTTCAGGGGCCAAAAATCCGCTTGGGTCGCTTTGCTGATGGACCCATAACTCTGGCCAAGGGAGATCGCTTCGAACTCACATCCCGGGATGTGGCCTGCAACCTGACGATGGCAAGCGTCACCTACGCCAAATTGGCCGACGAGGTGGTGCCCGGCAGCCGCATCCTGCTCGATGACGGCAGGGTGGAGATGGTGGTTGAACAGGTCGACAAAGGCCAGCAGACCCTCCACTGCAGCGTCACCGTCGGCGGGGTGCTCTCCAATAACAAGGGGGTTAACTTCCCCGATGTGCAGCTTTCGATCCGGGCTCTTACCGACAAGGATCGGGCCGATCTCGCCTTTGGCCTGCAGCAGGGGGTCGACTGGGTGGCCCTCAGCTTCGTGCGCAATCCCTCCGACATGGTCGAGATCCGCGAGTTGATCCGCAGCCACGGCTACCAGACTCCAGTGGTGGCAAAGATTGAGAAATTTGAGGCGATCGACCAGATCGACGACATCCTGCCCCTTTGTGACGGGGTGATGGTGGCAAGGGGCGACCTCGGCGTCGAAATGCCTGCCGAGGAAGTGCCCTTGCTCCAGAAGGAGCTGATCCGCAAGGCCAACAGCCTCGGTATCCCGGTTATCACCGCCACCCAGATGCTCGATTCGATGGTGAGTTGCCCAAGGCCCACCAGGGCTGAAGTGAGCGATGTGGCCAATGCCATCCTCGACGGCACAGATGCGGTGATGCTCTCCAATGAGAGTGCTGTCGGCGACTTCCCGGTGGATGCCGTAGCCACGATGGCCACCATTGCCAGGCGGATCGAGCGCGACTACCCCCAGCGCCACCAGGACAGCAACATGGCGCCCACAATTGGCAATGCGATCTGCCAAGCGGTCAGCAGCATCGCCCGCCAGCTCAACGCGGCGGCGATTCTGCCACTTACGAAGGGGGGCTCCACGGCCCGCAACGTCAGCAAGTTCCGGCCCAGCACGCCGATCCTGGCCATCACCAGTGAGGTGCAGGTGGCACGCCAGTTGCAGCTCTGCTGGGGTGTAAATCCCCTTCTGGTGCCGGAGCAGAGCTCTTCCACCAGCACCTTCAGCCTCGCCATGGGCAAGGCCAGGGAGCTTGGCTTCCTCAAGGATGGCGATCTGGTGGTACAAACGGCCGGCACCCTTTCCGGGGTAAGTGGCTCCACCGACTTCATCAAGGTTGGCACTGTCTCGGCCGTGCTCTCCAAGGGAGTCGGCATCGGCAACGGCTCTGTGAGCGGCAGGGTGCGGCTTGTGGATAGCCCGGTAGCCGCCGCCGCCATCCAGACCGGTGAGATCCTGGTGGTACGGGAGACGACGGTTGAGTATGTGGAGGCGATCCGCAAGGCAAAGGCGGTCATCGCGGAAATCGGCGGGATGGAGAGCCACGCTGCCGTGATTGCTCAGAGCACCGGGATCCCAACGATTGTGGGGGTCGCCAATGCCATCGCCAGCCTGCTTCAGGGCGAAATCGTCACCCTCGATCTGCAACGGGGAGAGGTGCATCGAGGCGCCCGCAGCCACAACAGTGACCCCAACGGCGCCATCGTCTAAGCACTGCAGAGCTGGTTCCGGCAGCCATGACATCCAAACTCCCAGTGCGCGAATCGGTGGGGATGGCCCTTTCCACCCTGCGCGCCAACAAGCTGCGCAGCCTGCTCACCATGCTCGGCATTGTGATCGGCAATGCTTCGGTGATAACCCTGGTGGGGGTTGGCAAGGGCGCCCAGAACCTTGCTGAGGGTCAGCTGAGCAACCTGGGCGCAAATGTGCTTTTTGTTGTGCCAGGCAACAACGACACCCGCCGCCAGGGAATTGATTTTCCCAAGACCCTGGTGTTCGAAGACGCCCAGGCCATCGCCGAGCAGGTGCCCAGCGTAAAGCGGGTTGCCCCCCAGATCACCCTGAGTGAAGTTCTCCAGGCCGGTGCGGTCAGTGGCACCGCCTCTATTTCTGGGGTGACCCCTGAATTTCTGCCCGTGCGTCAATTCGAGATGGCCCAGGGGCGTTTTTTTACTACGAGCGACCTCAATGCGGCCCGTAATGTGCTGGTGGTCGGGCCTGACCTGGGAACCAAGATGTTCCCGGGCAAGGCCGCTGTGGGTCGCCAGCTGCGCATCCGCAACCAGCTGTTTGAAGTGATCGGGGTGCTCGAGCCGAAGGGAGCCGTATTCGGCCAAAACCAGGATGAAAACGGCTATATCCCCCTCACCACGATGGTGAGCAAACTTTCAGGTCGGGATCCCACCTACGGCGTCAACCTCAACTTCATCAGTGTCGAAGCCCGCGATGAGCAGAGCACTGGGGCAGCCAGCTTCCAGATCACCAACCTGCTGCGCCAGCGGCACCGAATCCTGCGGGAAGACGACTTTGCCGTGCGCTCCCAGAAGGATGCCCTCACCATTGTGAGCACCATCACCGGCGGGCTCACCTTGATGCTGGGTGCCATTGGAGCCGTATCCCTGCTCGTAGGTGGTATCGGCATCATGAACATCATGTTGGTGTCAGTGAGCGAGCGCACCGAGGAAATCGGCTTGCGCAAAGCTCTAGGCGCCCGCAGTGGCGATGTGCTGCTGCAGTTTCTGGTGGAGTCCCTGGTGCTGGCCAGCCTGGGCGGTTTGATCGGCAGTGCGGTGGGCATCGGCACCGTGGCTCTGGTCGCCTTGGTGACTCCCCTGCCCGCGGCTATCGGCGCCAGCACCGTGCTGGGAACGGTGGCCCTTTCAGGCTCCATCGGCCTTTTCTTCGGCGTGGTGCCAGCTCGCCGGGCCGCCCAACTCGATCCCATCGTTGCCCTGCGCAGCCTCTGACAAACCGAAACAAATATAAAGAGCACGAAAGGGTGCCCATGGTCACCAAAACTCCAAATAAGCAGTGGCTTGATGGGGCTGTTAATCGGCACCGACTTTGACTGTCCTGGCCTGCAGCTACAGAAACAGCAGTACCCGCATGGTGATCATGCGTTGTGTTGGCCCCAGCGAGTTTTTTCTGGAGCGGGTGGTCTTTCCCTTCGAGCTGCTCAGTTTTGAGTGCCCACCCACCAGCGAAGTGAAGGTCTGGACCCATGGGCTGGGCGGGCCGGAACTGCTGGAAACACTCCAGGCTGAAGAGCTCGGCATGGATATCCCAGCTGCTTCGCCCCAGGTTGACCTGGTCCAATCCACCAGCCCATGGGAGTTCAGCTGGTCTGACGCTGTCTGAAGCTCCCTGGGCGGGTCAGCGATCGGGGACCCCATCGCCGTTACACTCGGTAAGAAAGCAGGACAGTTATGAATCAGCGGTGGCGTCTATTTGCTCTCTGGTTGCTGCCTTTGGCCGTGGTGGCCTTCCTCGGCTGGCAGCTGCTTGGTAACGGCGGTACGCCCCGCTTCAACCCAAACACTCCAAACGAGGCTCCTCGCAATGCGGCGGTAGCCCGCATGAGTTACGGCCGCTTCCTCGATTATGTCGATGCCGGCCGGGTGACCGCTGTTGACATCTATGACGGCGGCCGCACGGCTGTGATCGAGGCGGTGGATCCTGACCTGGACAACAGGGTGCAGCGGCTGCGGGTAGATCTGCCCGGGGTTGCCCCCGAACTGGTGAACAACCTCAAGGAACAGGGGATCAGTTTTGACATCCACCCTCCCAAGAGCGCCCCGCCGGTGCTCGGCCTGCTCGGCAACCTTCTCTTTCCCCTGCTGCTGATCGGCTCGCTGGTGTTCCTGGCCCGCCGGGGCAGCGGGATGCCCGGTGGCCCCGGCCAGGCAATGCAGTTTGGTAAGACCAAGGCCCGCTTCGCCATGGAGGCTGAGACCGGCGTCAAGTTTGACGACGTAGCCGGGGTGGAGGAGGCCAAGCAGGACCTGCAGGAAGTGGTGACCTTCCTCAAGACTCCTGAGAGATTCACCTCCGTGGGCGCCAAAATCCCCAAGGGTGTGCTGCTAGTTGGTCCCCCTGGCACCGGCAAAACTCTCCTGGCTAAAGCGATTGCAGGGGAAGCCGGTGTTCCCTTTTTCTCCCTCTCCGGATCGGAATTCGTGGAGATGTTTGTGGGCGTCGGCGCCAGCCGGGTGAGGGACCTGTTCAAGCGAGCCAAGGAGAACAGTCCCTGCTTGATTTTCATCGATGAGATCGATGCGGTCGGCCGTCAGCGCGGTGCCGGTGTGGGCGGTGGAAACGACGAGCGGGAGCAGACCCTCAACCAGCTGCTGACCGAGATGGATGGCTTTGAAGGCAACAGCGGCATCATCATCATTGCGGCCACGAACCGGGCCGATGTGCTGGATTCCGCCCTGCTGCGGCCGGGTCGCTTCGATCGCCAGGTGCAGGTTGACGTGCCAGATATCAAGGGCCGGCTTTCAGTGCTGAAAGTGCACAGCCGCAATAAGGTTTTGGCGGCAGATGTGAGCCTCGAGGCAATCGCCCGGCGAACCCCTGGATTTTCCGGGGCGGATCTGGCCAACTTGCTCAATGAGGCAGCAATTCTCACCGCCCGTCGTCGCAAGGAGGCCACCGGTTTAGCCGAAATCGACGATGCAGTCGACAGGGTCATCGCCGGCATGGAGGGTAAACCCCTCACCGATGGACGCAGCAAGCGTCTGATCGCCTATCACGAAGTGGGCCATGCCCTGGTGGGCACCCTGGTTCAGGCCCACGATCCTGTTCAGAAGGTCACCCTGATTCCCCGCGGCCAGGCCCAAGGACTCACCTGGTTTGCACCAGATGAAGAGCAGATGTTAGTCAGCAGAGCCCAGCTCAGGGCCCGAATTATGGGAGCCCTGGGTGGTCGGGCGGCGGAAGAAGTTGTCTTCGGCCATGCTGAAGTTACAACCGGTGCCGGCGGGGACATTCAGCAGGTTGCCTCGATCGCCCGCCAGATGGTGACTCGCTTCGGCATGAGTGACCTGGGTCAGGTGTCCTTTGAGGCCGGCAACCAGGAGGTTTTCCTGGGGCGGGACCTGATGACCCGCAGCGATGGCTCTGATCGGCTGGCCAGCAAGATTGATGATGCCGTGCGGCAAATTGTTCAATCTTGCTATATCGATACCGTGAAGCTAGTTGCCGCCCAGCGCAGCTGCATGGATCGGATGGTTGAGCTGCTGATCGAAAAGGAAACCCTCGATGGCGATGAATTTCGATCCATCGTGGCCGAATTTGCCCAAATACCTGAGAAGGAACGCTTCTCGCCCCTACTCGCAGACATCACCCCGGTCGCTCTAGTGGAAGAACCAGCCCAGGCCTGAGCCCGTGCTCTAGAGAGATCAGAGATCCTCCTCAACGTCGGGCGTGATCGTGCAATCATCCAGGGGGTAGCTCACGCACAAAAGTGCGTAGCCGGCGGCGATTTGGTCGTCATCTAGGAAACTCTGATCGCTCTGATCTACGGAGCCTGAGCTCACCTTGCCTGCACAGGTGCTGCAGGCTCCAGCCCGGCAGGAGAAGGCCAGGTCAATGCCCTGCTCCTCAGCCGCATCGAGAATGTAGGTGTCATCGGCGCAGGTAAAGCTCGCGCCGGTGCTCAGCGTGATCGTGTAGGTCGCCATGGGGTTCAAACTCAAATCCCAATTCCAGACGGATCGCTGCCGAATTGGGGTGATCCTCGCTACCGAGGCAGGGTTGATGTTCAAATTCAGATCCCAGCTGCCCCCTGGCCTGGCCTAACTCGGCTTCAGGCCGGGCGCACCGGGCGCTTTTCGATCACCTTGTCGATCAGCCCGTAACTGACAGCCTCGGCCGGTGACATGAAAAAGTCCCGGTCGGTATCTTCCTCGATTCGGCTCAGGGGTTGGGCGGTGCGGTCGGCCAGCTCCTGGTTGAGCTTCTTTTTAAGGAAGAGGATTTCGTCGGCCTGGATGCGAATGTCGCTGGCCTGGCCCCGGGCGCCGCCAAGGGGCTGGTGGATCATGATCCTTGAATGGGTAAGGCTGCTGCGCTTGCCCTTGCTGCCGGCACAGAGCAGGAAGGCACCCATGGAGGCGGCTAGGCCCACACAAACTGTTTGCACATCTGGCTTGATATGTTGCATTGTGTCAAATATTCCGAGGCCATCATATACAGAACCGCCGGGAGAGTTGATGTACATAAATATGTCCTTATCGGGATCTTCGGCCTCTAGAAATAGAAGCTGGGCCACTACCCTGTTTGCCGACTCAGAAGTTACGGGCTCGCCCAGGAAAATGATCCGCTCCCGCAGTAGCCGGGAATAGATGTCAAACGCCCGTTCTCCCCGGCCCGACTCTTCAATCACGATCGGGATCATGGAGCAGCTGTTGAAACAGGGTCCGATCCTACTGAGCTTGGGCAGCTAGGGTCGACCCACCCCGAGCCTGATTTCGCGTGAGCGCAGCCCTCACCGTTGCCGACAGCAAGCGCGCCTTCCACAGCGCCTTCCCCTACGTGATCGCGCCCCTCTACAGGCGGATGGTGGATGAGCTGCTGGTCGAACTCCACCTGCTCAGTCGCCAGGCTGGCTTCCGCAGCGATCCCCTCTTTGCTGCAGGGCTGGTGCAGGTTTTTGACGGGTTTTCGAAGGGCTATCGCCCGGATGCCCACCGGGAGCTACTGCTCAGCGCCATCTGCAGCGCCTCAGGTTTTGACTCCCAGTTCCTGCGCCAGCAGCGCGATGAGGCCATTGCTGCCATGGGCAGTCACAGCGTTGAGGAGGTGCAGCAATGGATCGAGCAGGCCGGTGCCGGTGCTCCCGAACCTGTGGCGGCAGCCCTGGCCGGTATCCGCCGCCCAGACTTCCACTATTCACGGCTGATGGCCGTGGGCTTGCTGAGCCTGCTGGAGCAAGCCAAGGGAGCCGATGCCATGGATCCCTCAGCGCTGCGCAGCTATGCCCACGACCTAGGCAGTGCCCTGGGCCTGCTCAAGGATCGCCTTGACAAAGATCTCAGTCTCTATGCCGCAAATCTGGAAAAAATGGTCCAGGCGGTGGAGCTGATGGAAGAAACCGTTGCCGCCGAGCGGCGCAAACGGGAGCGGCAACAACAGCCCTCCACCGGCGATGGGGCCCCTAGCGAGCCGGCGGGCGAGCCTGCTGCAGCTGAAGCCGCCCCATCAGCTGGCTGAGGGGAGAGGCCAGGGCGCGGCCTCGGCCGGCCGCCTGAAAAGCCACCAGATCGAGCTGGCCCGATTGCTGCAGCGGCATCGGCAGCTCCGCTGGTAGCAGCCCAAGCCGAGCCAGCGCCTGGGGACGGGCCCTTAGCACCATCGCAGCAGCCATTTCTGGACTGGTCAGGGTCGGGCTGGTCAGGGCTGGGCCGCTCTGGGAGACCTTGGGCAACGGTTGGGCCAGAAGCGGAGGTTGGGGCCCAAGAAACAGCAGCAAGCGGGGTGGACCGCTGGAGGGCAGCAGCCAGCGCCAGCCGCCCACCACCTGGCCGTCCTGGCGGCGCCAGGTAGTGGCCGGCAGGGTGGGGGAACCGGAGGATGCAGCTTCCAGGCCCTGGGTTTGGATCGCCGGCACCAGGGTACTGAGCAGCTGGGTCCAGGGCTTGCGGTCTGCCCCAACTTGAAGTTCGAGCTCCAGGCTCGCCTGGAAGGGCCCCTTGGACACCGGCCGAAGCCGCAGGGCAAAAGGAGACGAACCAAGCAGGGCCAACTGAACTTCGCCGATCCCGTAGCGGGCGGCCAACGGTTCCCGAATCAGCTGACGGCTAAGCAGACCCTGCAAAACTCCCTCCAAGGCCGGTCCCCGCCACTCCAACAGCAGGTCCCCTGGCAGCGGCTCAAGCCCCGGCAGGGAAGCAAGCTTCCCCTGCCGGGTCAGGATGCCGCTGGTCGAGCTCGCCTCACCCTCCATGGTGAGGTTCGAGCCCTGGAGGTCGAGGCTCAAGCATCCCTCCTGGAACCGTTGTAGCAAGGGGGCCATGGGCCCAGCCAGTAAACCCAGGCCCAGGGGCGACCAGAACACCGCCTGTTCTTGCTGGAGGCGCTGCAGGCAGCGCTGCTCCAGTCCCCGGGGCTGGCGTCGGGCCAACTTCAGCTGGTCCTGCAGCAGTCGCTGGGAGAGGGGGTCTGGCGCCACCACCACCAGATCGTCTACCCGCAGGCCAAGGGGGGGCAGGGGCTGGGAGCTGGGGGCGGCAAAGGCCAGGTAGGCGCCACCATCCCCATCGCGCCCCCAAAACTGCCACCAGATACGACGCTGCTGGCGCCAGCTCCTCTCCGCCAAGGGGCTGCCGAGCCGTTGGCTCCACAGGGCGGGAATGGTTCGCTGGGGCGAGGCGGGAAAACTCTGCAACAGGGCTGTCTGGGGCAGCAGCCGTGCCAAACCCAGGGCCCGGGGGCGAGGCCACCGCCACAGCAGCAGTCCAGGAACCAGTACCAGCAGGGCAGTCAGGGCTGCGGTGCGCCTCATGGCCCCACCCCATAGAGCGTGGTGCGCCGGCGCACGGGACGCCCCAGGCTGCCGGCAGCGGCCTCCAGGGCCAGCGGCGACTGGAATGTGCCGCCGGTGGCGCCCGCCATGGTGGTGATGTGCTCCTCCATCAGGGTGCCGCCCAGGTCATTGCACCCCCAGCGCAGGGCTTCGGTGGCCCCAGCCAAGGTCAGCTTCACCCAGCTGGGCTGGTGGTTGCGGAACCATGGCCCCAAAAGGATCCTGGCCTGGGCGGTCAGCCGCAACATCGCCGCTCGGTCGGGCTGGTCCCGGGAGACGCGGGCCCGCAGGGCGGCCGGTGCCGCCGCACCAACGAAGGGCAGCAGTACAAATTCGCTGAACCCAGCATGTTGATTTTGCCTGGCATGGCGTTGCAGGGCCACCAGGGTGAGCAGGTGGGCGACGAGATCCGCAGGCGACTCGATGTGTCCCGCCATCAGGGTGCTGGTGGCGGCCAGACCGCACCGATGCACTTGCAGCATCACGGCAACCCAGGCACGAGCCGAGAGCTTCTCGGGGCATAGGACCCTCCGCACGGTCTCGCTGAGCACCTCGGCCGCCGTGCCTGGAATGGAAGCCAACCCCACTGCCTGTAGTCGCTTGAGCACCACATCGAGCTCCAGCCCATCCTCTTGGGCGAAGTAGAGGAGCTCCTGGGGTGAGAAGGCATGCAGGTGAATGCCCGGAGCTGCCCGCTGCAGTATCTCCAGCAGGCGCTCGGCATAGGCCAGCTGGCTGCCATTGATCGTCGCGGCGGGGTTGAGCCCCCCCTGGATGCAGAGCTCCGTAGCTCCGAGCTGTTGGGCTTCCGCTGCCCGCGCTTCGAGTTCGGCATCGCTGAGCCAGTAGGCCCCTTGGTCACCGGCATCGCGACGAAAAGCGCAGAAGCTGCAGTGCTTGACGCAGTGGTTGGAGACGTTGAGATTGCGGTTCACCACATAGGTGACCGTGTCGCCGGCAATTTCGGCGCGGAGGGCATCGGCAGCCAGGCGCAACTGTTCGTCGTCCCCCTCGGTCGGCAAGCGGCCCAAAAGGGCCAAACCAAGGGGGGCCAGGTCATGGGGTGCATAACCATTGGAAGCCAGCCCGTCGGCATGGGCTGCCCCAATAGCTTCGAGCAGGTGGGCCAACGCGGGGGTGCGCCCAGGGCTGGTGCTGGGGCAAGGGGCCGCCGGGGCTGGCACCAACAGATGGGCGGCCAGCTGCCAGGCCCATGGAGCCAGCCCGGCGGGCAAGGGCTCGGTCATCTAGGGCGCTTGGCTTGCACTGCCCTGCGACGGCGGCGATCACGCCATTCGACCGTGGAGAGGTAGATCACCCCCCCGCTGACGAAAAGCAGGAGCAGGACTGCGATTGCAGAGAGCACCTGGGAGGGGATGGGCAGCTCAGGCACCTAAGGTCGCCAGCTCGGTATCAGAATTTGATGCTGTTGTCGCCATGACGGCCCCAGACAACCATGGCTATCGAGAAACTGAACAGGGCCGCCAGCGAAGCCCAGCCAAAGCTAATCAACATGGCGCTGCCATTCGATGTTCCCGCCAGTTTACCTAGGCTTGGGGGCATCCGCTTCTGACAAGTTTTGGTTGTGGCAACGATCTCCCCAGGCGCCGTTCAGGAGCGACAGCGGGTTCGCCAGAGCTACCCGAGCTTCAAGGTGGTGGTGCTCGACGACGATGTGAACACCTTTCAGCATGTGGTGGAGTGCCTGGTGCGCTACATCCCCGCCATGCAGCCAAATCAGGCCTGGGAGCTGGCCCACCGCATCGACGGCGAGGGCTCCGCGGTGGTCTGGTGCGGCCCCCAGGAGCAGGCTGAGCTCTACCACCAGCAACTCGGCGCCGAGGGCCTGACCCTGGCACCTTTGGAGCAGGGCTGATGGGGCGGGTGGTGATCACCCACAGCACCTACATCGAGGGCCTGATCCCCCTGCTTCAGCGGCTGGCAGGTTTGCCGGGAATTGCCACGGTCACTCCCGCGGTGATCTCCCGGGTGCGGGGGCGCAGCCCCCAGTTGCGGTTGCGGGTGTCCACCGCGATCACCGGTGGCCACAAGTTGGTGGCGCGCCGGGGCAGCAGCGTTCAGGAGGTGTTTGTGGTGACTAATTGGAGCAAAGAACAGCTCCAGCAGGCGCTGGACCACCTACTCGATCAGGACCCATCCAGCAGCAGTGCACCCGAGGGCAGGCGCTCGTAGAGCGCCGTCGCCTGAAAGCGGGCAAAGGCACCACCATCGCGAAACCAACTCCCATCTTCCAGTTCCAGGCCCAGGCTGGAAGGTTCGAGCTGCCAGCGTTGATGCAGATAGGTGGCGTAGTCGTCTGGGGTGGTCTGGGGTGCCTGCCAGTGCACCACGGCGAAGGCCAGGGCCCGGACCCTGACAAGCCCTTCTGGCGGCTCCTCGACCTGCTCTTGATAGAGATAGGTGCGGAAACGCTGGGGCCCATTCTGCCCCTCCAGCGAGTATTTACGCAGGTAGAGCTGCCTGGCTCGGGGGAACAGGGGCCCCGGCGCCATTGAGAGTAGGGAATTGAAAGCCTGATTAAAGCTGTTCATCGGCTCAGGGGCTGCACATCAGGCAGCAGGTTCGATGGCCCCCAGAATGGCGCCTGATCCCACCCCTCTTCCAGCTTCCCGATGCCGATCTCCCCAGACCAGCTCAACCAGGCCATGGCCTGGCGGTATGCCACCAAGCTGTTTGATCCGAGTCGCCGCATCGATGCAGAAACCTGGTCCGCACTGGAGAATGCCCTGGTGCAGAGCCCCTCGAGCTACGGCTTGCAGCCCTGGAAATTTCTGGTGATCGGCGATCCTTCCCTCCGCCAGCAGCTGCGACCTGAATCATGGAACCAGAGCCAGATCACCGATGCCTCCCACCTGGTGGTGTTTCTGGCCGAACGCCAGATCGGGGCCGAACAAGTCGATCGGCTGCTGAGCGCCATGGCCAGCACCCGGGGCCTCGATGCTGGGGCCCTGGTCACCTACCGGCGCATGATCGAGGTGGACCTGATCGAGGGGCCCCGCAGCCAGCAGATTGGGCGTTGGACCAGCAACCAGGTGTACATCGCCCTGGGCACCTTCATGACGGCCGCAGCTTTGCTGGAGGTGGACACCTGTGCGATCGAAGGATTCGACCCGGCGGCCTATGACCGGATCCTGGAATTGGAGGATTCCCCATACCGCAGCTGCGTGGTGTGCGCAGCGGGCTATCGGGACCCCGCTGACAAGTACGCCAGCGCAGCCAAGGTGCGTTACCCAGCCAGCGAGTTGATCGAGCTGCGCTGAGGGTCTTAAAAGGGTTTTAAAAGGGTCTTAAAAAGGGGGTGGACCACCGTGCCGTTTTGCCCCAGCGTTCGACCTGGTGATACCAGAAGGGGGGTCAAGGACGGGGCGCCGTTTCCAGCTACAAGGCCGGCTTACGTTGCTTCCGCTGCAGACCCCCATGTCGAAAAGGGAGTCAGATCAGAAAACTGTAAAAGGCAGTCACCAACAAAGCAGTCCGACCCCATCCTAGGCGCTTGGCAATGGCCAGATGCTGCGCACCCGAGCCAGCAGCTGCTCTGCTTCCAACGCCCGCTCCTGGGGGCTGGCTCCACTGAGCAACAGGGTGATGTGGCCCAGTTTGCGGCCGGCGTTGGAGCCCTGTTTGCCATACCAGTGCACGCTGGCGTCAGGGAGGGCAGCCAGGGCCTCCCGCTGGCTTGGGTATTCGTTGGCAGAACTTTCGAAACCGAGCAGATTCACCATCAAGGCGCCAGGCACCCGCAGGGCTACCGAACCCATCGGCAGGCCGCTGACGATGCGCACCTGCTGCTCAAACTGGCTGGTGTGGGCGGCCTCGATGGTGAGGTGTCCAGAATTGTGGGTACGGGGGGCAATTTCATTTACCTGCAATCCGCCGGGGCCGTAGAAAAACTCGATTGTGAGCACCCCCACGTAGTTGATAGCCGTGATCAGGGACGCGGCGATGTTGCGGGCGTAGGCCTGCACTGCCTGGGGCACATGGGCTGGGGCAAGCACCCAGTCACACACCTGTTGGTGCTGGTGGGTCTGCACCAGGGTGTAGCATTGCACCTTGCCATCCCTGTCGCGACAGGCCAGCTGGGAGAGTTCCAGTTCAAACGGCACCATTTCTTCCAGGATCCAGTCGCCCTGGGGCACCCTGGCCTGGAGAGAAGCCAGCTCCCCTGGCCCCCCAAGCACAACCGTTCCCTTGCCGTCGTAGCCGCCACTGGCGAGCTTCGCCATCAGGGGATAGGCAAAATCGGCTGGCAAAACCCCATCGGTGGGCATTTCACACCACCGGGGGGTGGGCAGGCCCAGACCCTGCAGCAACTGGCGCTGACGGCGTTTGCATACCAGGGGAGACAGGGCCTCCAGGCTCGGCAGGAAAACCACCCCTTCAAAACCCAATGGGGCCAGGGCGGGCAGGTCAAGCCACTCATTTTCAAAGGTGATCGCACCGCAGCGTCGGGCCAGCTCGCGGGTGGCGGCGATGTCGTCGAGATTGGCCAAAACCACCGAAGTGGCGAGGGCCGCGGCTGGATCCTGGGCCGATGGGGTCTGGACATGGAGCGGCACCTCGAGCCTGCGGGCCGCTGCCGCCAGCAACATGGCCAGCTGGCCGCCCCCTACAACCCCGACGGCCGAGCCTGCCAGTGCTGACACCGGATCAGCCATCACCCAGTTATTGCCAATCCGACAGGCTAAGGGGCCAGCGGTCAGGCCAGGCCTTTGTCGGCAGCAAAAAGGAAGCGCACCAGGCTGAGCAACAGCACGATCAGGAACAGGGCCAGGCCGATGGTGCAGGCGTAGCTGATCTCTAGCTCCGCAAAGGCCTGGTCGTAGACGTAATAAACCAGGGTCCGGGTGGAATCGGCGGGCCCCCCCTGGGTCATCAGGTAGACCTCCTCAAACACCTTGGTGGCGGCGATGGCCGAAATCACGGCAACTAAGGTGATGTATGGGCGGAGCAGGGGCAAGGTGATGTCGAGGTGCTTGCGCAAACCCTCACTGCCATCGAGAGCGGCTGCCTCGTAGAGGTCGGGGGAGATGCCCTGGAGACCGGCCAGGAAGATCACCATGTAGTAACCAAGGCCCTTCCAGAGGGTGACAAGCATTACCGAGGGCAGGGCGAGCACCGGGGAGGTGAGAAAGCCGATGGGCTCAAAGGCTGGACCCAGCAGGGCTCCAAGCCAGCCATTGACCAGGCCGTTCTCGGCGTAGATCCAACGAAAGGCGATTGCGGCCACCACGATCGACACCAGCACGGGCGTGTAGAGGGCACCTCGGAAGCAGTGGATCCCGGGCAACTGGCTGTTGACCAGCACTGCCAGCGCCAGCGCCCCGAGCACAATCGGGGGCACCACTCCCACCAGATATAGAAAGGTGGTGCCGGTGACCTGGAAAAACATCGGATCGCTCAGCAGCCGCCGCACGTTGGCCAGGCCCACAAATCGCAGCGGTTCGCTCACATCCAGACCAGCCTGGCTCAAACTCATCACCAGGGCCATCGCGGCCGGGATCAGCACCGAAAGGCCGATCAGCACCAGGGCTGGCAGCAGAAAACCCCAGGCCGTGGCGGTGCGGGGGGCAGGGAGAGACATGCACTTCACCGGGTCCCATCATTGTGAGGGCAGGTGCTGCAGGCCTGCCACTGCAGACCTCAGCAATGCTGAAGCGAATGGCTGAACAATCGCGTAACCCCCTCGACCTGCTGGCACAGCAGGAGGCCGAGAGGCTGCCCTGGCTGGTCCCCTTGCGTCGCAGCCGCATGGCTGCCAATCCCTTCGCCTTCTTTCGCGGCGCTGCCGTGGTGATGGCCGCCGACCTGGCCCGCGAGCCCCACTCCGGGGTGATGGTGCAGCTCTGCGGCGATGCCCACCTGCTCAATTTTGGCTTCTACGGCTCGCCGGAGCTACAGCTGCTCTTCGACATCAACGACTTCGACGAAACCCACTCCGGGCCGTTTGAGTGGGACCTGATCCGTCTGGCCACCAGCTTGATTCTGGCAGCCCGCAGCCTGGGCCTCAGCGACAAGGACCAGGGCAAGGTATGTCGCCGTGGAGTGCGCTCGTACGGCGAGGCGATGGCCAACTTCGCGGAGATGCCTTTTCTGCAGATGTGGGTCAGCAAGCTGCCCTTGCAGGAGCTTATCGATCAGCAGGCCGGTGCCTGCCTTCAAGCCCATCTCAAGCAGGTGGTGGCTACTGCGCTACAGCGTGATAGCGGCCAGGCGGTGCGCAAGCTGTGCGAGCTAAACAGCAGCGGTGACCTCCAGTTTCGTCATCAGCCGCCGCTGATCGTGCGCTATGCCGAGCTACCAAGTGATGTGTTGTTTGGCATGAAATGGCGCCAACGGTTTGACCACATGTATGCCGACTATCTGCAGAGCGTGAGGCCCGAGCTGCGCCACCTGCTCTCGCACTTTCGCCTCAGTGATGCCGCGCTCAAGCCGGTGGGGGTTGGCTCTGTGGGCACCCGCTGCGCCATCGACGTTTTTGTCGGCGACCACCCCGACGATGTGTTGGTGCTGCAAAGCAAACAGGCCGAGCCCTCCGTGTTGGCGCCCTACGTCGACCAACCGGCACCCGAGCACCAGGGCGAACGGGTGGTGAAGGGCCAGCGACTGATGCAGACCGCCAGTGATGGTTTTCTTGGGTGGACCACCTCGCCGGAAGGAAGGCCCTACTACTGGCGGCAATTTCGCAACTGGAATGGTTCGGTGGATGTGACCCAGCTCGATGCCCAGGGGGTGAAGGATTACGGCAAGCTCTGCGGCTGGACCCTGGCCAAGGCCCATGCCCGCAGCGGCGATCGCCGGGCGATCAGCGCCACGATTAACGATCTGAAGCTCTTCAGCGCAAGCCTGCTCGAGCAAGCGCTGCGCCATGCTGACCTTGTCGAACAGGATCACCAAACCCTGCTGGAAGCGATCGCCGCGGGCCGGATCAAAACCTCGGAGCGGCCGTAGCCTCAAGCCAACCCGCCCGCTCCCATGACCGCTGCGCCCACCGCCATCCGCACCATCGAGGTGGCGCTCAGCGCCAACCCCTATCCGGTGGTAATAGGCACCGGTGCCTTGGCCAGCCTTGGCGAGCAGATCCGTGCCCGCGGCAGCAAAGAAGGTACAAAGGTGCTGATGGTTACCAACCCCGTGGTGCAAGAGCATTACGGCGCCAAGGCCCTGGCCAGCCTCCAGGCCGCCGGCTTCGAGGCCACCACCCTGGTAATCGACGCCGGTGAAGACCAGAAAACACTCGCCACCGTGGCCCAGATCCACGACGCCGCCTTCGCCCACAGGCTGGAGCGCGGCTCGCTGATCGTTGCCCTCGGTGGCGGCGTGGTCGGCGACATGGCCGGTTTTGCAGCCGCCACCTGGCTGCGGGGAATTGCCGTGGTGCAGGTACCCACCACCTTGCTGGCCATGGTGGATGCGGCCATCGGCGGCAAGACCGGTGTCAACCATTCCGGCGGTAAGAACCTGATCGGCGCCTTCCACCAGCCCAGGTTGGTGCTGGTGGATCCCAGCACCTTGAGCACCCTGCCCGAGCGGGAGTTTCGGGCCGGCATGGCCGAAGTGATCAAATATGGGGTGATTGGCGACCGGACGCTGTTCAGCGAGTTGGAGGCCAGCAGCGGACTCAGCAGCATGGCGGCCGTGGGAGGGCCATTGCTGCAGAAGATTCTGGAGCGCTCCGCTGCAGCCAAGGCGCAGGTGGTGGCTGCCGATGAAAGGGAGGGGGGCCTGCGGGCCATCCTCAATTACGGCCACACCCTTGGCCACGTGGTGGAAACGCTCTGTGGTTATGGCACCTGGCTGCACGGCGAGGCGGTGGCGATCGGCATGGTGGCGGCCGGTGAGATAGCGCTGGCCATGGGCCTTTGGAACGCTGCGGACCAGCAGCGGCAACGGGCCGTCATCGCCGCCGCCGGGCTGCCCCACGACTGGCCCAGCCTGGATGCTGGAGCGGTGATCGCCTGCCTGCAGGGCGATAAAAAAGTTCGGGATGGCCGGGTGCGGTTTGTTCTGCCCAATGCAATTGGCTCCGTGCAGATTCGCAGCGATGTGGCCGAATCGACCATCCGACAGGTGCTGCTGCAGTAAGGCCGCAATTCGTGAAGTTTCGCCCGGCCGATGCACTGCCACCTTGTGCCCTGAACTGGGGTTGGGCATGGTGTGACCACTAAAGGGTTTGCCGATGAGCTGGAGCGAACTGGAGCGGCTGGTGGAAGAGGCGGAGGCCGAAACGAGCCTGCAGCGGGCCCTGAAGCACTGCCGCACCCAGCAGGAGCTGGTCCTCGCCGCCCGGCGACTGGGTTACCGAATCACCCGGGTAGACCTGCAGCGCGCCCGCCAGCTGGATTGCCGGGCCCAGCCCCTTGAGCAGCGCCTGGGCTGATGCCGGCCGATGCTGGCCGAACCGCTAAAGCCGATTGCGCGGCGGCTGGCCATCTCCCCGCATCAGCAGCACCTCCCAGCGGTTTAGCTGGCGCAGCAGCAGGGCGCCCAGGCCAAGCAGCAGCACCAGGGTTACCCGGGCGGCCAAGCCAGGCAGCCAGGCAGCCAGCAGCAGCTCTACCGCCAGGGCACCAAGCAGCACCGGCCGCCAGCGACTCACCCCCTGCAGGGCTCCTGAGCAGGCGCGGCAATGGCGGGTATGGCTCTCGTAGCGCTCCATCAACTGGGCAGGGCCCTGGCGCGGCGGCAGGGTGGCGGCTGGGAATGGGGGTCCGGCTACGCCAGCCACCCAGTCTTTGAGGGCCCTTACGTAAACATCGGCGCTGGTGGGCAGGTAGCTCTTGCCCTGGGCCCTTTCCTGCCAATGGAGGAAAACCTGGTCGTCTTCCAGCACGACATGGTTGCCCAGGTGCTGCAGCCACTGGGGTCTGGCCCGCAGCAGCAGGCGCGGCAGCAGGGAGCGGAACTGGAATGGGAAGCGGGCAAACAGGCGACATTCGCCCGGCCGAATGGGAGTGGCGTAAACCACGGTGAGAAAACGGGCGAACCCCTTGGCCGTGAGGTCGTGCCACATCAGAGCCGGAGCGACAAAGGTGGTGAATTGGCTGCCCAGTTTTCCCCGGCGTGGACCCTCCGGCCAGGAGACGCTGAAGCCCGCCGCATCGGAGGCTGTGAGCTCGGCCTGGACCGGTGCGGCGTTCTGGCGCTTACCCACCGTGCGGTGGTGGGTGAAGGGCACGTGGCTCACATCGAGCACGTTCTCCAGCAGGGTGAGCGCATCCATCGGCAGGTCCCGGAAGGTGTCCTGCACCAGCCAGAGGGGGTCATCCAGCAGGGGCACGCGAGGCAGTTCAGCCAGTTCGGCCTGCTCGCCCTGGCCGGCGAAAACAAACAGCAGACCCTGGGCCGTGGCTGTGGCATGGGAGCGGCAGGCACTGCGGGGATTGCGGCAGGCGCTGGCGGCGGCCTCCGGTTCCGCCTGGGGAATGGTGGTGCAATGGCCCTCGCCGTTAAAACTCCAACCGTGGTAGGGGCACTCCAGCTCACCCCGTTCGTTGATACGTCCCTCGCTGAGGGGCACCTGGCGGTGGGGGCAGATGTCGGCGAAGGCGCGCCACTGGCTCGACTCTGCTTCCCACCACAGAACGAGATCCTGGCCAAGCAGGGTGAAAGGGGTGGGTCGCAGCGGGTCTAGATCCTGCAGGTAGGCCACCGGATACCAGCGCTGCTGCCAGTGCTCCTGCCAGCGTTGCTGGGCCTCGGCGTCTAGCTCGCTTTTGGGTTCTGTGTTCAGGTCTGGGTTGAGAGGAATGGAAGCAACCATGGGACCTAACTCGAGGCTGAGGTGTAGAAGCGCTGGGCATGGAGCCAGAGCAAGCGGCTGCCGCCAAAACAGAGAATGGCAGCCAGCAGTGAGCCGCCTGCCCAGGCCAATGATCCCCTGCCGAGCAGCGCTTCGGCGGGCACCGTGGTGAGGAAGGCAACTGGCAAAACGAGGGTAAACACCAACCGCAGCGCCGGCGGATAGGCACTCACCGGATAGCGACCGGCCACCAGGGTCTGGCGCAACACCTCAGTGGCATTCCAGACCTTGACGAACCAGATGCTCAGGGCCGCCAGCACGAACCAAAGGCTGTAGAGGATCACCAGGGAGGCCAGCAGCAGGGCCAGAGCAAGCAATAGCAGCGCTGGGGAGGGCAGTCCGGCCCGGCTCGAAGCCCAGGCAATCAGGGCCAGAGCGGCCCCAATCGCCGGCAGACCCCAGGGTGAAACGGTGCGGGTTGAAAGCCAGAACTGGCTGTCGATTGGCTTGAGCAACACGTAGTCGAGGGTGCCGGTCTGCACGTGGTTGACGATCCGGCTCAGGTTGGGCTGCAGCAAGCAGGTGGTGATCCCATCCAGCAGGGTGTACAGACCCAGCACCACCAGGGCCCCATCCCAGCTCCAGCCCCCCAGGCTGGAGCCCCCTGCGAAGAGCAGCTGTAGCACAAACAGGCTGCCGGCCAAGTTGCCGAACACCGACACCAGCTCAATGACGGCGTTGAGGGGATATTCGAGCTCGGCGGCCAGGGACGTGCTCCAAAAGCTGCGCAAGCTGCGTCCGTAGTGGCGCCAGCTGGCCATGACTCAGGCCCCCATCGCCGAATAGCGGCGCAGGCCGGCTAGCCACAGCCAGCGGCCAATCGGCAGCAGCAGCAGGCACCAGGCCGCGATGGCTGCGAAGCCCAGGGTTGCATTCACCTCCTCACCGGCCAGGAGTCGGGCGGGAAAATCCACCATCCAGGGAAAAGGTGTGGCCATCGCCAGGCGGCGAACAGCCGGGGGAAAGGTCTCAAGCGGCGCCACCAGGCCAGATAGGAACAGATAGGGAATCAGCAGCAGCCGATCCAGCGCCGCCGCTCGCTCACTCCAGAAACAGAGGGTTGTGACAACCACCTGAAGCAGGAAACGGAGCAGGAAGGCTGCCTGAATCGCCACCAGGCCCAGCAGCAGGGAGCGCGGTGATGGCAGCCAGAGCAGCCCCGGCGCCACCAGGCCGAGGGCCAAAAGCATGATCGCCACGATTGGCACCCGGGAGGCCTGCTCACTGAAGTGGGCCGCCAGATAGCGCCAGAGGGGGGCCAGCGGCTGCAACAAAAAGGGAGAGAGCCGCCCCTGCAGCGCATCCTCCTCAAACACGTGGATCAGCCACACCACGGTGAACTGGCGCACCAAAAAGGCCGAGAGGAAGTAGCGGCTGATTTGCTGCGGTGAGAGCCCTGCTCCAGCGCCGGCCCCGGAACCACTCCACACACCGAGCATGATCAGGGGCAGCACACCGGAGAGAGCCCACAGCACGATCTCGGCCCGGTACTCGAGCATCAGGGCGTACTGGCTGACCAGCAACGCCCGTGCCACACGCCAGCCGTGCCGGAGCCTCATGGCGAATCCCCCCTGGCTGCTGCTTCTCGGCTGCGAAACAGGACGCCGATCAAATCCTCGATTGGTGGATCCCCCACCTCCAGATCCAGCACCGAAAAGCGCTCGAGCAGGGCCGCAACCCGCTCGGTGAGCTGGTCCCGCGGCACCAGCAGCCGCAGTAGGTGGCCGTGGTGCTCCTCGATCTGGCCAAAGCCCGCAAACGCCTCGCTCGGGTGGAGATCGGCGAGCTCCAAGCGCACCTGGCGGCAGGGGGCAAGCCGCTGGGTAAGCAGGGCTAAAGAACCGTCGTGGAAAAGCTGGCCCTCGTGGATCAGCAACACCCGCGGACAGAGGGCAGTTATGTCGCCCATGTCATGGCTGGTGAGCAGAACGGTCGCGCCGGTCTGGCGGTTGTAGTCGGCAAGAAAATCCCGTACCCGGACCCGGGCATTCACATCCAGCCCCAAGGTGGGTTCATCGAGAAACAGCACGGAGGGGCTGTGCAGCAAGGCCGCCAGCAACTCGGCCTTCATGCGCTGGCCGAGGGAGAGCTTGCGCACCGGCCGATTCAGCTCTGGCCCCAGCTCCAGCATCTCGGCGAGCTCCCGGATTCGCCTAGCCGCTGCGACGGGCTCCAGCCCGTACACCGCCGCATTCACCTGGAGGGAATCCAGGGCTGGCAGATCCCAGATCAGCTGCTGGCGGTTGCCCATCACCAGGGTGATCTGACGCAGGAAGCGGGGCTGGCGCCGCCAGGGCTGGTGACCGGCCACCTGGAGCTCGCCGCCACTGGGGTGGATCAGGCCGGTGAGCATCTTCAAGGTGGTGGTCTTGCCGGCCCCATTCGGGCCGAGGAAGCCCACAAATTCGCCGGGCTCGATGCTGAAACTGATCCGGTCGACGGCCACCACATCCCGGTGCACCCGCCGCACCAGGTGGCGCAGACTGCCTGCCAGCCCTGGCTGCTTCTCGCTGATTCGGTAGCTCTTGCTGAGATTTCTGGCCTGAATGATCGTCATGTCCCCGCTGCCACAGTCAGCCAAGCCCGGGCCGCGGTTCTAGCGGCTGGGTACCAGCATGGTTGGACGTTGAGGGAGTGGCGATGACCCTGGTGGCTGTGACCGGTGCCTCCGGCAAAACCGGTTGGCGGGTGGTGGATCAAGCCCTGCATCGCGGCTTGGCGGTGCGGGCGATCCTGCGGCCTGGCTCGGTGCTGCCGCCGGCCCTGGCCGAAGCAGAGCAACAGGGGCGGCTCGAAGTGCGACGCTTCGATTTCAGTGCCACCGAAGCTTTGCAAAGCGCCCTGAGGGGCTGCGATTCCCTGTTGATCGCCACCGGCGCGCGGCCATCGGTAAACCTGGCCGGCCCCTTGCAGGTGGATGCGATCGGCGTGCGCGACCAGATCCAGGCCTGCCAGGCGGTGGGCTTGAAGCGGGTGGTGCTGGTGAGCTCCCTCTGCGCTGGTCGCTGGTTGCATCCGCTCAACCTGTTCGGCTTGATTCTGGTGTGGAAGCGGCTGGGCGAACGCTGGCTGGAGCAGAGCGGGCTCGACTGGACGGTGATCCGCCCCGGCGGTCTCAGTGAGGACGACAGTCGCGCCGCATCGGAGGGGGTGGTGTATTCCGGAGCCGACCAGCAGGAGAGCAGCAGCCTGCCCCGCCTGCTGGTGGCCCGGGCCTGTCTGGATGCACTCGAGACGCCTGCGGCGATCGGCAAGATTATCGAGATCACCAGCAGCGCGAATCAGGAGCCCCAGCCGCTGGCCGGCTGGTTGGCAAGCAGCTGATTGGCCGTGGAGGCTTGGGGGTAGAGGCTTGGGCGTGGGGGCGTGGGCAACAGGCGATGTTCCAGCCAGGCTGGAGGTCCTCGCAGCCCGCCCTTGATCCCCCCTCAGAAGCAGATGACCGGCATGCTTGGCCATCCGGTGGCGGAGAACCCGATCGACCGGATGTTCGATGCCGTGTATGCCCACCACGGGCTCCACTGGCAGTTCTGGAAGAGCGACATCGCCAACGAGGCGGACCTGGCCAAGGCGATTTCGGCTCTGCAGCCCCTGGGCTACAGCGGTATGTGCATCACCGTGCCCTACAAGGTGGCCGTGATTCCACTGCTGGATGCCGTCGATGACGACGTGAGCGCCATCGGTGCGGCCAATTACATCACGATTGAAGCGGGACTCCTGATCGGGCACAACAACGACGGCAAAGGCGTGGTGAAGGCCATCGAGAAGGTGGCCCCCCTGCAGGGGCAGCGGGTGGTGATGCTCGGGGCCGGGGGGGCCGGTAGGGCGATGGCGGTGGAGATCGCCTGGGCCGGGGCCAGCCAGCTCACCTTGATCACCCGGCGGGAGGAGCAAGGGCGCGAGGTGGCAGAGCGGGTTCGCCAGGCCAGTGGCCTGGCCTGCGAATGGCAACGCTGGCAGGAGCCGCTGCGCCTGCCGGAGGGCACCACGCTGCTTATGAATGCCACTCACCTGGGCTGTGCGCCGGAGCTGGAGCCCCTGCCTCTGGACTGGCAGAGCGTCGCGCCCAGCTGTCTGGCTGTGGATGTGATCACCAATCCCCGCATCACGCCCTTTCTGGCCCAGGCAAGGGAACGGGGCTGCCCCACCGTTGATGGGGTGGAGATGCTGGTGCAGCTGGCCATGCAGATCTTCGAGCGCTGGACCGGCATCCATCCCGAGGAGGCTGTGTTCCAGCAGGCCGTGGCCGAGGCGCTGGGGGAAGGCCCGCCTCCAGCCTAGAGCAGGCCGCGGTAGCGCACCAGCAGCTGCACCATTGCCCAGGACCCCAGGGTCACCTTGACGGCCACCAGCGCATTGAGCAGGGGAATCCAGCCGCCGCTGTCGATCTGGCCAAAGCCACCCGAGACGCCGGGCACCAGGCCTGCCAGCGCCAGCGAGGCCACCAGCACGAACCCCACCACCGCCGCCTTCTCCCAGAGGTCGGCGCGGTAGTGCTGGAACAGCCGATCGGCCAGTCGCGCCGAGCCGCTGATCAGCAGCAGGCCGATGGCGGTGCCACCAGCCACGCCGGCCGCAAAACCACCGCCAGGGGAGAGGTGGCCGCGCAGAGCCAGTTCCACCGCCACCAATGCACACACCGTGGCCCCCAGCTGGCAGAGCAACACCGAGGGGGCGTCCTGCAGAGCACGGATGCGCTGCTGCTGCGGCTCGCCGCTGAGAATCCAGCGCACACCGATCGAGGCCAGGGTGAACACCACCACCTCCGCCACCGTGTCGTAGAGGCGGGTGTGGAGGATCACCGTGGACACCAGGTTGGGCACTCCGCCAGCGTCTAGCAGCTGCTGCAGTGATTTGCTCAGGGGCAGCGGTTGCGGCAGCGCCAGAGCCAAAGGCGCCAGGCAGAGCACCACCGCCGCCAGGCCGTAGAGCAGCTGGGCCGGCCGCAGACCGGCTGCAGAACGGGACGGGTTCATGGGAGGTGCTCCTGATCGGGCTGGGCCGGATCGGGAGACAGGGGCAGCGCGGAGCGATGCTCGAGCTGGTGGCCGGCCTGTCGCCACCTCTGGGCTCCAGGCAGCCCCTCCAGCCGCTCCAGCAGCTGACGGTTGTGCAGCAGCAGGCGGAACGAGCCTGCCCCAGCGGGCTCGAGCACGGCATGCAGGTCGGCATCGGCCGGACCAAGCAGCTCAAGGCGCAGATGCAGGGGATCGAGCCATCGGCACAGCTGCTGGCACAACGGCTCGGGTGGCAACTCCGTCGCCACCGCCACCCGCACCACCATCGAGGAGCGCAGCGCCACCGCATAGAGGGTGGTGGAGAGCAGGGTGCCGACCAGGGCCTCGGTGAGCGCCACATCGGCCGCGCCCAGAAGGGCATAGATCAGGGCCGACACCGCCCCGAGCAGACCCCGCAGCACCAGGGTCTGATAAGGGTTGCTCTGGACCACCAGCAGGATCGCGATGAGCGGCAGCAGGGCCGTGAGCGGCAGCAGCAACTGGATCTCCTGGGTGAGCGTCATGGACGCACCTCCGGATCGAGGTCTCCGTAACGGCTCACCTGGGAGCAGCTGGCCAGCACGTAACCGAAGATCGTGTTCCAGATCACCAGCGAGATCAGCGCCAGCAGCAGCAGGGGCCACTCGCGGTTGAGCCTCAGCAGCAGCCCCAGCAGCATCAGCGCGGAGCCCAGGGTGTCGCCGATGCCCAGGAAATGGAGCTTGTGCAGAAAGCTGCTGCGGCCCAGCAGCGGCCAGGTTCCCGTGAACCACAGCACCAGACCACTCACCAGCAGCAGGTCGCTCAGCACCTCCAGCAAGCGCTGGGCAGCGAGGGGAAGGAGGGTGAGCATCAGTGGTCCACCCCTCGCAGCAGGTTGGCCAGCAGCATCACCGCGGCGTTGCCGACGCTGAGCACGATCACGCCCACAACCCCCACCATCCAGTCGTCGCGCACCACCGACACCACCAGCATCAGCAAGGCCACCTTCGTGGAGAGGCTGGCCAGCGCTGCGAGACGATGCCATACGTCGCTGCGGCGGCAGGCCACCACAATCGGCAGCAGCAGGGCCACCACCATGCCCAGCTGCACCAGCTCCAGCCAGGTCCCTGTCATCGCCGCACCTCCGGGCGGGCCAGCCGGTGTACCCGAAAGGCCCGGCCATCAGCATCCATCCCAAGGGCGATCGTGAACGGGGTGAGCGTCACGCGGAACACCTCCAGAAAGATCAGCAGGGCTGAGCCAGAATCGCTAAAGCCCTGGGTTTCGAGCGTCTCGGTCAGGGTGCGTCCCGAACGCAGCAGTACAAACCCCTCGGCGAAGGCCTGGGGGATCGCCAGCAGGCTGTCCCGCAGGGCCACGAGCAGCGGGCGCAGGGGCAGGCGGCGGCTGTGGCGGGACATTGGCAGCAGCACCGCCACCAGCACGCCGATCAGCACATTCACCTGGCTCAGGTCGCCGGTGAGCAGCAGCCAGATCAGCAGCCGCAACGTCACGGTGATCACACGGCCCATGGCAGCCCTCCCCCCAGCAACAGCGCCATCAGAGTCACTCCCACCAGGGCAATACCCCCGAGCAGGTCGTCGAGACGCTCCAACCTGGGCAGAGCTAGCCAGCCCAGGCCGGCTGCAGCGCGAAGGCCCAAATCCAGCAGCAACTCCAGACCCGCGCCGGCCGCCAGGACCGCTGCGGCCTTGAGGAGGCTGCCCTGGGCCGGCAACGGCGCCAGCAACATGCCGCCGGCCAGGAGCAGCAGAGCCAGCAGCGCCGGGCCCAGGGGCAAGGCGCCGGAGGCCGGAGCTAGGGGCCGCCGCAACAGACGGGCGTACACCGCCGCCGTGCCCACCATCGCCACCAGCAGCACGCCGCTGGACGGGCCGCTGAGGCCGCGGCTGAGCCCCTCCTTGGCCCAGAACCCCAGCAGCGGCGGAGCTCCGGCGATGGAAAGCGCCCCCAGCCACAGGGGCAGGGCCTGTTGCAGCGGCAGGGCCGACTGCCGCCAGCGCACCAGGTTGCGCTCCCCCACCCGGCCGGCCAGCAGAAACAGCCCCGCCTTGGCTAGGCCATGGGCCAGGGCATAGACGCCGCCCACTGTGGGATCGAGGATCACCAGACCAACCTGGGAGAGGGTGCTCCAGGCCAACAGACGCTTGAGGTCGGTTTCAGCCAAGGCGTAGCTCACCCCCAGCAGGGCACTGGCCAGGCCGATCACCACCAGCAGCGGCTGCAGCTGGGGCAGGGCCTGGCTGAGCCGTAGCAGCGGACAGAGCCCACCGGCAACCACCACTCCAGAGAGAAGGGCCGAGACATTGGCCGGGGCCTCGGCATGGGTGCGCGGCAGCCAAAGACCACTTAAGAACACGCCGGCCTTGGTGAGCAGCGCCACCAGCAACAGCGCCAGCGTGATGCTGGTGGCGGCGCCATCGGCCGGTGCGAGATCGGCCAGGGCCTGCAGCCGGAAGCTGCCGCTGCGCAGGTAGAGCAGCGCCACGCCCAGCAGGTAGATCACCATCACGGTGTTGCCCACCAGCAAGTAGCGCAGGCCGATCCACAGCTGCAGGCTGCTGCGTTGACCCAGCATCAGCAGGAAGGCGGTGATGCCCACCACCTCCAGCGCCACATAGAGGCTGAGCAGATCCACCGCAACGAAAGCGGAGTTGAGGCCCGCCAGCAGCACCATCAGCAACACCGGAAACGGGCCGTTCAGCGGTTGTTGCCAGCCGTCCAAGAGCACCGCCAGCACCACAAGGCCGTTGAGCAGCACGAACGGCGCCGCGGTGGCGTCGAACTGCAGCAGCACGCCCAGCGGGCCGACCAGCTCCAGGCTCCAGGGCCCCAGGCCGGCACTCAGGGCCAGGCCCAGGCCAGCGCTGAGCAGGGCGGACAGCAGGGCCAGGGGCCGCGCCAGCGACGGCAGCAGCGGCGCCGTGAACGCTGCCAGCAACGGCAGCAGCAGCGAGGCAGTCAGCAGGGCGGGGGAGAGCTCAGCCATGGCGGGGAGTGGCGCTGGCGCGGCTGGAGCTGAGCTGCTCGAAGCTGGCGGTGTCGAGCAGGGGATCGATCCGGGCCAGGCGGGTGAGCACCACCAGCAACAGCGCCTGGATCGAGAGGCCGATCACGATCGCCGTGAGGATCACAGCCTGGGGGGTGGGATCGGCCCAGGCCAGGGCTGGTTTGGGCAACTGGGGCGCTTCGAGGATCGGCGTGCGCAGGCCGCCGCGGGAGGCCAGCAACACGAACAACGCCACCACGGCGCTGCCCATCACATTCATGGCCAGCAGCACCAAGGCTTCCAGCACTCGAAAGGGATCTGCCAAGGCCGGTGGCGCGTTGATCGCTGGGAAATTAGGCAGACCACCGGGCCATTGGGGTCAGAGACCGGGCTCCTGCAGAAACCGCGGCGGGGCCAGCAAGGCCTGGCGATCCAGGCCCCGCCCGTAGGCCAGCCAGCGGAATTCCCCCAGCGCCCGTGGATCCACCAGCCGCAGCAGGGCCTCGCGGCGGGCCAACACGGTGGCGAGCTCAGCTGGGGGCTGCTGCTGCAGGCCGTGCAGCCGCTCGGCCAAGCCAAGGGCGAGCAGGGCCTGGCCCTGGCGGCACTGGCCAAGGGGCTGCCAGCCGCTGAAGGCGGCAGCGGCATCGACGCTCTCAATACATAGGTGGGCGGTGAGATCCCAGGCGCCTGGCTCCAGAAGCGGATCACCGCTGGCCTGCTGGCCCCGGTAAGCCATCAAGGTGCCGTCAGAGCGCTGGGGGGCGTAGTAGCGCCAGGCCTCCAGGGCGTAGTCGATCACCAGCAACTGGCCCTCCGCCACGGCCTCGGCGCACTCGCCAAGCCAGGGGGCCAGGCCCGGATGCAGTTCGGTGCACCAGCCGGGCGGGCGCTGGGGCAAGGGGGGCAGGAGTCCAAGGGGCTCGAGCTGGGCGGCCGCTGCCGGCTCCAGGGGCGCGCCGGGCTCCAGCCGCAGCGAGAGCTCCGCCTCAGGACCCTCGTGCAGCGCCACCAGCTGCTGGCGCCAGAGCGCCCCGTCCCACACGATCCGCTCCACCGCCAGGGCATCAAGCACCTCATGGGCGAGCACCACACCGCGCAGCGGTGATGCCGCCAGCTCCGCAAAGCTGGCCCAGCGACAGGGCAAGGGGCAGTCCTGCAGCAGGGCTCGCTGACGGGCCGCCATGCCCTCGTTGGGCTCCACCAGCACCAGCTCCAGGCGCTGGGCCAGCTGGGGCCAACCAGCCACCAGGGCCTCGGCCAGCTGCAGGGCCAAGCTGCCTTCGCCTGGCCCTGCCTCAACCAGGGCGAGGGGCCTGGGAACGGCCGCCAGGGCAATGAGCCAGTCACCGATCTGGGGGGCCAGCAGGGTGGCGAAGTCCGGCCCCAGTGAGGGGGCGGTGGCGAAATCCCCTGCTGGGCCGATACCCAGGTGGCCGGAGCCATAGGCTCCATGCGCTGAATCGTGCAACACCCACTCCATATAAGTGCGAAAGGGCACCGCCCCGCCGGCTGCCTGCAGGCGCTCTAGAAGCCAGGCGGGCAAAGCATCGCTAGGGGGCAGTGTCACGCTTAGACGGCTGCTCAGGGAGAATGCATCTTCCCTGAGGCCGGTGGATGGGTCGCGTTCTGACTGCCATGACAACGGTCTTGGCGAGCTTGTTGCTGGTGTTGACCTGCTGGCTGGGCGTGGGCATTGCTCCGGCCCACGCCTACGACAACCCCGACCTGCTGCCCGACCACCCCACGCCGGTGATCGACCTGGCCAAGATCCTCACCGATGGCCAGCGCACCAGCCTGGAGGACAACCTCAACCGCTTTGAGGCCGACACGGGCTGGAAGCTGCGGGTGCTGACCCAGTACGACCGCACCCCCGGCCAAGCGGTTAAAAGCTTCTGGGAGCTTGATGAGCGCAGCCTGCTGCTGGTGGCCGATGAGCGCGGCGGCAATCTGCTCAATTTCAACGTCGGCGATGCCCTATTCGCCCTGATGCCCCGCACCTACTGGGTGGAACTGCAGACCCGCTTCGGCAACCAGTACTACGTGCGTGACCACGGCCAGGATGCCGCCATTGTCGATGCCCTGGCCGTGGTGGAAACCTGCCTGCAGCAGGGTGGTTGTCAGGTGGTGCCAGGCCTGCCCCAGGAGCAATGGCTGCTCACCCTTTCCACCTCCGTTCTGGGCGGCCTGGTGGCCGGCTTCGCCGCCTACCCCCGCAAGGAGGGACGCAAGGTGGAGTGGGCCTGGGTGCTGCTGCTCTCCCCCCTCTGGCTGATCCTGTTTGGCGCCCTCGGCCTGGGGCCGATTGTTACCCGCACCAGTGACCTGCTGCCGGTTGCCCGCAACAGCCTGGCCTTCCTGGGTGCAGCCCTAGGGGCTTATCTGATAGCGGGAGCAACGGTCGGCAAACCCCGCGCCCAGGATTCAGATTGAATTCCCGCTCGCCCGGGGGCCCAGGCCCTTGAGGGCTTCAAGCTTGCAACGCAGGGAATCGGCCGGCATACAGGCAGGCTTGGCTGAGGCCAAGTTGGCGGCGGCTTGGTCGGCACTGAGTTGGCCGCGGAGCCGGGACAGGTTGTCCTCGTAGAAGCGCCTGAGGTCGTGGAAGCGCTTCACCGGCTGGCCGTAGTAGCTGCGGCCGGCCAAGGTGGGAAAACTGGCCCATTCCGGTGCCAATTTGGCCGCCAGCAGGGGCGTGAATAATCCCTGATCGGCCAAGGCCAGGGCACCACGACGCCGGATCAGGAAGAGGGCTCCCTGGTCTTGCACATGGGGACCGAATTGGGCAACCCCAAGGGAACGAGTGACCAGATCCCAAGTAAATGGCATGAACTGGTAGGCCCCTGCTGCGGCGCTTGCGTAGCGGGCGGTTCGCACAACCCGGTCTGGGTGACGGTCCAGCGATGGCATCAGGCCACCGCCAAACATGATGCGGTAACCGACGTCCTCCCCACCAGCCCAGGTGCCCTCGGCAAAACGGATCGTGTTGAGCAGGGCCCGGCGCTCGGGCGTGATGGCGAAGATGCGCGGCGAAGGGGAAGGCAGGGTTATGGATGCTGAAACAGTTGCCGCTAAGGGCCGGGGGGCTTCAAGAGACTGGGCCTCAGGAGACTGGACCTCATCCTGCTGGGCCCGGGCCGATGGGGCACTCAGTAGGGAGGCGCCAGCAACAAAGCTGGTGATGGCGAGCAGGGAAAAGAATCGGGAGTTGATGCTGGGCAAGGTCATACCGGAGCGAATCAAACGGCAAAACCGCCTGCAGGCGGCCGAATCTGGAAAAACGAAGAAAATATTTGTTCGGCCCAATTTGGCTACGAATCCCCCGAAACACGATGGTGTTAGTGCCAATCTCAGAAGTGTCCATCGGTATGAACAATCACGCTGAACGGTTCAGATCACTGTGGACCACTCGATTTGCAGCCACATATTCAATTGCTTTGGCGGCGGCCATGCAGCCGTCAACTGGCAGTGGCGGATCACTGGGGGGGATGAGGGGTTGGTCCAGGCGCCAATCCCCCGCCAGGGCCTGGGCCCTGCTGAGCAGGTAATGCCAGCCGTGGCGCACAAGGGCCGCTTCCAGCACCGGAGCCTCGGCAAAGCCATCGCGATGCACAAGGTGGATTCCGACCCCCATGGTCAGGGCCTCACAAAAGGAGCTGTAGCCAGGTTTGGTGACCATCCGCCCGCACAGTGGGAGCACCTCCAAGGGGCGCACCCCCGCAGGC